>JAFRBA010000159.1 GCA_017405115.1 Kiritimatiellia bacterium
TCACTGCGTCTCGGACGGGGCCGAGCATCAGGAGAGCCGCAGCAACTATGGCTTTGAACGGACAGCGGGCAACATAGTCCGCAAGGCGGCGAAACGGTTCAAATACAAACTTAGGCGCGAAGGCAACAATGCCAGACGCCAGCATGACCAGCACAAGCAGCGCCCCTGCCGACACCAGCAGCGTCATCCATGGCGTAAAATTTTCCGTCAATACTTTGCTCCAGTCGTCGGGCGTCGTATACAATCTGAGTTCGACATATGCACATTACACCAAAAGGCGCGTCAGAACCCGCGGCCGAACTCGCGGGCCATGCGAAGGTAGCTGCTCGCGTGGTCCATGAATCGCGGGGCGTGGACGATGCCCTTCTCCGGCCAGCCGACTTCGTGGAAGATGCTACGCCAGGTGCGGTCGAAGATTTCCCAGGACTGCCCGAGGTCGGCGCAGACGCCGATCACGCCCGCGCCCTTCAGTTTCGGATAGCGGATGCCGTCGATCCAGTAAGGGTACAGGCGGTTCACCACGGCCAGCAGCTGCGCCGGGAGCGTGGCGTAGTAGATCGGCGAGACGAACAGGACCGCCTCGGCCTCGTCGAAGTCGGCGTACAGCTGCTGCATGTCGTCCTGCACCACGCACTTGCCGGCGGGGATGCAGCCGTAGCACGCCCGGCACGGTTCGATGTGGCGCAAATCGTGCAGGGTCCGCTTTACGCAGTCGTGGCCGGACTCCGCCGCGCCTTCGATGAAGGCGTCGGCAAGCCGTTCGCTGCACGAATCCACCGGCACGGGCTCGACGGCGCCGCCTGGACGCGGAATGTTCACGAACGCGTTCTCGTGGCCCGCCGCCGAGGATATCCCGCGCGGAGACCCGCTTATCACAAGAATCTTCATGCCGCCAATTATATCACTTTCCCCGTCGCATCTTCAAGCGCCCGAGGTTCGCTTCTCCACCAAGCCAATCAAAGCCGAGGATTGTCGCGAAGTTCGACGATGTCGGGCGGAATCGACTTCTCCACCTTGAGCAGACCGTCTTCCAGACGCCAGGAGACGGAGATGCGTCCCTTGGGCGTGTCGAGATGGCCCTTCGCCCATGTGAGCCCGGCGACTGCATGGGGTTCAATGCGCACCTTGTCGCAACCGACCGCGTCCTCGGCGACCTTTATGCCGAGGATGCCGCGCATCAGCCACGCCGCGCACGAGCCGAACATGGGATGGCTCTGCGAATAGATGTTGTCCGACTGCGCCCATGTCTCCCAAAGCGTCGTTGCGCCGTTGTCGAGCATGTTGTACCAACCGGGGAAGCCCCTGTGGGTAAGCACCTTGCCTGCAATCTCCGCATCCCCGCGCGCTGTAAGGATCTCCAGAAGATACTGGGTGGAGAAGATACCGGTGGAGAGCGCATGGTCATGTGCCTTCACATTGTCGCGCAGAAGTCCGTACGCGGCATCAAGATCGTCGGACGGCAGCATCCCGTGGTAGATGGCGAAGCACTCCTCTCCCTGGCGGCCGTTTCCAACGAACCCTTTGGCCGGCACATAGCGCGCCGCCGCCGCGAAGACACCCTCCAGCTCCTTCGCCGTCTTCTCGAACCGCTCCGCCTCCGCCGTCTCGCCTAGGAGCCGTGCAAACTTCGCCGTCAGCTTCAGGAACTGGTGGTAGTGGCACTGCGCCGTCGTCACTTGATCGGCCTTCTCCAGTGCCTCGTGGTCGCCGATGCACGGCGGCACATGGTTCACGTCGAACGCCTCGGCACAGTTGACGAGGAACCGGCGCAGGGACGGATACGCCTCGTGGACGATATCCCTGTCGCCGTAGTAGCGCAGGAGAAGATCCACGACAATCGGCACGTCAACGGCCCAGCCCATACTGAACTTTCCATCCTTCAGGGACTTCAGGCCGCCATTCGGAAACACGGCCGGCGACGTGCTGGGGAACACGCCGTGCAGCGCCTCCATATCGCACCGGTCACGCACGACCTTGCGGTAGAACGCCGCCATGCCGTAATTCAGGATGAACGACTCCGCCGTGACGGCGAGGTCGCCGCCATAGCCGAACCGTTCGCGCGCGGGGCAGTCGGACTGGACGCCCTGAAGGTTTGAGCGGAACGTGCGGCGGCACACGTCGCGCAGTTGGTTGATCTTTGCGTCGGAGCATTCGAACGAGGCCGAGTCCTTCACGTCCGCACTCCACGCCAGCGCCTCGAAGTCCTCCGGCGACGGCGCCGTGCGCAGACCCGCCACCTCGACATACCGGAAGCCGTGGAACGTGAAGCGCGGTTCGTAGACGAAGCTCTCCGTCGCAGGGCAGATCACCATGTCCCTCTGCTCGGCGACGCCAGGCGGATCGATCGCCGCATTCTTCTGCTGCCCGCATACGCCGGTCATCACGTTCACCGTGCCGTCCGGGTACTTCAGCTCGCCGTAGCGGAACGTCACCACGTCGCCGTCATGCGTCCCCTTCAGCGTCGCCCGGATCGTCCCCGCGAAGTTCACGCCCATGTCGACGACCCACCTTCCGCCCGGCAGCGCATTTACGCCCTTCGCCTTCCAGCGGTCGTACACGACAACGGGCGGCATTTCACCGCGTGGCAGCACCTTCCCCTTTGGCGGATCCTTCGCGATCCGCGCCGCAGTCCATTTCGTCGCCTTCCGGCGCATGTCGCGCTTCTCGCCGAGGTACAGATTGTTGCGCAATACCGGACCTTCCGACGCGCGCCACGCGCCGTCGGTAACGATGCAGTCCGCCGTGCCATCCGCATACACCACCTCCAGCGTGGCCTTCGCCATCGGCCTTCCGTGCGGAAGCGTCTTGCGAAGGTTGAACCGTCCCCACATCTTCATCGGGAGCGGATTCCACCAACCGTTACCCAGCTCAAGCGTGAGCGTATTCTCGCCGCTCTTCACGAGCGCCGTCACGTCATATTCATCTTCCAGAACCCGCCGGTCGAACGCGGTCCAGACCGGCAGGGCGACGGCGTTGACGCGCCTCCCGTTCACCGAAGCGTCGTACAGACCCGGCGAAGTGATGCGCCACACGGCGCACGTCACATCCTTCCGGGGAAGCGTGAACGTGCGCGCCAGCACCGGCGCAGGCGCATCCGCAAAATGCGCCGCATAGGCATCTTCGCCCGGCACGTCAGACGCGCCGGTGATCCATTCTGCATCCCCCATTGTCGCGGCACCACAAACCGCGACCATGCCCCAAGCCAACAATGCCGTTTGCCAGTTCATTCGGACACCACGAGTACGCCGTCGCACGACCGAAGCGATACCGTCCTCGTTCCGTCTTGGGCTTTCGTTACATTTACGGGACCTTTTCCGCCAAACGCCTTGACGACGGCTTTCGCAGATCCCGGGCGGAACGTAACCGTGTGCGTCTTCGGCGCGGCACCTTCTGGGTCGTCGCATGCCGCGATGAACATAGCGTAGCCACCCGAGCCGTCGCGCGACGCGAAATGCCCGACGGCAAGCGCCGCGCCGTCAGTCGCCTTGACACCCGAAAAACCAACACCCGAGGACTCCGAAACCAGAGGCTGTCCGACCTTCGCCGCGTAGGCCTCATCAAAGCCCACAAGGTCGGTGTTCAGGCGGCGGTACTTCATGTATTCGGGCGAGAGCTTGTGCATCTCGGCGTTAACTGTCTTGAGCATTTCGTAGGTAGCCGTCTTCACGCCGTTTGTGTCAATGGCGTTGTTGTCCCACCAACCTTTCGTCCAGCAGGCCCAGGTCAGCACCTCCGCGCCGTAGGCGAGCGCCGCGTTCGCCTGATATCGCAGCGTGTCAACGGACATCTCCCTGTTGCGTCTCTTCCCCTCCTCGTAGGTATTGGCCTGAAGCACGATCCAGAGGCTACGCCACGTGGCCGTACAGGCGTCCGCAACGATGCGGAGGTTCTCGAACATCGCGGGAACCTTGTTCTTCCAGCCCCACGGATAGTGGTCGTACGAGATGTAGTCGAGCGGGACGTTCCGGCAGTAGATCTCGATGTGCGTGCGGTAGTCTTTACAACCGAGCTGCGTCTTGGAAAGATCTTCGCCCTCCTTGCCCGGCAGCGCGTAGTTCGGAAAGAGGTTCAGGTACGGGAACTGGCTGGGGAAGTTGGCCGCCGTGCTGCGCACGACCTCGCCGTAGTAGGGAAGGTCGAGCGCAGACGGCTCGTCTCCGATGTCGATGGCCCACACCGCCGGATGATCCTTGAAGCGCCTGGCGGCGTCCTCATACTTCCAGATCGGGTTGTGTTCATGCATGTGCCCGTTGCGCTCGTAGCTTCCGCCGCCCCACCACGACGGGACGACGCCGCCGAGGAAGACGCCCACCTTGTATTTCGCGCAGAGGTCAAGCGTCTTCCGGTCGAGGTTCTCGATCACAAAGTCTATTCCGCAATCGGCGATGTCCTTGATGTGCGCCTCCGTGCGGGCGTACGGCTTGAGGCAGTACGTCCCAATGTTCAGCTTCGCGCGGTCCATGCGGGGGGCGGGCTTCGCGGGGGCGGGAGCGGAAATCTTCGCGTAGGTCTCCGGGCCGAAATCTAACGGCAAGAAGGTGCGGTAGGCGTTGTCGGGTCGCCACAGATTGCCGGCCGAGGCGTAGTCGCAAAAATGCACGCGGACAGGGCGCCGGCCCTCGGTGTTCTCGTCATGTCCGCCGACGGGCAGCGCGGCGGAGACGACGAGGCGCATCTCGTCTGGCAGAATCCCGCCCTCGTGCTCGAACGCGGGGAGTTTCTTGGCGTCGAAAACGCCGCGGCGGACTTCGGCCGAGAGGTCGCCGTCGCCGAAGCGGGAGTCGCGGGCGAGGAGAACGGGGCCACGTGTGAAGGCCACGTGGTCGTTACGCACATGCGCCTTGACCGGCAGCCCGAAGTCGAGCGTCACGACGTCGCCCGGCTTCCAGACACGTTCGTGCATCGTGTATCGCGGACCTTCGAGGTAGCGCGCCTCAACATTGCAGCCGTTGACCGTCATCTTGTTTCCAGCCGTGCATCCGGGAATGCGCACCGAGAACTTGAACTTCATCGGCCTGGGCAGACGGAAGCGGATATCCACCTTGCCGTCGCGCGGGTACAGCGTATGGATCTCGAAGACGGCCTTCTCACCGAGCGAGGGAACCGTTATCGCCGCGCGCGACGACACGTACCAGTTGAGGAACACCTCGTCGCCCTTGGCCTGCAGAATCGAACGGAGGAACGAGAGGAACCCGCGAGGGCCGTTTGCGTTGCAGCAGTTCGTGTGCATCCGGCAGTGGATGTGGCCCTCCGAGCGGTATCCCGTGAGCGGGGTGTAGGCGGCGAAGAGCGAGCCGTCGCGTTTGAGCGCGGCGAGGTAGGCGTTGTAGAACGTCTTCTCGAACTGGTCAGCGTAGGCGGGGTTGCCCGTGACGGCGAGAAGCTTCTCGCAGAGGCGCATCCACGTGATCGTCACGCACGTCTCCTGAAGGCGGCTGTACGGTTCGTGCTGGTGGTCAACGCCGTGGAACCAGATCTCGTGCATGGCCGCGCCGCCCGCGAGGTTGATCTCGTCGCGGATCATGCTCGACGCGGACAACACGGCCGCGCCAAGGAGATCCTTGCGCCCGGTGACCTCGTAGTATTCGAGAAGTCCCTGGTAGCAGCTCATCATCTCGTAGGCCTTGCTGCGGCTCTTGATAAAATCCTGCCAGAGGGCATCGGGACGCAGGGCCGGGGAACGTTCGGATACCGGACGTCCCGCGAGGTCCAGTAGCCTCGGGCCGTCCTTGCGCACTGTCATCTCCTCGACGATAAACGCGGCGAAGTCGAGGTAGCGCTTCTCGTTCGTGCGCCGGTAGAGCCACACGACGGGTTCCAGCACGCTGCAGCTCGGCATGCCCGAATAGTTTCCGGTACCACCGATCTTGTTCTTCGACGACGGCCCGACGCTGCCGATCAGGTAGTCGCACAACCTCCTGCAGGCTTCGAGGGAGGGCTTGTGTCCCGTGGCGTCGTAGTAGTGCATCAGACCCATCATCGTGTACTTGATGCCCCAGACGTCCCACGTTCCCTTCGCGCTGCGCCTTGCAGGGGCGTAGTTCCCCAGATAGCCGTCGGGCTGCTGTGCCGGGAGCAGGTTCGCGATGCCGGCGTCAAGGTGTGCCTTGAGGACGGGATTCTTCGTCATCGTCCAGAACGGCGCGGCGGAATGCATGTACTTGCCCCAGAATTCGGTCTGCCAAAGCCCCGTCTCCGTGCGTTCCCTGAAGCACTCCGTGAGATAGACGGGATCCTGCTCCAAGACGTGGTTTTTGAACATCGCCTCGAATGTCTTCGCAAGCGGGCCCTGCAGCGACACGTCGCCGTCCGCCGCGCCGCTCCTTACGGCCACGGCATCGACCGCACCGGCCACGACAGCGCACGCCACGGTACACAGTATTTTGTTCATCTCCATTGTCCTTTCTTCATTTGACGACTTCCACCCCGTCCGGGACGGAACAATCGAACACCGGCTTTCCGTTCACACGCCGCCATCCGGCGCGTATCTCGCCGTAGGGAGTGCGGTACGTTGCGGAGAACGATTCGACCCCCTCGAGGAAGTGCGGCCTGAACGCAACCTTCCTGAACCCCGGCTCGACCGGAACGATGCCAACCGCGTATTCGTAGGCCCAGGCCGAGAGATCGCCGAACATGATGTGGTTGTGGGAATTCCGGTCGTTCCAATCCTCGCGGAGAGTTCCGTCGCCGAACTGGAGCCAGTGCGTCCAGCCGGGAACCTCGGGCTGCACGTACATCCTGAACGCGTCGTCCGCATAGCCGTACTCGGCCAAGACGCGCGGCGTCCACTTCGCCCCTAGGATTCCGAAGTGCGCGCGATGTCCCTTCGACCTCACGGCCTCGACAAGCCTTTGCGCGACCTTCTTCTCCTCTCCGTCCGCGCAGAGCCCCTTGAAATAGAGCGGCGCGGCAAGAGCCGTGAACCATCCGTCGCCGTACAGACCCTCGCCCTTGTAGAACGCTTTGTTGAATGCCGCCTTGATTCTCCCGGCGGCGGCCTCCCGCTCCGCCGCATAGCCGAACTCTCCGAACCGTCTCGCCCAGAACGCGGCACGTCGGTTGAACTCATACACGTACGCACTGTCTGTCAACCGCGTCGGCGTACTGATCTTCCGCTCGAAGTCGCACCAGTCCCCGAGGCCGTATTCGTAGAGACCGTCCTCTCCCTCCTTCGCGGAAATGAACGCGATGTACCGCTTCATCGCCGCGTAAGCCTCACGAGCCGGCGCGTCGTCACCGTGGAAGCGGTAGATCTGCCACGGAATCTCGAAGAGAATCGCGTCCCATGCGGGCCCCGATCCCCAGGCAAAGCCGAACTTAGGCGTACACGGCAGGATGCACGGGACAGCGCCGTTCGGGCGCTGAACGTCAAGCATCATCCGCAGGAAGTGCCTGTAGCTCTCCTTCGCGTCGAAGTTCCAGAGTCCCGTCTCCATGGCGAGCTGCGCATCGCCAGTCCAGCCGTTCTTCTCGCGGTGGGGGCAGTCCGTCGGGATGCCGACGAAGTTGGAGAGGTAGCTGCGCTCAGTCGCCGCCTGCAGGGCTGTGAAGGTCGCGTCGGACGTCGAGAGCGTCCCGGCGCGGACGAAATCCGAATGGACGAAGCGGGCGCGGATGGACTTGATGCGCACATCGCCGACGAGCGTCGCCTCCACGTAGCGGAATCCGTGGTACGTGAAGCGCGGATGCCACCGCTCGCCGCCGGGACACCCCGCGAGCGTGTATTCGTCGTGCTGCACCGGGCGCGTCTCGCCGCGCTCCTGCGTCAGGCTCTTGATGTGCCCGAGCAGCGTCCGATTGCTCGTGATGGACTCGTCGTAGTCGAGCGTCACCTTGGAGCCTGCCGCTCCGACAACCTCGATCTCGCACCATCCGGCGATGTTCGCTCCAAAGTCGTAAAGCGACTTCCCGTCCGACGCCCTGAACACCTCCTTTGGCTCGAAGGTCTCGCCCTCGCGGCACGGGACGGCGTCGTTCGCGCTCACGACGCCCCAGGGAACGTACTTTTCCACCTTCGCGGGACGCTCGTTCGGCCTCAACCCCTCCCGCCGTGCGTCGTACCACTCACCGTTGCGGAGCCCGTTGAAGACGATTGGCGAGTCGTAGGCGCGCCAGGAGCCATCCGTGGCGAAGAGACGGGAGCCGTCGGCCACCAGTTCGCCGCAGATCATCGGAGCGTTCATCCACGGCGCATCCACAAAGCCCCAGACCTCCTTTGTGAACGTGTTCTGCCATCCGTTGCCGAGCAGGACTTCAAGCGTGTTCACGCCCTCCTTCAGCAACTCAGACACGTCGAAGTCTAGCGACGACGTGCGCCTGTCGGGCTGACACGTGACAGGTGAAAGGACGTCGCGCCCGACCTTAACGCCGTTCACGCGAACCTCGCACCACCCGGCGACGGCCACGGAGAACACAGCCTTCGCCGGCCTCGCCGCAAGACTGAATTCCTTGACGAGCATCGGCGCCGGCTTCTCCGGCTTGGCGCTGTCGCCGGAAATCCACTTTGCCGGGGCCGCACCCGCCGTCATGCATAGGGCGGCAAGCGCCGCACACACGATCGTAGAGTTTTTCATGTCATCCTCTCCTGTTTTAACCGTCTACTCAAGCATCAGCGCGCGGAAGGCGGCGATCTCGTCGTCGGAGATTCCGCACGACTTCGCGTACGCCTCGCACTGCCTCTGTACGGACATCTTGGGGAACGCCTCGTCGAGGTAGCGCTCGAGCCCGCCTATGTAGTTCCAGTGGTTGAACTTCACCATGTCGTAGTCGAAGACCGTAAGCTCCCAGTCGCGGTCGAGATCCTCCTTCGAAACCCCGAGGATCCCGCCGAGGAGCCATGCGAGCGAGCCTGTCCTGTCGGCCCCTCCCGCGCAGTGGAACAGCGCGGGCAGATTCGCCGGGTTGCTCAGCTCGCGGAAGCACTTCGCGAAGGCCTCTTTCCCGTTCTCGGACTTCATCCCGTCGTAGTTTGACGAGCTCACGTTCACCCACCTCGTAGACGGGCCAAGCGGCGACGCGGTCATTCCCCAGCTCTCCCAGTCCGTGCGCAAGTCGAGCTCGGTCTTGATCCCGAACGTCTCGCGGGCTTCCTTTGCGGCCGCATCCGACATCAGGGACTCTCCGACCCTCCACTCCGACTTGGGCTGGTCCTTGCGTCCGTGCGCCTGGCGATTCAGCGCCGCGGAGCGGTAGAGCAGCCCCTGCTTGACGCGTTTGCCGTCAAGCGTCGCATAGCCGCCGACGTCGCGCACGTTGCCGACGCCGTCGATCCTGCAGATTCGCGGCACGCCGGACTCCGTCTCGAAGGTGCCTGACCCGACGGCCTTGCCGTCACGACGAGCCGTCCAGGCATAGCGCGTGCCGACGAGCAGGTTGTCGATTTGTGCGACGCCGTTCTTGGCCTTCACGACGCGAACGCCGCCATCCGGCAGCGCACGGAGCTCTACTTCCGCCGCGTCGCCGACCTTCAGCTCGAACGGCTTCGGGCGCGGCCCGGCCTTCTTCGCGGCCGCCCTGAACTCCGGGTCGAGCATAAGCCCCATGCGTTCCCATTTCGGACGGCCCAGGAACTCACGCATGGCATCGGTGATGATCGCCACCTTCCGTGTGCCTGCCTCCTTGAACAGCACCACCTTCGCCGTGAGCGGGCTCTCCGCGCGGATCTCGAATGATCCGTCGCCGGGGATTGTCCAAGTTTCGGATGTGTCAACGTCCGTGAACACATACATCTTTGCGGC
Organism: Kiritimatiellia bacterium; assembly: GCA_017405115.1. The sequence continues at coordinate 9,738 of JAFRBA010000159.1, forward strand.
GTCAAGTCCGCGCGGTCGCACCACAAACGACGGCGAGGCGTCCTTGCGCCTGAAGAGCTGGATGAATCCAGAACCGTCCTCCGCATCGATAAACTCCCAGGCGGACCAAAGGTCGCTTCCGCAATCGGAGCGCGTCAATGGATAGAAGTCCTTCACGTAATACCGCCGGATCTTCTTCCAAAGCTCGTAGTGGGACCTGAGCTTGTCCCAGTTCGCAGAGCCCGTGTTGACCCCTAGGTGGAGATACGGCATCATGCGGCTGCGCAGTTCATACAAGTCAGTGCTCTTGGGGCGCCCTCCGCCGTACAGCGGAACCCAAAGGGAAATCCCCTGCGTCTGCATCTGCTGCTCGTCCACGGGGCCGGATGTATCGGTACGCCAGAGCGGCGCGGAGTAGGAGAGCGACTCGACGTCGTTGCGGCAGCCTCCCTGCGAACAGTTGTCGATGCGGCGGCGCGTCGGATTCGACGCCAGGACCGCCTCGTAGAGCCGATAGAAGCCCTCGACGTGCTTCATCTCGGAGATTCCCGCCCGGTTCTTCTCCCCGTTGCGCGCATCGTGCCGCCGCCAGTAGTTGAGGCTTGGAAAATTGAAGTCAAGGCGGAAATAGTCCGTTCGCTCGCGCTTCAGGACGGAGTCAACCTTCTCGAAGCCCCATTTCCACGCATCGGGGTCGCCCAGGTTGAGGAAGAAGCCGCGACCCGTGTTGCCCGCGTAGAAGTATTCGGGGTGCTCCTGGTAGACACGCGCCGACGGCACGACGCGCTCGAGCTCGAACCAGAGTATGCCGTCCTTCGCACCCAGCTTCTCGCGTGCGTGGTCGAACGCCTCGCCCGGCCCCTTCGGGAAGCGGACGGGGTCTGCGTCGTAGTTGCCGGTCCAACGCCAGTGCGGTGGCCCGCCCTTCTCGTTCCACTGGCTCTTCCATTCGTACCACGCCGCATCAATCCACCAGTAGTCGATCTGAAAACCATGCGCGGCGAAGGTGTCGATGCATGCCTTGTGCGAGGCTGCGGACCAACGGTCGCTATCGAACCCGGCGCCGGCGAACGAACACATCGTCTGGTACGGCACCACCTTCCCGTTCAGCCGCGGCGCGTTGCACTGGAGGAACCACTGCCGCCAGACGTTCTGCCCTTCTATCCAGTCGCCGCGCCTGTAGAAGAGCACGACTGCGCGCGGCCCGCGCACCGCCTCGCCTGGGTTCAGGTAGAAGCGGCTGTCGTTCATGCCGGCCGTGAGCCGCAGCCTTCCGTCCTCCTGCGCGAGGAAGTCCGCCTGCCACTGCCCGGCCCAGCCGATGGCGGCGATCATGCCCTGTCCGGCATCCGGCGTCTCGACGTTGAAATACGGCCAGGCGCTCTCGCACGACCGACCGCCGGTCGTCTCCACGTGCAGGCGGTGGCTGCCGGGCCTTATCCACCATTCGCGCGTGACGGGCGTCGTGAACTGCTGGTAGTCGTCGAGCGACTGCATCGCGCCGGCGGCGTGGTGGACGAGATGGTGCTTGCGCTTGGAGACCGCAGGGACGAAGAAGTCGAAGTTACGCACCTTCGAGATCACACCCGACTTGGCCGATGAGACGTTCCGGAAGCGAAGCAGCCACGAGAGGGCCGGGAACCCAGGGTACTTCCTCAGCTCGACGACCGCCTCGACGGCTCCAGAAGGATCTCGGAAGACGTAGCCCGCGTCCGTCTTCGTCCGGGTCCAGCCGCCCGAGCGGAAATCCTTGCCGTTGTATTCGAAGGTGAACGGCAGGCCCTTGGCATCGCCGTCAAACACGCGCGCCGACCATTCCTCGGCCAACTTCAGCTCGTCTGTAGTCGGCATGATTGCCAGAGACGGCACGGCAACCATCGTACAGGCCACCATCAGGAGATTCTTGGTTTTCATGGTCAACAACCTTTCCTTTCAGAATACAAATCACCAAGCATATTCGCGAATGCCGCTGGCGGTTAGCCATCGGCGTGGAACTGGCGTCTCGAGCCAATCGAGCGCTTCGGCTGTACGGCCGGGACTGGAAGCGCGGCGAAAGGCGGCTGACAATGTCTCGCGCACCTCGGCATCTGCCAGCGTTCGCCGCCACGAAATGAAAAACGGCATGCCGCTGCGGGAAAGGAGATCGATCCACTGGCGGTTCTTCTCCCATGGAACGGCTCCTTCTGCGGCAAGTCCGGCACAGTCGGGATCGGCGGCGAAGAACGTGCCGTTCTCCATGCCCTTGAACGCCACCGCGCCGACGCCGTTGCGTTTCGTCTGCTCCCAGTTCTTGCCGCTGGTGTCCGGCCCCACGCGCGAAGCCTCGAAAAGCCCGGCGCACAGATGGTTAACGGCATTGCAGCCCAATATCACCATATCATCGCCGGCGGCGTCGCGAATGGTGCCATAGAGGTTGACGATTGTCTCGGCGGTCGTATGCTTCGTGTCGAACCACTTGCGGTCGTCGCGTATGAGCCGCCCGCCCGCGTCAAAGCCCTTGAAGTGCCCGCACCAATCGTATGTGAGGTAGTCGATCTTGACGAACTTGAAGCCCCAGTCCCTGAACCGCCGGAGGTCTGCCGCAATTCTCGCCAGCACGGCCGGGTCTGACGGATCGCACATCTTACCCTCCATGCAGAGCGGCCGGTACCACAGGCCCGGCTTTGCGCCCAACGCGGCGATCTTGGCGCAGAACGTCTTCATGTCCATGCCGAAAGCTCGGGAGGACGCCTCCCACGGACCGTAGCCAGACTCGAATCGGCCCGTAAGCCTCTCGATCTCGGGCGGCGAGAACTTCTGCCAGCCATCGTCCATCACAACATACGGCTTAACGGCGCACCCCCTGCAAAGCGACACCACAAACGCCGCATCGGCAAGGAAATTCGTCGCCGTGTTGCGTCCGTAGGCGGCATACCAGTCGTTGAAGCCCATCATCGGCTCTTTTGGCAGGCGGGGATTCGGACACATCAGCGAGCAGAGCCGCCGCCCCATTGCATACGCGCTCTCGCCAGGCGTAGACTCGCATCGCACGACCTCGCACGCCTCAAGTGTGCGTTTGCCGAGTTCAAGTGGCCGTCCGCCGGCGCGGAGATCAAGAAGGAGCTCCACAGTCCCCGATCCAACGCGCCATGAACACATGGCCTTCGGCCGCACCTTCACGCCGAAGCCATGCGTTTTCACGCCGTCGTTCAGAAGAACATACCACGGGACCGTCTTTCCCTCGCCAACCGGCGCCCACGCATTCTGCGACGTAAGTCCTTCGCCCGTGCGGGTCAGCACCTTCCAGCCCGGACCGACTGGGCACTTGAACGCAACTTTCGCGTATTCCGCGCATCCGCTGCTGGACGTGACGCGCACGATGGAATCATCTCCCATCCGCGCCACTTCGCACGCCTTGCCCGTTCCACAAGCAGGCGCCATGCCGGACGTGAGAAGAACTGCGGAATTTTCTGCGAGGGGAAGGCTGTATCCCCCGTCCGGTCGGCGCGTCAAGGCGACAGGGCCGTTCGGTCCGAACGCCTCCGCCGCGCGGCCCGCTGGCACGCGGAACGTCACGGTGCGCATCGCCGGCGCGAGGTCGTACGGATCGCCGGATGCGACAAGGAAGAGCGCGCGGGACGACCTGTCGCAAATGCCTCTCGGAGCCATCTCGCCAACGAGCAGCGGCGTTCCCTCCACGGTCCGGACACCGGAGAAAAAGGCCGTGTCGAGCGACTGAGGCATCTCTACGCGAAGCTCCTCGAGTCCGTTCGTCGCGGCGAAGCCCACATAGTGCGTGGCGGTGCTCCTGTAGCGCATGTAGCGCGGCCCGAGGCGGCGCAGTTCCGCGTTCACGGCCTTCAGCCGCGCGTACTGCGCCGTCTTCTCGCCGGACGCCGTCAGCACGTTGTTGGTCCACCAGCCGGGCGACCAGCACGCCCATGTGATCACCTCCGCGCCGAACGCCATCGCGGTGTACGCCTGGAAGCGCAGGCGGTTCTCCGTCGTTGGCTCGAAATCCTCGCCCTCGGGCGGAACCTGCGAGTTGACCTGCGGAATGTACCAGAAGCTGCGGCCCGTGCGGCGGCAGGCGTCGGCCACGATGTTGAAGTTGTCGTACATCTTGCCGTAGAACTTCCTGCGCCACGCAGGCCTGGTCTCGTATGGATAGAAGTCGTAGGCGATGTAGTCGAGGGGAACAGTGCGGCAATAGACGTCGATGTGCTCCTTGTAGGTCGGCGTGCCCAGCTGGTTGCGCGTTTCCTTCTCCGTGTTTTTGGAGACCGAAGCGTAGTTAGGGTACAGGTTCAGGTAGGGCGGCGACTTCGGCGCCCTCGCGGCCAGCAGGTCGCAGAGCTCGCCCAGATACGGCATGTCTAGCGCGCTCGGCTCGTCGCCAAGGTTGAGCATCCAGATCGCGGGGTGGTCAAGTCCGTTCGCCAACGTCTCGAGTCCGCGCTCGTACTCGTCCCTCGGACGCTTCTCGCGCATCTTTCCCGCCTCGGATCCGTTGCCGCCCCACCAGAATTTGCCGACCCCGTTGGCGACGACGCCCAGTCCGTACTTCGCGAACAGATCCAGCATCCTGCGGTTCCTCATGCTCATGCCGACGATGAAGTCAACGCCGCAGTCCTTCAGGTCGCGGACATGCGTCTCGTCCTGTGCCGCACCGTTGAAGTTGTACGCGCCGATCAGGAGCTTCGACCGGTCCAGACGCGGCGCATCCGCTGCGGACGCCACAAACGAAGCGAAGGCAACGGACGCAACAAACACCGCCTTCCAGCGAAACATTTCGACACGACTGTACATCATGTATTATTCTCCCTTCTGGCTATGCCTTGACTTCCGTCTTGAAGGCGCGAACGTATCCGGCGAAATCGGCAGCGTAGAGACGCCCTTCCGCAGACGTGAGCGATGCAACGTATGGCGCACCGGTCTCGATCCTCTGCCTTTGGGCTCCCGTACCGGGATCCCATGCGTAGATCGCCCCGTCTCCGCAAGCGCCCCATACCAGGCCTCCGTGGAACACCGGAATCGACGAAAGCGCGCGTATCGGCGGATAGACATACCCCGTCATCGGGAAGAGCGTTTCCTTCACAGGTGCGTTCCAGAGGAGACCGAACGTCTTCGCATCAACGCACACAAGCCCCTTCTGCAAAGAGCCAAAATAGAAACGGTTCCCCTTCAGCACCGGTTGGGTATGGACGCACAACCGTCCGGCGATCTTGACGCTGCGCAGCACCGCGCCAGTCTTCAGCTCCATCTCGATGAACTGGTCGCTTGCTGTCAGATAGACCTTCCCCTCGCGTATCAACGGCCGACCGACGCGATCCATCCACGGATAGCCGGCATTGACGCGCTTCGCTCCCGACAACTTGCCGTTCTCGGCCTCTGGATGCCGCCAGAGCAACGCACCCGTCTGGGCGTCGTAGCCAAAAAAGCCGACCCAGTGGCAACTGGCCGCCACCACGCCGTCGGCGACAGCGCAGGCGCACGGGCTGCGCCCGAAGCTCATGCCTTTCTTCTCGGCCCGCCACACGGTCTTTCCCGTATCAAGGTCGAGGGCCGCAAGATACGTCATTGCGTTGCCGACATACAGGCGGTTCGAGGTCTCGTCCAACGTGGTTTCCACCAACGCCAGCGGATGGCCTCCCCAGCCCGGCGTGCGCTTGTCCATTCCAAACTCGACGCGCATGTCGCGGAACCACACCTCGCGTCCTGTCGTGGCATCGAGCGCGTGCACGCCCCAGTAGCAGTCGAACACGTAGACAATCCCATTCCGGCACTGAAGGCGCGTATGCACCGAGTCGCGCATCGCGACGTTCCAGACGGCCTTGCCTGTCGCGGCGTCGAGCGCCGTGACGCCGGCGCCGCCGCGCCCTTCAAGGTCGCAGGTCCCCACAAAAAGACGGCCGCCGGAGACGCACGGCTCGCAGTACGACACGCGCCCGGGGAGACGGGCGGTCCATCCGCCCGGCGGCGGCGCGACCGTCACGTTCCACCGCTCCTTCGGCCCGTATCGGTTCGTCACCTTCAGCCGCCTGTCGTCCCCCACCTCTATCAGCTGGAGCGTCGCGCCCCCCTTCTGCGGCGGCGCGACGGAGGCCACCTCAATGCGGCCGTCGTCCGTGCGGCGGACGTAGTTGGAATGCAGATGCCCGTGGATGATCGCCTTGAAATCGCAGGCGGCCACCATGTCCAACGGCTCTGCCGAGAGCGTCTTCATGTCCGTGCGATTGTAGAAATCCTTCATGCCGTAGATGCCGGTGTCGTAGCATCCATGCGTCAGCAGCATCACGGGCTGCCGCTTGCGCCTGGCGATCGCAAGATCGTTGCGAAGCCACGCGACGATCTCCTCGACCGTGTACGAGACCTTGCCGTCGCCGCGCATCATCGGCGTCACGACGAAATGGACACCGCCCGCGTCGAACGAATGCCAGCACGGCCCGTACAGTTCTTCGAACAGCCGCTCGCCGCGCTCGGGGAACACGATGTCATGGTTGCCCTGCACGTAGAATACGGGCCGCCCCATGTTCGCCGTGTTCATCAGCTCGATGTGCAGCTTGAGTCCCGCCTGACCGCAGATGTCGCCCGTATGCACGATGAACGCGCAGTTCTCCTTCGCCGCCCATTTCTTCGCGCGTGCGATCCACTCGCGCTCGATCGGACGGTCGTACGTGATCTCCGAATCGCCGATGTGCAGCATCTTGAAGACGCCAGGATCGGACGCATGCCAACGCGCAAGGTCGAAGTCGTAGGAACGTGCAGAGCCCTCGTACCGCAGGTAGTGCTGCGGAAGCTTCCATCCGCTCGGGACCGTCACCGACACGAAACGCGCGCCCTCGCGCACCGGCAACGCCCACGTCCCGTCTGCGGCCGTCTCCGCACAGGCGAGGCCGTCTGTCACCACCACGCCCTGAATCGGCTTTCCGGCGGCTGTGATGCGCCCGTTGACATTGTCTGCCGCAAACGCACGGCCGCCTGCAACGGCGACTCCGCCAGCTGCGGCACTCTTCAAAAATTCACGTCTGTTTACCATTTCACTACCGTAGATTGCATTGAAGTCAGAACCACACACTGAACCGGCACCCTTCTTCGCTGAAGTCATCTCCCGCCGACGGGAAGTCGCAGACGGGAACCCGAACAGCCGCATCGCCTTCGCCACTCTCGAGCGCCCAAGCCCCCCATGTGCCGCGCGAAGAACAAGGCGTCAACCGCAAAACAGGCGATGTGCCGAGAATCGTGTCTTCGGACGCGATCGCAGCGGCATCCGTTCCAGCGGCTGCAGCCTTCGCCAGAACCAAGGGCCCGCGCAGAATCTCGACGCCTGGCTTCGTCCTGAAATACTGCCTGATGGGACCAGGCTCACCCCAGCGGCCCATGCGCCAGTCGTTGCAGTCGTGCGGAACCTCCCTGCGCGGCGGTGCCCAGACGCGCGGCGAGAGGTCGAAGGCGAGGCGGTGCAGCGATTCGCCCGCAGGCGCGGACACCGTACGCCAGCCGCCCCGATCCGCATCGCTCATGCTCCAGGCCGGCACGCGGAACTTGACCTTGCCGGGGGTCTTCCGGACGACCTTTACCGTCACTTCGTCGCCAACCGGGTAGTTGCCCGATATCTCGACCGAATGGTCCCCGACCTTCGCCTGGCCGTCGTTGTAGAACGCAACGTAGAGCGTCCCTTCGGCATCGCACGCCGCAATCGTCTGGGCCACGTCGATTGCACCGCGCGGCATGTTGTTCACGCAGCAGTGCTGGTGCTTCATGCCGCTCTGCCGGGTCACGACCATGTGGAAGCCTTGGCTGCGCACCGCGCGCGCCCCCCACGTCCCGTCGCGCTTCAGAGCGGCTAAATAGGCATTGAAGAACGCAAGCTCGATTGCGTCCACGTACTTCGATTCGCCGGTGATGCGCCACATGTCGTGGTTGAAGCGTATCCAGTGCACGGCGTCGCAGGGCTCCGTCACGCCGTTGGGCTGATCCGAGGCATTGGCGAACTGGTCGTTGTAGCCGACGGAAAAGAGCGGATTCGTCTCGCGCGAGGCAAGGGCGGCCTGCACGCGCTTCATCGCCTCGAGGGCGGAAGCATCGCCGGTGATGCGCCACCACTCCAGGATGCCGTCGCAGCAGCTGAGCATCTCGTACGTCTTCGCCCAGTCCTGCGGCGACGGATACCACTCCGCGACGGGCCTCTCTGAAAAGGCGTTCGCGATGAGGTTTGGCGCACGTCCGTCGGCGCGGCGGAAGTCGTCGACGATCGTCCGGGCGAAATCCAGATACTCGCCTCGGCCGGTCTCCCGGTAGAGCAGAAGCAGCGGCTTGAGGACGGACGAGCTCGGCATCCCGACGAAGGTGCCGGTCTCGCAGACGCGGAACCCGAGCCGCTTGAGCTGCGCGATCTCGAAGTCCATCAGCTTCGCGGCGGCGTCCAGAAGCCGCCTGTCGCCCGTGAGCTTCCATCCAGAGAGGAGCCCCCACATCGTGTACTTGCGGCACCACAGGTTCCAGCACCACGGGGCCTTTTTGGTCGTGTTTGTGTAGGAGGATGCGTCGTATCCGAGCGGACGCACGTAGTCTGGATCGACGTATGTGCCGAGATACCCATCGGGACGCTGGCGCGCGATCAGCCGAAGCGCCTCCTTGTGGAGAAATTCCTTGAGGTCTCCGTCATGCTCGTATTCGGCCACCCTGCAGGCCGAGATCATCAGCTTGCCCCAGAACTCGCCCTTCCACATGCCCCACGGAGAGGGCTGGCCTCGCGGCTGGAAGAACTTGTCGTCGTCGGGATGATCGAATGCGCCACGCGCCTCCGCAAAGATGACATCGCGGGCGAAGGAGCTGCGCACACGATGGTCGACGAAGCGGCCAATCTTCGCGCCTGCCCAGCCGTCAAGATGCGCGTCGGACTGCGCGGGGACTGTCAGCGCATCGGCCATCTCCGCGGACGCCGAGCAGACCGACGCCGCCAGCAGCAACGAAACGGACAGACGCCTCATCTTGCGCTTTTGCCGCCGACTAGAACACGATTACAGCAAAGCCGGTGCAGGTCAAGCGCACTTTCCTGCCTGACACCATCGCCGACCACTCTGCGGGCACGCCCGTCACGACGGGACTAGGCCCGGAATATCCCTCTGGCAGCTTGAGCAGCGTGTAGCTGCGGTCTGCCTTGTCGGCGAGTTCGCCGTTCAGGAGCGTTATCGAGTCCGGAAGGGTCGTTCCGGCAGCGAGCTTGGTGCAGCCTCCTTCCTTCACGGCGGCGAGGTCGATGGAGCACTTTCCGTTGGGCAGCGCCACATTGCCGGCGTCGTTCACGATCGTGCCGCCGTCGAGCGATATGTGCTCGAGTGCGGTCAGGTCCGAGATGTTCTGCGTCGTAAGGTCGAGCGTGCCGCCGGTGAGTTTCAATGCGCGCGTCGTGACGAGAGCCGAGGCGTTCGACGATATCAGAGTGCCGCCGGCCACGACCGTCGCGCCGGTATAGGTGTTCGCGCAGTCGAGCACGAGCTTGCCCGCGCCCGCCTTCGTGAATCCGCCGGAGGCGTTCGCGGTAAGCGTGCACACCACCGTGAACGTATTCGTGTAGCCGCCCTTCGAGATCGTCGCCTGGGCGGACGTGTAGTTGTTGCCGCGATTGAGGACGCGGAAGCCCGTCACCTTGCCGGTCGTCGTGTTGAAGATCGCGACGGCCGTCGCTCCACTGCCAGTGCCGTCCGGATCGGTGATCGTCACCGCCGGAGCTGCGATGTACTCCCATGCGCCAAGTGAGGCGATTTCGGCGGGCAGCGGGATGGACTCCACACCGTTGCCCGTCGGCTCTTCAAGAGGCGCGCCCACTTTCAGGGTGTGCCCTGCAGTGTCTATCGTCGCCCCGCCGGCATGGACATAGACATGATCCGTCCCCGCCGTGAAGTTGCGGAATATCTTGTCCTTTTCGACAGAGCCGTTATAGTTCGCCGACAGGCGCAGGATACCGCCGTTGAACGAAAAGCGGACAACATTGCCAGATAACGCGGTTCCGTCCTTGCCGGACGTCGACGACTTGTAGAAACCGTTGGCGGACATCGTGCCGCCGTTGTTGAGATCAATCTCACCGACGGAGTTGAACTGTCCCGAAAGGGCAAACGAATGGCTGCCCGTGTTGGTGCATTCCGCCGTCGCCCCGTTCCCGTCAACAGCAAATATGGCATGAGAGCCGCCGGTATTGGCTTCCGTATCCCTTCTGGGGAAATACTGCCCTTCGGAGGAAATAAACTTGCCTGTTCCCGACACGCACACGGTCGCCTGGGCACCCGCCTGTCCGGCACCGATGCCCTGTGTCTCAAACCGGCCGCCCGTAATGTCAATGAACGAGATCGCGCCCGCTCGGCGGCCCATGCGGCAGTTGTTGTTGTTGTTGACGAACTTGCCGCCCTCGATGCTGACGTACATGTTGTTGTAGCTGCCGAAATACTGGTAGCCACCCGGCGTGATAAACGTGCCGCCGTGCTGGTAGTAGGCACCTTGAGCTCCGCCAATGTTCGGCACGTTATGCGTCGCCTTCTTGGAGGCAGCATCTCCGCCGTCGATACGGTTTGTGACGAGTGCCCCATCGAACAGTTCGATGATGCCGCGGCGGGTACTGGAGGAATCAAGGTAGTTGCGGGCCGGATAGAGCCCCGCATCGTTGACAACCGTACTTGTGGTCACATACGTGCCCTTCACGATGAAACGGGCGACTTCGGGATAGTCTGTCGCGATAAACACGCAGTTGCTTCCTTCCGCCTCCGCGTAAGTACCTGTGGGGATTGTGACCGTGCCGCCACGGACATCGATCCAGCCGATCTTGAACTTCTCGTTCGGAACACCCGCAAGTATCAGCTCTCCACTGTAGTTGATGTAGTTCTGCAACCCGTTTGCGGCCGATGCGACCGTAAGCGCGTTCGTGCCGTCGTGTATGAATACGATAGGTTCAGAGAGCGCCTTGGAGAAAGTCTTGTCAGGCTCCAGTTCATAGCTGATGAAAGACTTGAACGCGTCCCCGACATTGACGGGCCACGTGAGATTGTCGTTGACGGCAGCCAATACGGCGTAGATCCCGTCATCGTCCAGGTTAGCCGCCGACAGATCGAGGTTCAGATGCCCACTCGTACCAACGAACGTGCCGTTGGTGACGGACGGCAGCAGGGAAGCGCAGTTCACCGTCACGCCATCTTGTATCGTGAGCGAACCTGAAATCGTGCTGTTCGGATTGGGAAGGTTAAGGGTGCCCGCAGGAACATCGGAACGGCACTTGACCAGAATGTTGCCGCCGCCGGAAAGGACGTTCGTGACGTTCAGAGGGCAGATTATGTTGGTGCGGTTTTCCACTTCAAAAGAGAGAGTCGCGCCAGCGACAGAAGAAATCGGTCCATAAAAACCGTAGTAGCCAGTCCACGGCCCGCTCGATGACGGAGCGGAAATGAACGACGCATCCCCCTCGCACGCGATATCCCATTCGCATCTTGTTTTCACCCAATCCTGAACTTTCTGCGGACTCTGCTGTATCGAACAACCAGAGTCAAGACGGATGACGGAACGGTCGTTCGCGCCCCAAGCATAGCCGCTCGCCTTCTTGTAAAACGTACCGGGCGTGCCGTTCTCCATCCAGACCTTGCAGTTGTTGATCGCATGCAATTCGCCAGGTCCATACACGGTTTCACCGCGCATCTCGAACGTTCCGCCGTCCACCGTAAGCTTGTGCCCGTTGAAATACATCGTGCCGGCGCTCGGCCCCATCGTGGGCGAGCATTTGAAGAGCGTATCGGCCGTGAGGCGAAGTTCACACACGACACCGGAGGTGTCGCAGCGGAACAGCTGGGACTGCGTATTGGCCGTCGAATAGACGGCACCCGCGCCATTGACGCCGGTTCCGCCCACGTAGATGTACTTCCGCCGGAGATAGAACGTATTGGCCGCACCGGCCAATTCGATCGTCGCGCCCGGCTCAAGCCGCAGCGTACCGGTACTGTGCTTTCCATCGGCGTAGTTTCCCGAAAGGCGCACGTAGCCGTTGGAGATGCCGAAATCGCCAGACCAAGCCGACATGTTTTTGTCTATGATGAGACGCCCCGCCCCCTCCTTGATGAGGGTATTTGACGTCGAAAGCGCATTCGTGTCGGAAACGGTTATCGTATAGTCCTCGCCCGGTGGAACGGTGATCGTCACCTGCCCAGGGACCGATGTGTCGACAGTCGCCGCGGAATAGCCCGCGAACGCCGCCAAGGAGACGAACGCCATCACGACGATGCGTACGCCGAAGCGCACCGTGGCGGAACATGCGCCAGACTGTTCATGCTTGTTGCTCATGTCAGTGTCCTTTTCCTGTTGGTTGTTAACGTGCGGTGACGTTCACCATCCGGTTCGCATCACGGTCGTACTCGAAGAAATCAATTACAGCGTAGATCGGCTCGCGTTCGCGGTCCTTGACGAACCGGTTCATCGTGCGCAACCGCATGAAGAGATCCCGGCCCTTGGCCCGAACGGACGGCACACGCGCAAAGCCCTCGCCGCAGCTGCGGTGGAACGCCGAGGCATCCGGCGTCGATACGATGGCTACGTTCCTGTCCAGGACAACCAGCGGCTTGTCGTTGTTGTAGAATATGGCAAAAAGGCTATTGCCGTCCGTGGTGGCGTTCTGGCAGCCGAAAGCCGTCTTCACGCCGTAGCAGACCTCCTTGACATCGATCGTCTTGAGTGTCTTGGCATCGACGCGGACGAAGCGATTTGTGTAGTGCCCGGCCATTGGATTCGGTCCGTAGCCGGCGTATAGCACGCCATCTATCGCGGCAATGCCGTCAAGCCCCTGGTCGAAATCCACCTTGCGGATGAAATTGAGATCCGTGTCGTACTCGTATATGCTGCCCTTGGGCGCGTCTTTGGGTACGTTCGGCCCCCAGGCGCAGACCGCCGCATACAATCTGCCGTTGTAGACGCAGATGTCGCCTGTGTGGGAAGGAGCCTCCACCTTCTTGATCATCTTGCCGTTCCAGTCAAATTTCGTCAGCTGGATCATCTGCGCAACGTAGATGTAATCGTCGTCCGCGCAGAACCCCTGCACGTGGTTGCCGTTCCTTACGCCCGGCACCGTATGCACAAGAACGGCCTTCTCCGTCTCTATAAGGGGCAGCTTGGCGCCTTGGGACGCGGACGCCGACGTCATGGCGGCGGCAAAGACGGCGGTGATCGTCAAGCGAAGCATCTCACCCTCCCCGTGAAGTCGGCCGCATAGAGCTTGTTGTCGGCAACTGTGGCCGAGGCGACATACGGCACGCCAGTGAAGATGCGCTCCTTGCGCTCGCCCGTCTGCGGATCCCATGCGTACAGCGCACCGTCCTGGCAAGGCGCCCAGACAAGCCCCTTCCACAGCACCGGACACGACGAAAGCGACTGGATCGGCGGATACTGGTAGTGGAGCGTCACCAAAAGCGCGTCCTCTACAGGAGCATTCCAGGCAAGATCGAACTTCTTGAGGTCAAAGCAGATGAGCCCCTTGCGCTGCGAGCCGAAGTAGACCTTGTCGCCGATGAAGAGCGGCTTCGTGTAGCAGTTCACCGAGAAGTCGAACTTCTTGCGGCGGAGCGGTTCGCCCGTATGCGGCTCCACCTCCAGGAACTCCTTGTCGGAGGTGAGATATAGCTTGCCGTCCTTGAACACGGGGAACCCGAACCGTTCGATCCACGGCAGACCGGACTGGTACCACTCGTTCGTGACGGGGCTGTTGTTGCGCGTATGCTTCCAAAGCTCCTTGCCCGTCTTCTCGTCGTAGCCATAAAGCCCCATCCAGAAGGAACTGCCCACGACCACCCCTTCGCCAACCACAGGGGCGGAGGGCGTCGCAAGGAACTGCACGCTTGGATCCTGCGTGCGCCAGCAGATCTTGCCGGCGTCGGGGTCGATGGCGAAAAGCGATTTCCGAGCCGTGCCCACGTAGACGCGGTTTGAAGCGGGATCGTAGGTCATCGCGGATTTCGAGGTGCCGGAATTGCCGCCGCTGAGCCGGTTGCCGATGAGTCCGATGTCTCTGCGCACGTCAAGGTTCCATATCTCCCTGCCCGTCGCCGGGTCGAGCGCGAAAAGGCCCCAGTTCATGTCATGCACGATCACCTTGCCGTTGACATGGAGGATGCGCGTCATGATGTTGGACTTGTCGGGATGGAACCAGAGCTTCTTGCCCGTCGCGGCGTCGAGCGCGAACACGCCCGCGGTGTCGGTGCCGGCCCAGTCTATCGTTCCAACGAACACGCGCCCGTCGGCCACGCATGGCGTGCTGTAGTAGATGATGCCCGGCAAGGCCGTGGTCCAGCCACCGGGCGGCGGAGCGTCCACCGGCTTCCAGGGCTCGCCGTGGCCGTAGCGGTTCTCGGCAAAGATGCGGCGATCCTTGTCCACGTGGATCACCTGCAGCGTCGAGAGCTGCTTGTAGGGCGGCGCGACGCTCACCACCTCGATCTTCCGGTCTTCGGAGCGGCGCAGGTAGTTCTGGTGCAGATGCCCGTGGATGATGGCTTTGAAGTCGCACGCGGCCATCACGTCGAACGGCTCCTTCGTAAGGGTGACGATCTGCGAGTCGGAATAGAGCTTCCGCATGTCGTAGATCTTGGTGTCGTAGCAGCCGTGCGTCAGCAGCATGACGGGCTGTCCCTTGCGCTTCGCGATAGCGAGGTCGTTGCGCAGCCAGGCGACGATCTCATCCGCAGTGTACGAGGGCTTGCCGTCACCCCACATCATGGGCGTCGCAACAAAGTGAACCCCGCCCGCGTCAAGCGAATACCAGCACGGGCCATAGAACTTCTCGAACGTCGCCTCACCGTTTTCGGGCGTGATGATGTCGTGGTTGCCCTGCACGTAGAAGACGGGCCTGCCCACCGTCTCGAAGTTCATGATCTTGATGTGGGCGGCCATGCCCCGCGCGGCGCAGATATCGCCCGTATGCACGAAGAATGCGCAGTTACGTTCGTCGGCGTACTTCTTCGCCTTCCTGATCCATACGCGCTCGCGTTCTGAGGCGTCGCTGATCTCGCTGTCGCCGATGTGCATGATCGTGAACGGACCGGGCTTGGACGCCGCCCACGGCAGCAGGTTGAAATCGTATGCAGTCTCCGCGCCGGCGAAGCGGATGTAATGACACGGCACGCGCCATCCGCTGGGCGGGGTGACGGAGATGAACCGCACGCCCTCACGCGCAGGAAGGGACCAAGAACCGTCCGCCGCCGTCTCCGTGCAGTTGAGACCGTCTGTCACGACCACGCCAGACATGCCCTTGCCGGACGCCGTAACACGTCCCTTTAGGACAGAAGCGTCGGTCGCAAACGTCTCGCCGACCCATACCGCCGCGCCGCCTGCGGCGGCGTTCTTGAGAAATGATCTTCTGTTGACCATGGATACCTCTCCTCGTATCATTTGACCACCATGACAAATCCCCTGGGGTTTACAAGCCAAAGGGAATTGCCGTTCTTTCTGACAGTCCACTCTGTTGAAAGCCCTTCAAGCATCGGGACCGGCCCGACAAGCGAGGCGGCATTCGCCAGCTGATATTTCCTTCCGGTGAGCGCTTCTGGGTCTTCAACCGTCAGGACGCAGCCCGCCGGTATCGACAGCGTGCCAGACGACGAGAGAATTCCAGCCGCAGCAAGATCGGCACCACTCACTCGCCAGTCTGATGCAATGCGTGCATCGCCTGTCACGGTTCCTGAACCCGAAACCGGCACCGTACTCGCGAATCCGCCCAGATCGAACGTCGCGCCAGCTGAAATCTGCACCACAGACGACGAATCGATCGCGTTCGCCACGCCTAGCCTGAGCGTGCCTTCCTTGACGCAGGTCGCGCCCGTGTACGAGCAGACCTTGTCAAGGGTGAGAATCCGCGCACCTTTCTTCGTGAAGCCGCCGCTCGTATTCGGCGAAACGACCGCCGTCGTCGTAAACGAATTGGTGTAGCCGCCCTTCGTGATGGTGACGACCGGCGACGTGTAGTCGCGGCCGCGCGACGTGACCGTGATGTTCGTGATGACGCCGTTGATCGTGTCGAACTCCGCTATGGCCGTAGCGCCCGTGCCCACGCCGGTCGGATCGGTGATGACCACCTTCGGGGCGGCGATGTAGTCCCAAGGCTTGAGCGCCGCGATGCCGGCAGGAATGGGGATGGACTCGACGCCGTTGCCCGTCGGCGCCTCCAACGCCGCACCGAGTTTCACGTTCACGTCCGACGGCGTGACAACTGTCGCACCACCCGCATAGACGAACACCCGGGCGAAGCCATTGGTGAAGCCCACGAACACGCTGCTGTTGGCCGGGACGTAGCCGGCGACCTCCAAGGTGCCGCCATCAAAATTGACGAACGTGTGGCTGTTCGTGAACACCCCGGTGACTTTGGCGGGGTTAATGGCGATCGTGCCGGTCACCGCCTTTGCAATCTTGTCCGTACGAAGAACGCCACGATCATTGATATTGACGATCGCGAGCGCCCCCGGCAGCATTGACGTGCTGAAGCCGCGCCAGGAGTTTCCGCTGGTGGTGATGATATGCTCGAAAACGCCGTCGCCGATGACGCTGAGCGTATTGCATGTGCCGGGATAGTTGTTTTCGTTCAGCGACCGGCACAGGGTGAACGTGCTGTTGGTGAGGGCGTAACGTCCGCCCGCCACGACGATATCCGCCGATCCGCCGTTGGCGCCGACAAACGTATCCACCGTGTCCACCGTAAACAAGCCGCCGCGTTGATGCCAGACGGCATAGCTGGAGGCATCGCGCGAAATGCGGAAGTCAGCGCCAGTATCAATCACCGTAACACCGCCTTCCTGCGAATAGTAGGCGCCGCGGAAATCGCCGAGGAACAGGTTTGCCGATCCATGCCGGAGATCCCAGAAGCCCCCATGCTGATAGTAGGCGCCCATCGTATCGCTGTTGCAGTAGCTTGTGGATCCGGAACCGCGCGATCCAGAAACGACAGTGGCGTCAATCTTGCCGATCACGTGGGAGCCGTCGAACATCTCGAAGATGCCGCGTCCCGTGCTTGACACGCTCTTCGCCGAATGGCCCGCGCCAATCGTGCTGGCGCGATTGTTCGCGTCGAGCCCGCCCAGCGTTGCGCCATTTGTCACAACCACCCGCGCAACGTCAGGATAGTTGCCCATGATGAACACGTCGCCCGCAGGCGTGGCGATGTTCGCGCCGTCGGCAATCACCACCTTGCCGCCGCGCACGTTGATCGTGCCGGCCTCGCCGCTGCCGGTAAATATGGTCGTTCCCGCGTTGAACTCGAAGTCTGGCGCGCCGGAGATGGCGGACGCGAGCGTCAGCGCACCCGTTGGAGCAAAAGCGTAGACCCCAGATTTGTCTATGGTCTCGGTAAACGTGATGTCGCCGGGATTGACCCAGAAATGCGCGGAATCGAAGCTCCAGGTTTCGTTCGTCGTCGTACCGAGAAAAGCGTCCACGATGTCCGCCTGCGTACAGTCGGTGCCCACGGCGGCATTCATCACGACCGTTCCGCCGGCGTTGATCTTCAGGCGGCCGTCCTTCATGCCGGGGATGGAGGTGAACTTCGAGGCTTTGAGCGTGGTTCCCTTCGCGACGGTCGTATCGCCCGCGTACGTGTTCGCGTTCATCAGCGTCAGGACGGTCTTCGCCGTTGAAAGCGAAATGCCACCCGTGCCCGAAATCGCCCCCGCGAACTCGACGGGTGCGTCACCGAGGTGAGCGTCAACGTTCCGCCCAACTCCATCGGGCCGTTCCACCCCGGATTTCCAGTCCAGCTTTGGCCGTTCGAGCAAGTGAACGACATGGCTCCGAGCGACTTGAAACTTCTGTTGAACTGCGGTCTCCCCTGATTCTGGGTGGTAAGCCTTGCGTTTGCGGTGAACTGCATGAGCTTGGTGGAATCGCCGCCGATGGACGAGTTGTTTTCAATGGTGAAATTGCCGGTGCTGCCCACATAGATGTCGCCGGGCTTGTCCACCACTTCATTGTAGAGACCGCACGTGCTAGGGCCCTGGAACGTCAGCGAGTAGCCGTTCATCGTAAATTTCTTGCCGGCAGAATTCCCGTTCCTGAATCCCATGTTGCCGCCGAACGACTCGCTTCCGACATATCCTATAACCGTATCGCTCGTTAGCGTCACTGGCGATTGGCCAAACATGCCTTGAGTGGAAGAGCCATTGCGCGAGCAGTACAGCGCACCGCAGCCATCCACGCCCGAACCACCCATCGTAAGCGGTTCTTTGGCGAATTTCTCCCCATAGGACGTGGACGTATCATGTGCCTCAAGCGAAGCGCCGGCAGTGATGAACGTCCCCTTCGTAGTGCCGCCAAGCGTGCCGCCAGGCACCGTGTACGCCCTCAGATAGCCTGCCTCAATCCGTATCTCGCCATCCCATCCAGCGGAGGCGAGATTCGAATCGATGATCAGCCGCCCCTTGCCTTTCTTTATGAGCGTCGTTGATGCTCCGAGAGCGGTTATGTCGTCGCTATTCAGAGTTACGTCGGCGTCGCCTGCCGCTACCGTGATTTCATACCCGTCGGCAGTTGCAGTGCCGTTTGGCGCGGCAAATGAAAGCCGGGCAGACAAGGCAACTGACAACAAAGTCAGAAACATACACCCAGGCTTCGCAAATGTATCCAGTATTTTTCTTGTTTCCATTTTGTCTCCCTAGTGGATGATGCGTTCACGGACACATCAGTCTCCGTGAAAACTTCCCCTATTCCGCGCACATTATACACTATCCAGCCGAAAAACACAATGGGCCGCAAAAACCAACCGCTATTTACCCCGTCCGCCGACGATTGTCATGCGCGGCGCCAGCGAATCGTCGACGAGCAAAAGGTCCGCGACCTGGCCGACGGCTATCTCGCCGCGGTCGACGACGCCAAGCGACCGCAGCTGGTTGTAGCCAGCCGCCTTTATCGCCTCGTGCAGCGGGAAGCCGCACAGCCGAGCCCAGCGGCGGAAGCAGTCCGGGTAGAGGGCGACAGAGCCAGCGACGTTCGACACGACCGCCTTCGGATCGTACGGAACGTCGGCAAGGGTCGCCCGACCCTTCTCGACCTTCACTCGCAGCCCGCCGAGGGAGTACATGCCGTCGGGCTCTCCGGCGGCGCACATGGCGTCCGTTATGACCATCACGCGGTCAGGGCCCTTGGATTTGGCAATGAGCCTGATCATCGGGTCGGAGAGGTGTACGCCGTCAGTGATGGCCTCGACGAAGACGTCGTCCGCCAGCAGTCCGCCAGTCACCATCGTAGGCCTGAGATGGTGTATCGGCATCATCGCGTTGCAGAAATGCGTGAGGTGCGTCATCCCCGCCGCGCGCGCCCTCTCGAAAGTGTCGTAGTCGGCGGCGGAATGCCCGCCGGACGTCACGATTCCCGCCGCCGCGAGTTCGCGGATGCATTCCTCCGCGCCGTCGAGCTCCGGCGCAAGCGACACCTTCATTACGGGCGATATCGCGTTCAGTCGCTTCACGAACGCGGCGTCGGGCCTCTTGAGATACGCAGGGTTTTGCGCGCCCGCCATCTCTGCGTTGAAGAACGGGCCTTCGAGGTGCACGCCGAGGCAAGTCGCTCCTTCGTCCCTTCCCTTGTACCTCTCGGCGCAAAGACACAGCTCGGCAAGCTCCTCCTCGGGACGGGTAAGCCCCGTGGCGAGGAAGGACGTCACGCCGTCGTTTACCTTGCCGCGGCCGATCACGTCAAACGCCATGTCGGTCGCGTCGCAGAAGTCGCGTCCACCGCGTCCGTGGGAATGGATGTCGACGAAGCCCGGCAGAAGCGTCAGCCCGTCGGCGTCGATCACCTCGTCACCCGCCGCCGGGCGCGCGTCCGCGCCGACCGCGGCAATGCGTCCGCCCTCGACGCGCACGTTCGCGACGCCGAGGTCTCGCCCCGGCGTTACTACCCGCGCCCCGCGAATCATCATGCAGCGTTCTACACTATCCTTGTGTGTCATGGGCACAATGCTCCTTATTGCTACAGCAAGTATTATACCCTATCCGGCAATGCCAACTCAACTGCACAATTCACAATTTATCTGCAAGAAACGCCACAATGGATTTGCTCACTGCGCCTACATGTCGTCCATGGACAATCCAAAACATGAACGCTTCCAGGACCTGAACTCAGGATTCTTCTCCAGAAAGGCCTCGGCTTTGCGTTCAAGCGCCGCGATATTGATCCGCGAGGAATCGCGTTTCACCTCATAGAAGTCAAGCACGCCCTTGAATTCGTTCTCGCAGACAAGGTCGATCTCGTTCTCGCCCTTGCGGTCCCACCATGCGCCCATTTTCGTGTAGGCGTGTTCACTGGCGAACTTTTCGCGGAAATATCCCTCCAGCGCGAGACCGGAGAACAGCTTGTAGTCCCTTGCGATGATTTCCCTCAGCTCCCCGTAGTAGCGCAGTTCAAGCAGATAGGCGTATTTCCACATGAATCTGAACCAGAATCGGAGGAAGTTGTCCTTGATCAGGTATACGCAGTTCTTGTTCGCCGATTTCTCGAACATCGGCTGCCTCTTGTTGACGAGCCCATAGTCGTCTTCGAGTTTCGTTATGTATCCGCCCGCGCTCCCGCCAAGCGACTGCTCGATTTCCGCCCTTCGCGTCCGTCCTGCGGCGATAGAGGAAAGTATCGTGAAATAGCCGCCGTAGTCCTTTCCGAACTCCTCGACAAGCAGAGACTTGCCCTCCCCGAGGAAGGGGGAGCCGAGACGAACCATGCTCTCGACCATCAGTTCCATGGAAGTCGCGCCATCGTCCATCAGCAACGACACGTGGCGCGCTATTCCGCCAGTAAAAGTCCAGAGCGCCAGCAAATCCTCCTTCGACCAGTCTGGCTTGTGGCGAAACAGGATGTCCTTCAACAGCGGAATGCCAAATGGCTCAATGCGGAATTCCGCCGTGTTGCGTCCATAAAGCGGGGCCCGGTCGTCCTTGAATATCTTACCCATCAATCGATCGATCGAACCACAGACGACAAGATTTATTTTTGAACGCAGATGGTAGGCATCCCACTCCCGTGCGAAGTCGCCGATTATCGATTCGTCAATCTTCAGAAAATCCTGAAACTCATCTATGAACAGCGTCAGCGGATGCTCTATGGATCGTTCCAAGATAAATCTCAGAATATCTGAAAATCGTTCTATGCGACCAGGAAACGGAATGTCTAGAACCTTCTCGACAATCTGGCGAAACTCCTCGCAAAGTTCTGGCTGCGCCTTCTTTGTAATGTAGAAGTAGAGATATGGCTTGTCTTCAAACGCCTTCTTTACAAGCTCGGTCTTTCCGACGCGGCGGCGACCAGTTATGACCGTAAAACGGGCATTTTGGCGAGAAACCTCACGAATTCTCCTCAATTCTTTTATCTCATCTTCACGACCGAAAAAGTCCATTTGCATCCCTCCTTGGAACAACCTCGCCTATTGCAACGGACAGTTCCGCAACAGCTGTTTCCGCAACAGGCATTTCAGTTGCGAGGATTATACCAAATCCTTCCTCGGTCCGTCAAGTCGGCGGGCAGTCGATAGAGCTTGTTTTGCCAAAGTCTCTACTTGGCGCTCACTTCACTGGAATGCGCGGCACATTGCCGCGGACTTTCGCGTCAGGTATTGGCTCAAGCTCTCCGGATGGAGTGCGACGCATGAACTTAAGCCCGCCATACCAGATCTGCACCTCGAAGCCGCAGGACATTCCGAAGAGACGCAGATCCGCAGGCACGCCGTCCGTAATGATCGGCTGGTGCGCCGTGTACCTGGGATAGAAATAGCCGTAGCTGCCTTCAATCAGCACCTTCCCGCCGTCGTAGCTGTAGACTGGCGGTATGCCGCCCCATTCGCCGCCGAAGCGAGAGAAGAGTGAATGCAGCTCGCCGCCCCGGTTGTCGATCCAGCGGTAGTCGCCCGGCGCGATCGCCTTCTCCCTCTCCGTGGATATCTTGGGAAGCCCGGCAAAGACGCACGGCACGCCAAGGATGTCCTGGTAGCGCATCCGCCCAAAATTGACGACCGAGCACGACTCGTTGTACGGCTCCCCGTACGGCTTCGGCGGCAGGATCCGCATCCACGCGCCCGCCAGGATCGCGTTTGCGTTGCCCTCGTACCAGACGGGATTGTAGTGCACTCCGCCGTCGATACGGAACCGGAGCGCGCCCGGATCGCCGCGGGTCTTCATCAGGAACGCCGCCTTTTCAGCGTCGAACGACAGGCACGAATCCAGAACCACCGTCGCCCCTCCGTCTACTTCGCACGCCAAGTGGTGAAGACCGCCCTTGAAGAACACATGCGCGAACGCGACCCTCGAGCCGTCGGCCACACGGAAGATCGACATGTCGTCCCTGGCCGCCTCGACCATTGCTATGCCGGGTGCAGTCACCGTGAATGAGCCCGAGACGTCCACGGTGTCGTCCAGCACGATGCGGCGCGGCGGAAGCATCACTGTGGCATGTGGCTTGGCGGACGCCGCGGCGAAAAGCCGCTTCATCGCCGCCGTATCGTTCGTGCTCGAGTTCACGCGAACGCCGTAGTCCGGCCCCCACAGCACCTCGCCGCCGGTCTCGACGCGCCGAGGCACCTTGAGCGGCGCGACCGATTCGGGAGCGAGCGAGCCCGGCTCGCGGTAGCGCTCAGAGGCTTCCGGCAGGGACTCGTCGATGTTCCGCGAGTTGCGTCCTAGCACGATGCTGTACGTCAGATCGCAGTCTATCTGCTTGAATTGGCGGAACTCCTTGTAGTCGTCAAGCGAGATGCCGTCGGGATAGGCGATCGCCTTCACCCGCCGCCCCGTCGTGTCCGTCACGTCCGTCATCGAGATGAACTCCACCGGCTTCCTGTTCGGGCACACGATGACGCCGCCCTCTGGACAGCCGCCGCAGGCGACTTCCAGCGACCGGAGGATGAGCGTGTTGGAGATGTACGCCGCCTTCTGCGCGGCGTTCCTCAGGAGCGCGACGCCGCCGCCGTCCGCCGAACGGAACCTCGAATGCTCCACAAGAAGGCCGTGCGAGTTGATATATTCGAAGACCGCGAGGTTCTTCGCGCCCTTCGGACGCCTCACCGTCACGTCGAGACTGTAGGCGTGCAGGTTGTTGGCGACGCGGAAGACGCAGCTGGTCGACACGGACGTGACCACTTCCAGCTCGCGGAAGACCGCGCCGTCGGGATTGACGTCCGTCGCAACCTGGCAGTTCTCGAACCGGCAGCGCTCGAGCGTGAGAAGCGTGGAGTTGTTGTAGCTGCGCAGCTCCGGCGAGTTTCGCCGCGGATCCTTCTCCCACTTGCCCGTCTTCTCGTTCTTGCAGTAGGTGCCGATCCTGACGAGCTTTCCCCCTTCCTTGCCGCCTCCGATCCGCCACGAATGGGAGTCCACCGCAGTCGTCCGCGCGTTGCGGAACGTGCAGTCGCGCGCCGTGAAGTTCGCCGACTCGTTGTTGTACGTCTCGACAAGGAACTGCCGCGACCCGCCGACCATCGTAAGACCCGTCACGAAATGCCGCATGGTTCCGCGGAACACGAACACGTCGATGTCGTCTGCGGCCGCCTTGACCGTCGCGCCGTCGAATCCATAGACCTGGTGGTCGCGGGCGAACACGACCGGCGACGATACGAGATACTTGCCGGCGGGGAACACAAGGCGCGGCATCGGCCCGTCCGACTGGCTGTTGCGCGCGCAGTGCCGCCCGCCGACGCCTCGCTGCATCTTTGCCGCGCACTTCGCCGCCGCGTCGGCCGCGGCCTGTATCGCCGCCGTGTCGTCCGTCACGCCGTCGCCCTTCGCGCCGAAGTCGCGGACGTTCACGTCCGTCGGGTATATCCGCGAGTCGGCAACAGCCGCGGCGACCGCAAGCGCGGACACGAAAAGGAATGTCTTCTTCATAGTCGCCCACTCCTATTCCACGCTCAACAGGAAACCAGCCTTGACGATGGGCATCACCGTGCCGGTCCCGCCGAAATGCACGTCGTCCTGATACCTTGCGTCGGAAGAGCTGGAGCCGTGGGTCTTGCGCCCGTACGCCTGCGTGCCGCCTATGGACATCGACTTCACGTACGCAGCGACCCCTTCGCCGAGCGTCAGCTTGCCGCCTACCGCAAGAGCCGCGTTGTTGGCCGAAAGGTCGTCCGCGCCGAACACCTCGGAACCGCATGCGGATTCGACCTCAAGCTCCGCATTCGCCGCGATGTCGGCGCCTCCCAGCCACTTTCCGGCCGCAAGCACCACTTTGCCCGCCACGACAGACACCGTGCCAGACGTCGCCGATGCACCCGCAAGCACAAGCGTTCCCGGACCATTCCACACGAGCGACGCATGATCGGTGAACGCCCATCCGTTCGTGACGACGCCGCTTCCGGAGAGAACCAGCGAACCATCGCCGTCGAAGGTCAGCGCGCCCTTGTCGAACGGCGTCGCGTCCGCGATCGCACACGCAGGAGCGACAGTGCCGGAGAGCGTGACTGGCTTCTCCGCCGAGGCGTACCGGAAGTCTATCGTCGTCGTCGCGGACGAAATATCGGGCGCCGTGCCGCCAGCCCAGTTCGCACCGGTAGAGAGCGAGCCATCCGCGCCCTTGCCAGTCCAGACGAACAGCGGATCGTGCGCCGCTATGGTGATCGTGCCGTTGTAGGACGCATTGCCCTTCATCCATGCGGCTTCAGTCGCGTCGGCAACGCCCGCGCCGACGCGGCAGTAAGTACCCGCCGGCACATCCACGAAATCGTGCAGCACCCGTCCGACGGTGCGGTTGGACGCGCTCTCCACGCACACGCCGCAAAGCCCAGAGGCGTTGTTCGTAAGGTCGTGAAGGTTCAGCTCCATGGCAGAGTTGAGCGTGGCGTCCGCGTTGAGGTAGAGAACGCCTTTCCCGACCATCTCGAAACCCGCGATGTTTGGAAGCGAATTAGAGCAGACGAACGACGCCCATCCGTCGGACTTGATCCACCCTGTCGTGTCGCCCTCCATGTGGTTGTACGCGCCGGCATTCGTGTTCGAGCCACGCACCTTGACGGAGATCTGCCCGCTGAGCGTCGGGAGGTTCCTGTAGGCCGCGCCGCCGGGCGCCACCGCCATGTCGAGAGTGGCCGGGCCGGTGGAGCTCGTGAACACGGCGTCAAGGACGTGCCCGCCCGATGGCCCGTAGTAGTAGATGCCGCCAGTCCTCTGGTCGTTGCCCATCAGGTCGAAAAGTATGCCGCGCGTGGAGGCCGTGGTGCTCCCAAGGGCCATCGTCGCGCTTGACGTCGGCAGCACGTTTGGCGCCAGAGTATACAGCCGGACGGCGTTGCCAAACGTTAGGAACAGCGACGAATTGCTCGACTGCCAGGAGATCGGCTTGCTGACGCGAATGAAAGCGCCGGTGCCGCCGTTCTGGAAGCTGAACTCAATGCCCCTGGATCCGAACTCGCCTCCGCCGTTGAACTCGACTATTGAATCGTTGTGACCTGTTGTTCCTGACTCGCCGTATGTGTAGTGGATCATTCTCGCCTGTATGCCGTCAGGGCATTTGTAGACTTTTCCGTTGAAGGTGAACCCGGCGTTAGCGGATTTGCGCCCATACGGATTGAAGTTGAATATGTCGTTGTTGCTGTCGGCATGAAGATACACATCGCCGTCGAAAGTCGTGTGATAATACGAATTGAATGTCTGCTTGTGCCGGAAATGGTATTCGCCGTACACTACCGCGTCTTCGGTTTGGCCGTTGTGCAAACCGCTGTTGGTACCTGTCGTCGCATCATTGCCGTAGACATTGATGACTGCATTCGGGAAACCATATCTCTTGTTGTTGCAGCTGCCGAAATACAGCGTGTTGCCGCGATAGATGTTGACAATCCCGGTGAATCCGGAATGGTAGAAGCTGTAGTAGAACGATGTGCCACTCCCGCCCATCCACACGGAGAGCTCGCCCAGCCCGCTCCATACGCCGTCCTTTGCCGCCTGCGCCATAGAAGAGCCGCAGTAGGTGAGACGCGCATTCTCCGCTATGTTGTACACTCCAAGCTCGTAGTAGGACGCCGTGTTGGACACTATGTTGTCTGTGCCCGTGAGCGTAATCGGGTAGACGCCGACCAGCGACGCACCCTTGCAGATGTACTCGAAGTGGGCGAGCGTCAGCCCGGATATGTCGTGGTACACGTTGGCCGAGGTCATGTTCGTGATGTACACGGAATCGCCAGACACCGGCTTCTGGCAGCCGACCCAGTTGTTCGAGTTGCTCCAGTAGTAGCCAGCGGTCGTGCTGGACCCTCCGGCCTCGACAAGCTGGAACACGCAGTTCTTGGCAACGCACGTGCTGGCAACCAGCAACGCAAGCGCCAGAACGGCGGGAAGCCGCGCCTGCGAACTTCCCGCACTGGTCCCTTCTTCGAGCGATTCCATCTTTGCCATGTACCTGCTCCTTTCGGCTGACATTTGCAGCCTCCTGCCTTTGATTTGGACCTAGATGTTGAACTTCGGCTTCTGAGCGGTGCCATAGTCGGAGACGATGCGCAGGTTCTTGTGGTAGCGGGCGTGGGTTACGGGATAGTCGTCGCCAGGCTTGCCGAGCGCGGCGATGCGCAGTATCGTGTTCGCCCACAGGTACGCCGTCGTCTCGTTGCGCGTCATGAGGAGCATCTTGCGCGCCTCAAGGCACTGCTTCATGCCCATCGTTATCGCGCGGCGCGGGAAGTTCTCGAGGTTCCCGCCGACTCCGCAGTGGCGCGTCGAGTCGATGGTGCGCGTGAACTCGTTGATCTCGAGTATGCGCGGATTCGACTCCGCGACTCCCGGCGCTGGTTCGTTGAACGCGACGTGTCCGTGGATTCCGATTCCGCCGTAGCACACCTCGATGCCGCCCAAGTCCTTGATCATCTTCGGAAGGTCCTTGATGTTCTTCGGCGTCGGGAAGATTATCTGGCTCTTCGGCATCATCAGGTCGGGGCGTATCCGGTTGAAGAGGAGCGGCCCTATCTGCCCGCGGAACGAAAGCGGATTCGTCATGGGGATAAGCTCGTCCTTCTCGTCGTCGACATACTCGTCCATGAAGAAGAAGCGGACGTTCTTCAAGTTGATCTGGCGGTAGTTAATCTTCTCCGCCATCAGCCGGTAGGGCTGCGTCGGGCCAACGGGCATGATGAAGTTGACGATCTTCTTGCCCTTGGCGGCCTTGGCGAATTCCTTCACCATCTCCTCCGCGAGATAGTCGTACACCTCGTCGAGCGTAGGGAACAGAACCAGCTGCCCCTTGGCCTTCTTCACGAGTTCGTCGGCATCCAGCGCAAGAATCTTGCGCACCTCTTCCTTGCGTTCTTTGTGTGTCATGGGTACAATGCTCCTTATGGGAGATACTATACCATACCCACCGCCGCAAAATCAACTGTACTTTTTACAATTTATCTGCAAAAAACACAATGTCAACATTGACAGACTTGACAGATCATCAATGAATGTGTTAGAATGTCCGCAACAACCTTCTCAAAGGAGTCCAAATGTTCGAAAATTCCCTTATTAGGCAAATCGTTCTTGGCGAAGATTCTTTGCATGAGCTAAAGACAGTTTCCGTTCCTGGCAAACGAGTAGCCGATCCTGATGCCAAGGAGATTGCGGATGAGTTCGCGGCGGCCGCAAACACCCATGGTGCCATATTCGTGTTCGGCGTTGACGACAAGACGAAAGAAGTAAAGGGAATTGAATACAGCAAGCTTGACATCGTGGAAACGTGGCTACGAGACATCTGCAATGACTCCATAAAGCCTCCTATCGCACCTTTGATTCGCAAGCTTTCCATTCCCGACTCGCAGGGCAACGACAAGGCGGTCATCAGGGTTGATGTTCTAAAGAGCCTTTTCGTGCATAAAAGCCCGCATGGGTATTTCTACCGCATTGGCAGCTCGAAGCGGGAGATGCCGCCAGAAGTGCTTGCAAGGATGTTCCAGCAGCGAAGCCAGACGCGGATCATATCCTTTGACGAGCAAATCGTGCCAGATGCCAGTCCCTCTACATTGTCAAAGGCGCTGTTCGAAAAGTTCAAAACCCCCCTTTCGCCCGTTTCCGACGACGACTTCCTGCGCAAGCTCCACTTTGTCGCCAAGGACGCAGAAGGAGAACTGCGACCAACCGTCGGCGGAATACTCATGGCGAGCGAACAACCTGAAGAGCATCTACCGAGTGCCTACATCCAAGCGGTATGCTACAGGGGGGAAGACCGCAGTGCCGACGAACAGCTTGACGCAAAAGACATCTATGGTCCGCTGGATTCCCAGATTGCCGAGGCATGCAGATTCGTGAACAGGAACATGCGTACTCTCGCAGTGAAAAAGCCCAACCGAATCGACATTCCGCAGTTTGCCATGAACGCCGTATTCGAGGCCGTTGTCAACGCCGTGGCGCATCGGGACTATTCAATATCCGGCTCCAAAATACGACTGCACATGTTCTCCGACCGCCTTGAGATATTCTCACCAGGCGCATTGCCCAACTCGCTGACGGTCGACGAAATCGGCGAACGACAGTTCTCGCGCAATGAACTAATCTGTACTTGCCTTTCCAGATGCCCGTTGACAGAAAGGTTTACAGACATTGTCAGATCATGCATCATGGACAGGCGCGGCGAGGGAGTGCCGGTGATACTTTCTGCATCAGGAAAGCTCTCTGGAAAATGTCCGAAATACGAGCTTCTTGGTGATTCCGAACTCAAGCTCACCATCTTCGCCCCCCCTGCCGACGACAAGAATGCACTCAACAAGATAGCCGCAAGTCTGTCAAGTGGCGCGTTGCAGACCATACAGGCATTTACAGACACGAGCACTCTTGAAAAGATCAAAGAGCTGATTCGCACAAATCCAAGAATAACTCAAGGAGAGATGGCTAAGGCATGCGGGCTTTCACGCACAAGCATCGCCAACTGGATAAAAAAATCAAAAGGCGCGATTCGGCGCGTAGGATTCGACAATGGCGGGTTCTGGCAAGTAGTGGAATGAATTCATCGGCAGCGTGGAACGTAAAAGCAGAATAGCGGTCGCTGCGGAGCGGTCGAGCGCATACGGGCGCGGCTTCATACGCGGAGTCGCGGAGATAGCCGAGCAGCACCCGGAATGGAACCTTGTGCTGGTCGACCCGCAGCATGCCGCGACCAAATCGTCCGAAGGATTTGACGGCTGGATCTGCCGCATAGCCGACGCACGCACGGCGAAAGTGCTCGCCAACTGCGGGAGTCCTGTTGTGGATTGCCTCTGCGCAGCGCCCGAACCAAGGTTCGCCACGGTAAAGACCGACGCGGACAAAATCGGACGCCTCGCCGCCGAGCACCTCGCGCGACACCGTTTCCCCAACTTCGCCTTCTGCGGCTACCGCTGCGTGGGCTTCTCGGACAGACGGCGCAACGCCTTCGCGACGTTCTTGGAAAAGAACGGGATACGCCCGTCCATCTACCGTCCGCCGCTGCACCCCCGGAACCGATTCGGACGCGACTTCCTGCTCGGCGACCGAACGGAGTCTCCTCCAGACTCCGAAGACCTCATCAAATGGCTGTCGCGACTGCCGAAACCAATAGGCATATTCTGCTGCGACGACCTGCGCGCATCGCATATTCTTTCGGCATGCCGTTCGCTCGGGCTCTCCGTTCCGTCCGACGTGGCGATTCTCGGCGTAGACGACGATCCGGTCTACTGCATGTTCTCGACACCCCGTCTTTCGAGCATCGACCCAGACGCCATTTCAATCGGGCGAGCTGCCGCGACGACGCTTGAAAACATGTTTGCGGATCGTCAGGCGGCATCTAACCCGCCAAATCTCGTGGTTCCGCCAAAGGGAGTGGTGGAGCGAACATCCACCGACACCTATCCAAATGCGCCGACGTGGTTTGCGGACGCACTAGCCTTTATCCGCAACAACGTCTCCAAGGGCATGTCCGCCTCTGACGTATTTCGGCACGTAGGTTTTTCACGGACACTCGTCGAACGCGCCTTTCACGACAACATCGCGACATCGGTCCAGAAGCAGATAGCACAGGCGCGGATAGACGAAGCAAAGCGGCTGCTCGGCTCGACCTCCCTCCCGATAAAGGAAGTCGCCAGTCTCTCAGGCTTCTCGTCGCTGGAGTACCTTTCGCGCGCATTCGCCGCAGCGACGGGAATGTCCCCCACCGCCTGGCGCGAGCGCGGCAATGGAGGCGACGCGTCAGCAGTCGGCGACGGCTAAACAATCGAACCTAGCGCCCGGCGAAGAACCTGATGAGCCGCTGGACGTGCGAGGCGCAGGCGTCGATGATCGGGTCCGCAAGCTTGTCCGGCGGCACGAACGCGCCATCGAGGTCGCCGAACACCTTTAGGGTAGACTTGATGTAGCCGTCCAGGAACTCCGTCGCGATGTTCACCTTGGCTATGCCGCTTTCGATCGCGCGCCTGACGTCGGCGAGAGGCGTGCCGCTGCCGCCGTGGAGGACAAGCGGCGTCTCGGGAAGCGCGTCGGCGATTGCCGCGCAGCGCGGGATGTCGAGCTTCGGCTCGGCCTTGTAGTAGCCGTGCGCCGTGCCGATGGAGACGGCGAGCGCGTCCACGCCCGTCGCCTTCGCAAACGAAACGGCCTCTTCGACGTCCGTAAGGGCGGTTTCGTCGCCCTGCGCGACATGGCCTATCTCCCCTTCGCACGTCGCGCCGAGCGCGTGCGCGTAGTCGGCGACGTGCTTCGTCCACTTCACGTTCTCGTCGTACGGCGAGCGCGAGCCGTCGTACATCACCGACGTGTAGCCCCACGCAAGCGCGTCCGTCGCCTGCTTCACAGTGTTGCCGTGGTCGAGGTGGAGCGCGACGGGCACCTTGCCGCGATAGGCGAGGCGCTGGAGCGTGCCCGCGAGGTCATACGCCTTTCCGGTGTCGAAGAGGCGCATGTAAAGCTGGATTATGACCGGCTCGTTCTCCGCCTCGGCCGCCTTCAGGACGGCCGCGGCGGTCTCGTAGTTCGTGATGTTGAAGGCCCCGACGGCCTTCTTCGCCTTGCGTGCCGCGCACAGCATCTCCTTCATGTTCACTAGAGACATGGAGAACCTCCTGCTATTCTTTTGCCGGCGACTCGCCTGCGGCCCTGCGGGAGAAGCCTTCCCTGACGACCTGCGTCACGGTCTTCGCCCTGCGGTAGCCGTCGTACAGGCCGGCCATGTTCTCGGCAAGCAGCTTTGCGCGGATCGCCGACCCCCCGCGGTGGAAGGTCCGGGCGTCGGCGAAATGCCAGAACGTAAGCCCCGCCATCTCAGGGTCTGCGAATATCCGGTCAAGGACGTCCCTGTTGTAGTAGTACTGGAACTCCTCCGTTCCCTGCCCTGCCGCCGGGTCGTGGTAGCCGTATATTGCCGTCGTGCCCATCTCCGAGACGATTATCGGCTTCTCCGGATAGAGCTTGCGGTATCTGGACACGATCTGCGACACTCTCTCGTCGATGATTCGCTTCTGGTTTTCGAGCGTGCCGGCGTCGGAGCCGATCCAGCCCGGGTACGTGTTGAACGAAACGATGTCAGTGTTCTCGTTCGAGAGGTCGTCCAGGTTGTGGTTGCACGCGAATGTGACGAGCCTACCCGAATCCTGCGACTTGATCGCCTCAATGAGCGCATCATTCAGTTTCTTGCCCTCCTTCGTCTGCGAGTGGTTCTCGTTCATATAGGCGAAGATTATCACAGACGGATGGTTGAAGCTCGCCCGCACCATTTCGCGCGTCTCCTCGACCTGCAGGCGGAAGAACTCTGGATCGGACATCTCGTTGGGCTTGTTGCCCCAGCCCAGAGACTCCTCCCACACCAGAACCCCCAACTCGTCGCAGTAGTCGAGGAAGCGCTGGCACTGCTGGTAGTGGCTGCCGCGGAAGAAGTTTCCGTTGAGCGACTTCAGGAGCTGAATGTCCTGCACCATGAGCGCTTCGGGCGTCGCGGCGCCAAACTGCGGATGCGCCTCGTGCCTGTTGGCGCCCTTCAGGAACAGTATCTCGCCGTTGAGCCACAGGCGCTTCTTCTCCGCCTTGATCTCGCGTATGCCGAACCGCGCGGAGACACCCTCCGTCGCCACGGTATGCAGACTGGGCGAAGCTGGGCTCCAGAGCTTGAAGCACGGCACGTTCACCGTCGTGCGGAAGCTGCGGAACGCGGCCTTAACCTCGTTTCTGCCGTCGAACACTAGGGTCGCGTCGAAGTCCCCCTCCGCGAAGTTCACGGCCTCGATCTCGACCTTGCCGGTCTTGTAGTCGCGAGTGCGGACAAACAGCTTCCTGTTGTCGAAGGACAGCGACACGCCGTGGTAGAACCCTCCGTACAAGTAGAAGTCATAGTACGGACGC
This sequence comes from Kiritimatiellia bacterium, assembly GCA_017405115.1. The sequence continues at coordinate 41,984 of JAFRBA010000159.1, forward strand.
GCCAACCTCTGCGTCTCCCAGTCGAGCACGTTGTCAAGCGCGGCGAATATCGTATGCTCGCCTGCCGAAAGCGGACCGGTCGGGATCTCCAGCCGGGCCCACGGATACGGCTGAACGCCGCCGAAAGGCCTGCCGTCGACGGCGAACTTCGCGCGAAGCCCCATGCCGTCAACGACGAGCCATGCATTGTCCACGGCCTTGTCCAAGGTGAACGTCCGGCGATATAGCCCCGTGCCGCGCCTACAGAGCCACTTCGGCAGCATGTCGTAGCATCCTGGGACGGACATCCTGTCCGTCGCGCCGAACTCTGGCCCACTGCACGTCTCGAGCGTCTTGCCCTCCTCGAAGCGGAACTCCCAGGATCCGTTGAGGTCCATCGCGCCGGAGCCATCGGCGGCGCACATTGCGACCGCCGCGCACAACACCGCACTTACGATGCTCACAGACATGACGCCGCAAGCTCTTCCATTGTAATGGCTTTGAGCTTCCCGTACTTCACAAGCGAATTCTTGGTGTAGGCCGAGAGGACGACTATCCTGTCCTTCTTCGGATTGTCCGCGCGCGCGGCGACGTACTCGGCGAGCGCCTTGACCAGCTCGGGATGGAGCTTGTCCAGCACAACCGCGCCTTCGCCGCAGCAGTACGTCTCCTCGTCGTTAGTGCCGAACGGCTTGCACGTCGCCTTGAGCGCGGCGAGCGCCTTCTCCATGCAGCAGCAGTTCTCGTAGTTCTTCTTGAAGTCGTCCGCAAGCGGATAAACCTCGCCGGCGGCCTTCGCGAACCTGACCTTGTACTGGACAACGAGCGCGGCCGTGCACTTCACGTCGCAGGGCAGCTTCACGCCGAACGCGGGGTAGTCCTGCTTCAGCGCGTTGACGGCGGCGGGGTTGGAGACGAAGAGCGTCTTCACGCCCTCGGCCTTCAGGAACGCGGCGAACTTCTCGGCCGCGGCCTTCGCCTCGGCGAGGTAGCCGAGCACCTTCAGCGCCTTGCCGATCGAGCCGCCCGTGATGATCTTTGGCGAGACCTTTGCGGCCGCGAAGAGCTTCTTCGTGGCGGCGACCACGGACTTGTCGGCGGCGGTCGTGTCGTCGAGGAACCAGGCGACGTCGCCCTGCCTGCCCTCCGCAGCCTTGGCGGAGGACGGGGCCTCGATTTTCCAGCCGACTGACTTGGCGAACTTCGCCGCGAGCTTCTTGACGGCCTCGGGCGCCTTCCCGGCCTCGACGACGTCTGCGCGCGCCGCGAGGGCGAGCCCGTTCTCGTCGTAGTGGTTCACGCAGTGGCGCACGCAGCAGGCGGAGAGGTCCTGGCGGTAGAGGGCCTCCACGAAGTCCTCGTCGTCAAACGAGTTCGTTCCGGTGCGGAGTCCGTAGAGCATCGCCGCGCGGACGCGTGGCGTGTCCACCTCGGTGAACCGCACGTTCCCGATCGCGGAGAGGTGCCGGCACATGAAGCAGAACCGGCAGTTCATTATGGCTTCTTCGTATTTGTCGATATGCATAGTGGTTAGTGGTTAGTCGTTAGTCGTTAGTGGTCAGAGGGCGGCAACTGTTTCTCAGCAGCCGGCGAAGCCGAGCTTGCCGGGGTTCATGATGCCGTTGGGGTCGAGCTGCCTCTTGATGCCCTCGAGCACCGGCATGGCCGTGCCGTAGAGGTCCTTGACGTAGCGGCCGAGCTTCAGTCCGACGCCGTGGTGCTCGTTGATCACTCCGCCCTCGCGTATCGCCGCGCGAATCGCCTTGTCCCAGACGGCGTTGTAGAGCGCGGCGGCCTCCTGTGCGTTCGGCGGCACCTTGTCGCCCGGGAATATGAAGCGGGCGTAGAGCATGCAGCCCCACTCGTACCAGTGCGAGAAGTGGCCGATGAAGCGCGCGTCGGGGAACTCCTTGTTCACGACGTTCTTCATCGCCCAGTAGACGTTCTCGATGTGGGAGAAGTCGGCGACCGTGTCGAGGGTACCGAACGCCTGGGGCACGTGGAACATGTAGCCCGGATAGAAGAACTTGTACTTGTTCTCCCACCACCACTCGCCGCCCTTGGAGCCGAGGTCCTTGCCCTTGAACTCCTTCTCCATGATTTCGCGGGCGTACTGCATCTGAAGGTCCACGATCTTCTTCCTGCCGTCGAAGCCGAAGACGAGGTACGCGCCCCTGTCGAGGTCGATGCCGAACACCTTCGACACGTGCGTCTTCGTCTCCGTCTCGTCGTAGAGGCGCATCGCGCACGGCCCGAGGCGGCTGCGCATGAGCGTCGCTCCGGCCTGCATCGCGGTGTGGAAGTCCTTGAAGATGTAGGCGCGGAACTGCCGCGACTCCGGCTGCGGGTGTATCTTGAGCGTCACCTCGGTGATGACGCCGAGCGTGCCCTCGCTGCCGAGGAACATCATCGTGAGGTCCGGGCCGGACGCGTGGCGCGGCACGGGGAGCGTGCGGATTACCTCGCCGGTAGGCGTGACGACCTCGAGCGACATCACCATGTCCTCGATCTTGCCGTACTTCGTCGACAGGACGCCCGTTCCGCGGTGCGCCAGGAACCCGCCGATGGTCGCGCAGGAGATGGACGCCGGCAGGTGCATCGTCGAGAAGCCCGCCTTGTTGCATCCCCACTCGAGGTGGCGCGCGATGATGCCGGTCTGGCACGTGACGGTGAGCGAGGTCTTGTCGATCTTGAGGATCTTGCTCATCCTCTTCATGTCGAGGACTATCCCGTTGTAGACCGGCAGCGCGCCGCCCTGCGAGCCCGAGCCGCCGCCCCACGGCACCACGGGTATCCTGTACTGGTTCGCGATCTTCATGATGCGCGAAACCTCCTCCGTCGAGGACGGATGCACAACGAAGTCCGGCCTGGGGCACTCCTTGCCGCGGTCGTGCCACATCTCCGGAATCCAGTAGTAGTCGATGGAGTGGCCGAACTTGTCCGCGAACTTTACGTCGACCTGGTCGGCGCCCACCACGTCGGCAAGCTCGGTGCGGATCATCTCGTACATGTAGCTTTCTGGCTTTATCTTCATTTGTAATTCCTTCCGTTGCTTCCAGATGCCTTGAATTATACTACACATCGCATGAGAGCGGGGCGAAAACATATGAGACTTTATGAGAAGAAATGCAACGCCGCCGGCGCGCGCCGGCGGCGGAAGGCGGACTCGTCGCCCGCCACTTGCTGCGGCAAGGATGCCGTGTGCAGGCGAAGGCTACTTGAGCTCCTCCTGCAGGAGCCTGCGCGCCGAGCCGGGGCCGGCGAGCAGCTTCACGAAATAGGCCTCGATGCGGTCCGCAAGCGGCGTCTTCGTGTAGTCGACGTGGAACACGGCCTCGTTTGCGAGGAGCGGACGCAGCTGGCCGCCGTACGACGCGGGGTCGTTCCAGACGATGCCCGCTAGCTTGCCCTGGAACTCCTCCTTGAGCGGATCGGGCGAGACCTCGAACGGCTCGCCGCTGTCGTTGACGGCGAGGAGGTAGCGGAACCAGCCCGCGATCGCAAGCGGAATGGCCACAAGGTCGTCGAGGCTGCGCCCGGAGGCGATGTAGCTCTTGACCGTCTCGCCGAAGCGGATGCCGAGCTTCTGCGACGTGTCGGTCGCGATGCGGCGCGGGTCGTCGGGCATGAACGGGTTGGGCAGGCGCTCGTTCACGACCTCGTCGATGAACGCCTTGGGCGAGATGATCTTGGGGTCGACGACGACCGGAAGCCCCTCGACGTAGCCGAGGCGCTTGACGAGCCTCACGATGTCCGCGTCCTTCATCTCCTCGCAGATGAGCGTGTAGCCAAGGAGGCATCCGTACATGGACATCGCGGTGTGGAGCGGGTTGAGGCACGTCGTGACCTTCATGCGCTCCGTCATGTTGACGGTCTCGCGGTCGCAGAAGTACACGCCGGCCTTCTCGAGCGGCGGGCGCCCGTTCGGGAACTTGTCCTCGACGACGAGGTACTGGGGCTTCTCGGCGTTCACGAACGCCGCGATGAACGTCTTCTTGTCGGTCACCACCGGGGCCATCCCCTCGAAGCCGTCGGCGACGAGCGACTCCTCCACGCGCGGATGGGGCCGCGGCGTGATCTTGTCGATCATCGACCAGGGGAACGAGACCTTGGACTCGTCGTTGAGGTAGTCGATGAAGCCGGCGTCGACGAAGCCCCCCTCCTTCCATGCCTGCGCGACCTCGAGAACGGATTTCATGAGCTTCTCGCCGTTGTGCGAGCAGTTGTCCATCGAGACGACGGCCATCGGCAGCTTCCCGGCGCCGTAGCGCTCGAAGAGAAGCGCGGCGACGATCGCCATGACATGGCGCGGCGCGGCAGGCCCGTTCGCCATGTCGGCCTCAACGACGGGCATGAGCGAGCCGTCGGGGCGGCGCAGCGCGTAGCCCTTCTCGGTGATGGTGAACGAGAGCATCTTGAGCGACGGCGCGCGGAAGATGGAGCGCAGGCGCTCGGCGGACGCGGCGTCGGAGAAGTCGGCCTTGAGGCCCTCCGCGACGCCGGCAAGCACCTCGCGCGTCGTCGTGCCGTCGGGGTTGAGCAGCACGTTCAGCGTAAGCGAGTCGTATGCGTCGTAGATCTTGTCGATCACCTCGTAGTCGAACGTGTCGCATGCTATGATGCCGGTCTTCGCGAGGCCGTCGTTCAGAAGCCTCTGGCTCAGCGAGCCTATGAAGCCCCGGAATATGTTGCCGGCGCCGAAGTGGACCCACTCGGGCGTCTCCTTCGTCTGCGCGCGCATGGCGGCTATGTCGAACTTCGGCAGCGCGACGCCCTTCGCGGTCCACGCGGCTGCGTCGCTGGTTATCGATTCAAGGCTCAGTTTCATCTATGCGTTCTCCTTTTCCGACGCACCATCGCGTCATTGTCTCTTGGCGTCAAAGTATACCAAAATTCGTGCGCGAAGACCAGCCGCCCCGGCGCGGACGAGTTCGTGCACATATCGCAAAGGACTTTTCATGTGGACTCGCACATTTCCACAAGGACTATTCACCTAGCTTATCCACCCTCATTTCAACAACCGGCTATTCCTATCATTTTTGTCAGATATAGTCAATGGTCACGAGGCACACTACTATAACCCTGTGTAGCGTCGCGATAAAGAACAGAGTCTGCTTCCGCCGTCATTCAGCCCGCATCCGGCGGACAGTCAGCCCGGGGACAATCCCATTCAGCGGGTCATGCGGCGGCGATACATCTGCGCAGCGGCTTCGCGGCATGCGTTTACAAGTTCCGAGTCAGCACGGGGACAGTCCCCCTTCGGAAGGAGATGTCCGTCTTCCCTGTCCCAGCACCCGCTCTGGCCGTTCACAAGAGTCGTGCGGCCGTAGCGACAAACGAAGTCAACTGCCGTTGTTAGGTTAAGTCAAGCATACACAAAAGCCCGACCTTGTTGCCTCCAGACTCGTTCGCATTGAGCTGCTTTATTTCACAACTCAATACAGGACTTCGAAATCGACAACGCCGTCTGCCGGCGTAACGACAACATCAACGTACCGCGATTCGCCAACGGTCGAGAGCGTAAACGCCATCTCCGCGCCGTCTACGTGAAGTGCCTTCGGCATCTTGCAGGCGGGCACGAGCAAATGCGCCTTGACCTTCTTCGCCGGACTGAGCATACGGTAGCGGAAGCCCTTGTCGGTCTGGACATACCGGACATCGACGTACTTTTTCGTCAGCTCGTAACCCGTCACATAGCGAAGCTCCCTGTAATGAGTCACCGGCCAGCGCGGCGAGAACACAATCTCGTCGTAGCCAACGCCAGCGTTGACCACGCCGGCAAGTCCCTCGTCCACCGCGCTCATCATGGCCGCCGCACCCCATGCGCTCGGTCCACCTCCCTGCGCTGCCTGTGTCTTGGGATCATAGAGGAAGTAGATGTCACCATCACGCTTCACCAACGCCATCATGCGCTTTACAATGTCCCAGCCATAGTCTTCGCGACCGTTCGCGAACGCTCCCTTGGCAAGCTCTCCGGCCGTAAACGGCGATATAGCCCCGTTCACGTACTTGCCTGACTTGTACATCATGAACGACGGACTGTATGGAGGGTCGATGGTGAACCACTCAGCGAAAGCGCCGGACGTCTTGCGGCGGCGACGGAACTCGTCTATCACGGAGCGGCACTCGTCACCCGAGAGGAAGCCCCGATTGAGAGCGTAGGAATCAGAGAGCGACAGTCGCTCCACCTCGCTTGCGTCGAGCGGCTTTCCACCATCGACGGGAAGCTGGTGCACAAAGAAGCGTCCATTCCAGAGATACTTCATTATGCTGGCACGGAGCGCGGCGGCGCGTCTGTTCCATTCCTGGGACTTGTCGGCGTTCCCCAGTCTTGCATTCATCCAACCGAGCAGGTTCATAGCCTGAAATACACCGGTGTTGTCGCCGTGCATAGCGCACATCGTGCCGGCAATGCGTCGGTCGTTTTGGCTCGCAAAGTCGTTCGTGAAGTCCCAGGTGTCAATCGTGTATGGGCGAATGCAGAGGCCGTATTTTGCGCTCCAGCGCTTAGAATCGCTCGTCTGGTAGTCGATCCCCTTCTCCAGGGCGGGAAGGACGGAGGCAAGCCATTTGTCATCGCCAGTCATGCGGTAGTACTGCCAGGCACCCTCCACCACGAGATACTCCACGTCGGCCTCAAGCTCAAGACGTACCAGGGAAAGATGGTCGTCTGGAAACAGGATGCGGCAGTCCTCGTCCACCATGGCCCAATGCCGGTCATCGAGCTGCTTTACGAGTTCGAAGAACTGGCCATCGTGTCGTTGCGTGTCGATTATTAACTGGAGGAACGAGATCGGGTCATATTCCCAATGCATCCAGCCCTTCATCTGTTGGACATGGTCGCGAATCCAGTTGTGGTTGCATACCACCACCTTGCCGGCGACAAAGAGTAGACGGCGATTGGCCATTATCGTCTCGCGCATCTTCTGAAGGAACATGCCGAGTTCTGAGTCGGAGGTGGTCAACAGGCCAGGAAGCGACAGCTCCGGATTGTTGTATACTCCACACTTGACATTGCCACAGTACATACGTGGCAATCGGTTCTCAAATTCAATCATGTGCGCGGACAGCGCAACCATCGCGCAAAGCGTGCAGAACACAAGCAGGACTCTTCTCATTGTACCGTTCCTTCCTTCAATACGTCAAGACTTTCTCGACTGGCGCGGATGAATGGACAAACACAGGATCTCGGACCACTCCATTGAAGAACACCGGATGCCCCACATCACACGCAAAGCGCACCTTGCCACCGGAATTTGAAATCGCGACAGGTTCTCCCATAAGATTCTCTGCGGTTAGGTATCCTCCGCCTTTGGCCTCCAGCACAACAGACTCGCCATAGTCCGTCCAGAGAACGCTCTTGTCGGCCATGCTGAACACAATGGCCTCAATGTCATGACCTATCTGCACAAAATCCATCTTAGCAGGTCCTCGCGTAAATGTGCAGTATAACTTTGACAGGGCACGATAGGCTGGCTTTATTGTACGGTGATCTCCTCTAACAACACCATAATTGCACACCGACTTGTCGAAGTTGCCTCCGTCAAAAAGCGTATACGGAACAAGTGCAACAACCTTGCCAGACGCCGCTGCCGTCATCTGCGCTCGAGCAAAATTCACTGCCTGCTCTCGTTCGCTCGAGCCACCACGCCATGTAGACCATCCTATCTCGGTCATTCCAATGCGCCGTCTCCCAGACTTTTCGTACAGCCATTCGATGTCGCCGAGAAATGTTCTCTCGGCCAATGCACTCGTGTAAGGATGAACCGAAATCCTGTCAAAACGCACTCCAGCCTCGATGCCTGACTCTACGAAGTTGCGGCCAACGCCTGAAGTCACAAACCCCCACACCTCGGCATTGGGATTAGCCGCCTTGACTGCGTTGTATGACATGGAGAGAAGTTTGTAGTATGACTCCTTTGACCCCTTCCAGGGATCAATGTCCGGTTCATTGTAGATTTCCCACCGATCCACCCGGCCACGATAACGCGAAACGAGACGCGACAACATCCGACAGTAGTCGGCACATCCCTCGTCCGTCCAAGGCTTCGTCCACTTCGCCCAATATCCGAACATCCCAACTATCGTCAACCCGTTGGCTACGGCAACGTCAACCATATAGTCATATAGCGCAAGGTCTATCTTCCCCTTCTCTGGCTCGATGCGGCTCCAGCTGAACTCCTCGCGGATCCACTTCGTCCCCATGTTGCGGACCAATGCAGCATTTCTGGCAATGCGTTCGCGGTTTTCTGCATTGTCAGGCATACGTTGCAAAACGAGATACGAACCCATCCCCCACGACAATTCCGGTGCCGCGCACGGCTCGACCTGCCCAGCAACAGGCCGCGTCCATGTGCGTGACCACGAAAATGCAGGGATGCAAACACCACACTCTCCAACAAAAGAAATGGAATATTCTGCGAAATTCCTGTCCGGCGGCACCGCCGGCAAGACAAACGGATGTCGCGCCTTGCCTTTCGCCGGAACCTCAATTACAGCGGACTCTTCCAACCCAAGCATTTTTCCTTCCCAGTCTCGGACTTTCAACGCAAACGAGCCACGAATAGAACTATCCGTAAGGTTTGTGACCACCGCTATCATAGATTTCGGCGGGGCAATTCCGTCTTTCTCCCATGCAATACTGCCGTCAATCCGAATTGGATGAAGGATATCGTCTGACACATGATCGAACATATAGCCGAGAGGTTCGACGAATTGAACATCCGTCACGACAAGCCGACCAGACAGGTCACATCCCTTAGATTTATGAATGCCGATAGCGATGCTGCGCAACGGGAAATGCATCTTTCCATCGTTCGCGCCGCCAAATGCCAATTTACATCCTTGCGGCACAATCCTATAGTTCCGCACTTCGCCGTTAGGCAATCTGAAGTATTTGATGAAGTTCTGCCCCGTCTTGTCGGTGAAGTGCATCTGCACCAACGCATCCTCGACCCCTTTCATGCGGCACTGAATCGCATCAATGCGGATGCCGCGATCACCAAATCCGTATCTCATCTCTACATACGAGCCGCCGTCCGTAAAATCGTAGGAAAGGACGTGGCCACCATCGCACCTCGAAACACGGCCTCTACCACCTGGCACTTCGCGGCCAATGTTCAGAGACGGCTCAGCCGCTGACAAAGCAACGGCCACCAGAGACAGAGAAACGAAGGCAAAAGATCGTAGAAGCCGCTGCTGGCCCAACTCCATGCCGAACCCCCTTATCTTAAGATTATCATCTTACCCGATGGCAGCCCGCTCAGTTGTCCCGAGAGAATGCCGAAACTCGATGTCTTTACTACGGTCTGCAATGTGCCTGCCAAAGATCCGGACGCCGCTGTAGTTGTGGCGGAAAGAGGCCTTGCCGTGGAGCCTGACACAATACAAGAGGCAGCAAACACCGATGTCTCGATTCCACAAACTGTCGCGAGGAGAACAGCCAAACGCTTCATATACCCCCCTTACTTCGCCTCACACGCCGACCACAAACGGAAACCGGAATATGGCCCCGCCTCGTAAGTGTTGCCGGTATAGTTACGGGCACACCTGTTCCATGACGCATCTCCATTTGCCTTTCCAGACCGAATGCATCGTCCACTCCCGCTATCTGGCCCCTTCGGCTCCGTTACCACAACCGACTGGTCAAATGATTTTGTGAAGTAGTCGAGCGTCCATTCAGCAGCATTGCCTAGCACGTCGTAAAGCCCCCATGCATTTGGCTTTTTCTCGCCTACGGGATGGGTATGATCACCTGAATTGCCTTTGTACCATGCGAGCGTTCCAAGGCACTCATCTGTCGTCGCATTAGTCAGGTCACGACCCGGATCGTCGTCCGTAGCATAGAGAGCGTTGCCAGATTCTGCACGGCATGCAAACTCCCATTCTGCCGAGGTCGGAAGATCGACCACGACAGGAATCTTTGCGTTGAGATTTGCGAGAAATCCAGAAGCATCTGCAAAGCTGCCCTTGCCATAAGTCGGCCATGGCGAACCGGGCCTGAGGTCATAAGCCCACCGAACATATACAGCAGGATATGTAGCCCATGCCGACTCTACGTCATTTGTCAACGCATCATAGTACGACTTGCCTGACGAATAATTCGGAATGGCCCCCTTGACCATAGCATATTGTTTCAGCGTAACCTCATATATGCCAATGTAGTAGTCGTTCTGAAAGGCGACACTGTGCGGGGTTTCGCTTTCATCGGTACTGCGTCCGCGTTCAGTCGTGGCCGAGCCCATCGTCCAGGTGACACCTGCGGCGGGAATCTTGCGCATGATCATTTTTGCCGTCTTGTAGAGGTAGTTCGTCACACCACCAGGCACGGCATCGGCAGAAACGTAATACTCGACAGCTCCAGAGCCAGAAAGATCAACGACCATGTAGTCGGGCGGCGCGTTCGTCGCCCATGCCGTGACGACTGCCCTTACCTCAACTCCAGGTTCGGTCACGTTCCCCGGCCATGCCTTGTCAGGACGCCACGTAATCATCTTTGAACCTGCAGTTTTCACAAGCCGGTTGACATCGCCAGTCTGATACCAAAGGTTCATCGCGCCAATTGACACATCGTTCGTCGTAACATCCATCGTGACAACGGCAGGCGCGTCGAGGTCGTAAGTGACCGTCACGCGCGCTCCGTTCTGCACAATGCCAACGTTGCTGACTTGCGGTGCAGAAGCGAACGCGGTTGCAGTAGCAGCAACACATGCCGCCATAAAACATCTTCTGTTTCTGTTTTTCATTTCGTGCCCTTGCTTTATGTTTTATATGCCACGACCATCAGTGAGGTCGTGAGTATTGTACCACACATCCAAGATGATGGCACTATCCTAAATAAGAATGGAACTATCTTTTTTAGAACATCATACTCGCGTACCTTTTTGGTATAATATGCACATGCAATGATGCCTCGTGTCGCCATACTGATGGAAACGTCGCTGGAAGTGTCGCGCAACATTCTGCGCGGCATCATCCGTTACATCCGCGAACACGACAACTGGATGCTCGACTTCATGCCCGGCGGCATAGCCGACCAGCATCTACCGGACAACTGGCATGGAAACGGCATCATCGCACGTATTCCTTCGGTGAAGGAGGCAGCTCGTCTCGCGGCACACCCCGCCCCCAAGGTGATCCTCGACCCTCAAACGATCTTCGCAAATCCGTCCCATCCGCTCTCGTCCTGCGTGCGCCTCTCCTGCGACCACGACGCCATAGGGCGCGAAGCGGCGGATCACTTCCTGTCTCGCGGATTCGCGCAGTTCGCCTACATAGGCCCAGTACTGTCTTCCACCTTGCAGATGCAGTACGACTCGACTGGACTCAATGAGCCTAACTGGTCGATTGCCCGGCGCGAAGCGTTCGCAGCACACCTCGCCTCGCACGGCTTCGCGTGCCATGTCTATCCCCTGCCACGCACACACCGCCTTTCCGCCAACTGGAACATCGAGATGCCGCAGGTCATCCGCTGGCTCCGTCGTCTGCCCAAGCCCATCGCCGTATTCACGCCGCACGACGCGCGCGGACGTCAGGTCGCGGACGCCTGTCAGGAAGTCGGCATTCCCGTTCCATACAGTCTCGCAATCCTTAGCGTCAACAACGACTCCACGCTCTGCGAGACGAGCCTGCCGCCGCTCTCGTCCATTCCGATGGACGCCGAAAAAGCAGGATGCCACGCGGCGGAACTGCTAGACGGTCTAATGAGGGGACAGCACCCGTCGCAACGCCAGTTTCTGTATTCCCCCCTTCCTGTTGCAGCGCGAGCTTCCTCGGCCAACACACAGACGGACGACCCGATGGTCATCGGACTTCTTGAGGAAATCCGCACGACGCGCGGATTCAACCTGCGCGTTTCGGAACTGGCGTCGCGGCGGCACGTCACCACACGCACTCTGGAAAGCCGCTGCCGCAAGGCTCTTGGGCGGAGCGTGGGCGACATTGTGCGTGAAACGTGTCTTGACAATGTCTATGCCCTCGTCGTGAGGACCGACAAACCGTTCACGGAGATCTCTCGTATGTGTGGACAGCTGAGCGCCGCCCATCTCGCCGCCATGTTCCGTCGCCGCTACGGATGTACCATGTCCATGGCGCGGCGCTCCTCGCATCTGATGCCGTAAAGCACTGCAGCATCGCCACCCGCATCCCGCCCGAAACATCCTGCACGTCGGACAGCGGGAAATAGTGCACATTCCGCATTCCGCGACGCAAGGCCATGTAAACATAGCATTTTTCATGGCACATATTGCACTAAATACGTGCCAATACGTCAATGCGTTGGCTCAAAAATCGGACCAAACAAAACTGCCGTAGCGGATTGTCACAGGGTTGCTGGGACGACTGCGCCCGAGGCCGACAGCAAGGATCGCAACCTGCCGATGGGCACGTCCCTGACGTCGCACCCCGCCAATGCAGCCAATGCAGCCGCCTGGCCAACGATCTGCCCCATCGCCATGCACGCCCCCTGAACACGCAATCCGGACGCCGCAAGACGATCGGCAGAGACACAACGCCCTGCGACAAGCATGTTCGGCAGACCCTTCACGCACAACGCGCGGTACGGGACGGTTGGAACCGTTCCGGCCGGCAGCTGCCGCGGCTTCACGCCCTCGCCCACGGAATGCAGATCCACAGGATAGTACGCATAGCACACGGCGTCTTCAAACACCCTTCCGGACACGTAGTCCTCGTGCGTAATGACATAGTCGCCCTCCACGCGCCATGTCTCGCGCACGCCAACCTCCGCGCTGACCGTCCCGAGGCGAAGCGACTCCATCCCCGGCTGCCGGCGCAGGAAGCGGTAGAGGCGAAGCATGGAGGCGCGTCCGCGCATGTTGGCGTCGGCGCGTTTCTCGGCCGTCGATGTGTCCGCGTCCGGCACATAGTTCCAGGATGTCCCCGGCATGGACTCGAAGACGCTGCGGAGTCCATGAACGGCGTCCGTCCGCTTCAGCTCCACGCTGGCCAGCGCCGCCTTGAACGAACGCTCCAGAGCCTTCTGGTCGCACCGTTCCCACAACTCCCGTCCGTTTGCGAAGGAATAGATGAACGAGCCCGGCGACTGGACGTCGTCCCTCATGCGCGTTGCGCCCGCCATCGCCGCGATAGTTCCGTCCCCAGGAACTTTTTGGGGACACTCCCCAAAAGAAAACCAGATTCATCCTTGCGGCCTTCACATCGATGATGACGGTCGGGAAGCCGCGATGCGCTCGCGGCGCCAGTTGCGCCAGTAGAGCGCCAGGTCGACCATGACAAGGAGCATGAGGACGCCTGTGGGGTCAGGCCGCGAAAGCCATGTAAAGCGGGTCTTTGCGCGTTTCGGCGGGATATAAACCTGCTGGGGAA
>JAFRBA010000160.1 GCA_017405115.1 Kiritimatiellia bacterium
CGGAGCCGGAGCCCGTCACGGCGACGCGGAGGACGGCGGTGCTGTCGTTGGTCAGAGGGTAGAAGAACGCGCCGTTGGTCGTGCCGGAGTAGAACAGGTGCTCGAGGACGGTGTTGGTCGAGCCTTCAGGGAACGAGTAAGGATCCAACTCCCCAAGCGACGCCTCAAACGCCGCGCGCGCCTCGTCGCAGATGGCCTCGTCGCGGGACTTGAACGAGACGCCTGTGACGCCGCGCGAGAGCGGAACGTCCGGCGCGACTCCGCCTGCGGCGGGGGCGACGTCTGAAAGCGGGTCGTCGGAGGAGAGCCGCGAGAGGTCGTAGCGGAACGTGACGCCGCCGGACGGGCGGAGCTCCGCCTGCACGGAGACGGGGTTATTCGCCGCGCGGTGGAGGAGGACGTTCTGCCATGTGAGGAGCAGCGAGCCGTCGGATGAGAGCGAATGCCAGAAGAGGCTCGGCGAGTTGGAGCCGAGGAGCTGCCAGTTCACCTCCGGCACGACGCCGAGCGTCGCGGGGAGCGGAGAAATCTCCGTGCCGTCTGGGAGGCGCGACTTGCCGCGGGAGAACACCCTGAGGTTCGTGACAGACGTGTCGCCGAGGGCGAACGACCATCCTGCGGGGAAAAGCGGGAACCAGTCGTCCGCCGCGCCGCGCAGGCGCCAGCGCTCGTGGACCGTGGCGCCTGGCGGCGCCGAGAAGTCCCACGTCCCGTTGGTCGTCACGGACGCGGAGCTGAACAGCGGCGCGGGGGCAGGAGCGGACACTCCGCGAACGCCGTTCGTGCCCTTCGACCCTCCAACCTTGAGGAACCCAAGAACGGACGAAACCAGTAGCAGGCACTCGACCATGCCGCGCGGGAGCGCCTTGGCAACGCCGCGAAGCGGGTGGACGTCGTGTTTGCGCAGACAGCCGCAGACCGCCCATGCGAAGAGCGCGATCGGAACGAGCAACATAGCCAGCGCCAGTGGCGTTGGAATCGGCAGGTGCGCGGCTGTCGGGATGGCTAACACCGTCAGTCGAGTTCCATTATGAGGTCGGCGAGGCGGGAGCGGAAGTCGTCCATGTCGCCGTTGGTCAAGACCGGCTTCGGCGACGGCTGGCGCACCAGGTCGCGGTAGCGTCCGCGGGTGGCGCATTCCGATTTGAGCGCGGCGAACCTGGCGGCGACGCGCTCCGCCGCAGGCGTCCCGCGCCGCTCCGCGAGGCGCGTCTCGAGCGTGTTGATGTAGCACCTGTCGAGGAATCCCTCGCAGATCGCCTCGTAGCCAAGCGTCCAGCGCAGGTTCATGTCGGCGTCGAAATGGTCGAGCGTCGCCCAGCCCGAGAAATGGCGGAAGCCGGAGAAGTCGGTCGGCTTCTCCGCGAGGAAGTTCCAGGCTGTGTGCCCATGGACCGCGCCGACGAGGTAGTCGCCCCATCCGTGGTTGAAGCGCCCGGCGTACATCGAACCGAAGGCGTAGTGGTAGCTGCCGCTGCCGATGTACAGGTAGAGGCGCGCGCCGGGGCGCTTTGCAACGTCGTCCAAAGTCGTGGCGAGGCGCTCCTTGCCGGGCTCGTCCGACGAGATGATGTAGTCGGGCTTTACGGCGTCGTAGGCGACCATGTCGCCGTAGAGCGCGACCTTCGTTCCGCTTTCGCGTATGCGCTCCGCCTCGTAGCGCGCTCGCGGCAGTCGGTTCGTGGTGTTGGGCTCGTCCATCGCCAGCACCGCGAGCGGCAGCCCCTCGCACTCCGCCTTTATTGCGGCGAGCGCCTCGCCCATGTGGCGCTTGAAATCCTCCGTCTCGAATTCGGGGATCATGTGCGTCTGCTCGCCATTGGCGTCCTTGAGCGGGATGCCGAGCGCCTTGGCGACGGCGGCCTCCAGCTTGTCGGAGAGATGGAGGAAGAACGTGCCCTTCATTCCTGCCGCGCGATATGCCGCAACCGCGTCGCGCAGCCGGTCGAACGACACAATCTCCATCCGCCCGTCGGCGCCCTTGCGGAGCTTGAGGCGTCCGTTCCCGTAGGCGGTCGTCATCAGCAACGACTCGATGCCGCGGCGCTTGAACTCCTTCGCCATCTCGACGAACTTGTCGCGCCTGTCGGCGTACAGCCCGACATGTGCAATCGTCTCGTAGTCGTCTGGCCTCGGGCGGACGAGCCGGAATGGAAGCACCTCGACCTCGATCTTTGCCGCATGACGCTCTCCGGTTGCGGACGCAAACGCCACCTCGTCCGCGTAGACGCCGGGCCGGGCGTCGTCCGGCACCTCGAACTGGAGCATCGCCATCGCCGTCGTCCCGGCAGGCAGGCTCTCGCCTCCCGCGCTCCACGGCAGGATCGGGTCGGGCATTATGGTATAGGTGCGCTTTACGCCCATGTCGCCGCACATCGGCCAGTTCTTGACGCGGCTCAGCGACGCCGGGATCGCGCCCTTGAAGGCGGCCTTCAACGCACCGGTCTCCTTCTCGGCGTAGACGCCGAAGAAGAAGTCGCGCACCTCTCCCGGCGTCATGCGGATCCTGAACGTGTCGGAGAGCTGCGCCGCGTCCGGCGGGAACCGGTCGAAGGTGAAGCCCGGCTCGGCGACGCGGAAGAACGCGAAGCCCCGTCCGCCGAGGCTCGGCGGCGCGTTCGTCGGCGCGTCGTACCAGTTCACGAAGTCGATGTCCACCGGGCTTTTATGCCACTCGTTGAACTTGAAGTTGCGAATCCTCTTCGACGGGTCGCACGGATTCAGCACGACGCGCGCGTCGCCGAAGTCCATCTCGCCCTTCGCCACCTTGATGCCGACTTCGAGCGTCAGGTTGGTCGAGCCTTCCGGGACAAATCCCTTGAAACGCCAGGTGTCCTTCTCGTGCGATCCCCAGCCGATGTTCGACGTTATGACGAACACCTTGCGGCCCTGCGGGTCGATCGCCGTGCCTGTCGCAATGACTCCGCTCCACTGGTATGTCGGACGGTCCTTTACGACGTTGCGCCAGGCGACCTCGACGTCCATGACGACCTCGCCGCCCATCGCGTATGAGGACGGCTCCGGCACGAACCGCATCACCTTGCCGCCTGCGACCGGCTTCCAGCCGGACAGTGGTCCGGAGTACAACACGTCCGCAACGGCAGCGAACGACGAGACTGCCGCGACAATGGCGGCGGCTACTTTAGCTACTGTGTTCATGCTGGTGCTCCTTTTACTTCAATGTGATCCTTCCGAGCGGATACCGCCTGTCGGGGCGGCCTCCCTTCAACGGCAGCGCTAGGCGGGGCGTGCCGTCCGGGTCGCCTAGCGACACCGCGAGGGTGTACTCGCCGCGCTGAATCGTCGGCACGTCCCCCGCAAGGGACGGGTCGTCCTTCACCTCGTGCTCCCACACGCCGTCGTTCATCTGCGGTATCTTCGCCCGGTAGCCGAAGCGGACGTGTGAAACGCGCCTCACGGGATGTTCGATGCCCTTGAGTTTGGGAAGCGCGTCCTTGAAGTCGTACGAGTCGTCCACGGCAGTCCAGGCGACCGCTTCGTCATCCGTAAGAAGCGTCCACGCGAGCGTCGCCCCCGCGTAACGGCGTGCCACGCCGACGTTCACCCACTCGGACGATATGTCAACGGGTTCGCCTATGCACGCCTCTGCCGGCCAGCCCGCCTCGCGCAGCTCGAACCGGTACCCGAGACGTCTGTTTATCTTGTCAATGGCATCGCGGTGCAGCTTCAGATACCGCTCCGGCCAGTCGTGTATCGAAAGGAAGCTCGCCTGGTACGCCTCGACGGACGCGACGAGCTGCTCTTCGTTCCAGCGCCCGTCGTTGCAGAGGTTCCAGTGCCCGACCTCCGCGACAACGGGGAGCGTCGCGGCGAAGTGGTCGGCCGCCCAGTTCGCGTGGAACCACGGTGTCTGGTAGGCGCATAGGATCGAGTCGTCGCGGAAGCCTATTCCGACGCTTCTCGCGTAGCGCATCGCCTCGGCGTCAGGGGCGGGGTTCTTGTAGCCGGAGACGTCGTCGGAGATCACGAGGTACGTGTTCGGCATCGCCCTGCGCCAGAGGTCCATGTGGATCTTGACGATCCTGTCAGTCGCCTCCTGGTCGAGCTTGGAGCTGTAGACAGTATGTCCCTCGCCCCACATGCCGAAGCTGCCGATGTCCACGAACGCGACATACGGCTTGCCGTCGTACCTGCGCGCGAACGCCTTGGCGAAGTTTCCGAGCTTTTCCAGGAACACCGGGTCGTCGTAGACGGGATCCCATATCTCCACGTCGCATTTCTTCCAGTCGTTGCGCCCGGACGGCATCTTGAACTTGATTCCTTTCGCTCCGGCCTTCTCCACCCACTGCGGCGTCGCATAGCTCCAGCGCGACTCGCTGCACGTGATGCGGAAGGCGACCTGCTTCCCGGCCGAGATCCACGGCTGGGCGTAGGTGTCGAGAAGGTCCCAGCGGAAGCACCCCTCCTCCGGCTCCAGCGCGCACCACGGAACGCGCATGTAGATGACGTTTGCGCCGGGGAACCAGTTCAGCGTGTCGCCGGGCTTCGTGTGCGAGCCGTAGCACCACAGTCGGTTGGAGTACTGGTAGTAGACGAGCCCCATGCCGGGGTTCAGGAGAGCGTCGCCCGTCGCCTCCGGGCGCACCGTCGCCGCGCAGGCAGCCGCCGCGGCCAACACCGATGTGGCGAATGACAGTAATGCCTTCATGCCGCCTCGCTATCTGACGATAATCACGGACCCGGTATCTACCACGGTCATCTTCACCGTGCCGTCGGCGACGGTGAACTCGCCCCTGACGTTCCTGTGCCCCGTGCCGACCACGCGCCAACGGCCCACGGACGGCGCGTCGCCTGTGTATGTAGCAACGGTGACGTTGACAAGGTCGTCCATGTCGAGGGGCGCCGACTCGTCGGCTCCGAAATCGACCTTGACGGTGGACGCAGCCACGCCGTCCAGGACCGGGGCGTATGAGGTTTCGCCAGAGGGTCCCGCGGCAAGCAGCGTCAGAGTGCCGAACTGGCCGCCCTTGAGGGTGCCGGGGCCGCGCACCGTCGCGGCAGCCTTCGCATCAGCCTCGGTCGCGTCGACCGTTCCGGAGCGGATGTCGAGGAGACCGCCGAACGTCCATGCGTCGCCAACGAACTTCACCGTGCCGGCGCCGGCGTTCACGAGCCCGCCCGTGCCCTCGAACGGCATGGCGATCGTCAAGGTGTTGCCTTCGTCCGGTTTGAAGATGACGCCTGTCCCGCGCATCTCCACGTGATGCTTGCCTGGGTAGAAACCCCATCCAACGGCGGCGTTCGTCGTGATCGTCATGTCGTCGCCGCCCCAGCGCCATTCGGCGTCGTCGAAGGCAAGCGTGAACTCAGGTCCCAGGGTCTTCTCACTGACATACCCGTTGCGCACGGCGAACACGGTGCCGTTGTGCAGGAAGAGCTCGCCCTGGACGTATTTGGAATAGAGGTTCAGCTTGACGGGCTCATTGAGGCCTCCGAAGAACGAGTTGTCGACGTCGCCGTCTATGCCGCCGTTCAAGTATATGCCGAACTGAGAGCCGCCCGTATCGGTCGTGCAGAAAGTGGAGTCCTTAGCGCGAAGGATGGAGGATATCTGACCCGCCGTGCCGCCGGCGACGTTGAACCTTATGGAGTTGATCGCGCGAATCGTCCCGTTCGTAAGCGCAATCGCGGGATGCGACCCGTTGTTGTTTGCCGTATCGCCTACTTGGAGCGTCGCATACCTGGCAATGCCGCCGTTGATGACGCGCAGCGTCGAGCGCTTCACCGCGCAGCCCGACGAGGCCGACCGGTATCCGATTACGCTGTGGTTGCTGTCCCTGTCGGTCCTGACGTCCGCGCCGTCGATGGTCAACACCGGCTGGGCGAACGTCGCCGCGTCGCCGGAGAGGTACATGCCGACGAGCGTGGCCGTCTTCAGGTCGACCTGCCTCGACGAGGCGTCTCCCTTTATGACAAGCTCGCCCTCCGCCACGTTGAAGCCGGCGTACTGGCTCAACGTGGGGTCGGGAGCAGACCCGTCTTCGTCGAACGACAGGATGCTCGCCGAGTTGACCTGTTTGTTCGCGGCCTTTCCGACTCCGAGCCCGGACTGGAGCACCGTCGTCTTGTCTGCGGAGGCCATGATCGTCATCTTCCCCCTGCCGCGCTTTATGAGCGCACCGGAGCTTACGGAGAAGTCGTCGAACACGACGTCGCTGTCGGTCTTGACGATCACCGCGTTCGTCGGCGAGGTGGCCGACTTGAGCACCACCGGAGCCGATATCCGCATCTCCGACCCGTCGACGGCGTTGGAGAACACAACCGTGTCGTCGGTCACGTACGCGGAGCCCCTCGCGCTGGAAAGCGCGTCCTCGTGTGAGACGAAGTTCAGGCCGCCGCCGACGCTTACGGAGTCCTTGAAGTCGTTTGCCGCCGCAAGCGTCAGCCGTCCCTTGCCAGTCTTCGCGAGCCCGCCGTCCGTCACCGAACCGTTGAACGCGACCGACGCCCCGGCGGACACGGAGGCCTCAAGCGTGTACGCCATGCTGACGGGCACGTCGAAGACCTGGCTGCCGGAATCTACGTCAAGACGGAGCGCGCCATTGTCGCCCGTGAGGTCGAGAGGCTCGCCGGAGAAGGTGTAGCTGTTGCCGGACGTGAACGAAAGCGCGCCGGCCTCCGCGCCGGCGGGGACGGAGACGGCGGTCGGCGCGGAGGCGTTGGAGAACGCCGCGACCTTCGTGGCGGTCGGAACGCCATCCGACCAGCCGGAGGCATCCCACGACGGCCCGTTCCACACCGTCTCGTCGGTGAGCGGCGCGGAGTCCGCCTTGCGCGTCACGCTCAGCGTCGTCTTGCCTGTCCCCTCGTCGTAGGAGAGCTCGAACGCGCCGTGCTGCCCCGTCGACAGATTGTCGGAGTGGAGGGCCACCCTGCGCATCGCCTTGCGAACCGCCGCGTTCGCAGTCACGTCGCCGTCAAACGTGAACACGCCGTACGCCTGGTCTGCCGTCGGCGCGGAGTTGAACTTCACCGTCAGCCCCTCGACATCGATGTCCGTGCTCGTAACGTGGACGCTGTCGCCGGGGTCGAGGAGAAGTGTGCCGTCCGGAACCTTTAGCGCGTCCACCGTGAGCTGCGTCGGCGTTCCGACGAGGGAGAGGGTCGCGCCGTTCGTGACAATCAGCTCCGTCGCCAGATAGGTGTTTGTGGTAAAGGTGAGAAAGCCCGTCTCATGCCGCGTCGTCGAGACCGTGTAGTAGCGGTCCGGCGAGAGCGTCAGGATGTTGGAGCTCGTCCCGCCCTTGATGACGAGGAGTCCCTTCTCTCCCGGCTTGTCGGAGAAGGACTGCGTCACGGACACGTTGAAGTTGTTAAGGTCAATCGTAAGACCCTTCGACCCGAGTTCCGCCGTCCAGAAGTTGGAAAGAAGGCAGGTGCCGTTCGACTTGGCCTTCAGCGTGCCGCCGTTCGCCGTCAGATAGCCCTTGGCGTAGCATCCGTCGCCGTTCAGCGCCGACGAGAACACGTTCGCCTGGCTCGTCTGGATGACGCCGCCGTCAAGGTCGACGTGCGCCTCCTGGTACTGGAAAGTCGAATTTGGATTCGTACTTCCGAGATAGAGCCTGTTGCAGAAGAGATTCCCGCCTGTCATGCGCAGCCTCTGCACATGCGTGAGAGTGCCTTCAACCGCAGTCGTCTGTTGGTTCGCCCCCACGTCGAAGTCGCCGCATACGACCTTGCCGCCGGACATGTCGAAAAGCGCATTGCCGGGCCCCAAGACAAAGGTGCATACAGTCGAGTTGTTGGCGCAGTTGGTGACCATGATGTCAATCTCGCCTCCATGCATCTCAAACGTCCCGTTCGAAGCGGGCACGCCGGCGATCCTCATGCTGAGGCCGCCGGTGCCGTTTGGATACAGCGGCATGAGCCTGCCGCCGGCCATGACGACGCGGTTCGACGAATATGGGGCATTGCCGACATAGAAGTAGCCGGCGCCGCCGGCTGCAGTCGCCAGGTTTGTGGAGACTTTCACGACAGTGTCATCGCCGTCTATCGTCAGCTCACACCGATGCTCGGGGACGGAACCCGGGTTGTCCTTGCTCAGCTGGAAGCGACCGGGCAAGACCGCCGTCGCGCCGTCGAGCACCTTGATCGAGGTGTTGCCCTGGAAATAGGCGCCGCAGGCTTCGCGCAGGTCAAACAGGCTTCCGGGGCCGGAAACAGTGAATTCGCATCGCCTGGCGCCGCCGTCGGCTTCCGACCCCCCGTATACGGCGTACGAGTTGAACTTCTCGCCGCCGTTGTCGAACACTACCTGTCCGCCACCGGAGACCGTGAACGTGTTCGTGCCCGCGTATGTGTACGTCCCGCCGAAGAACAGCTGCGTCTTGTCGCACAGTTCGAGCCTGCCGCCCGACCCGACGGTCATTGAGTTGTTCGTCGTACCCCCGTAGTTTATGAACTGCGGCAGCCGAAGCGTGGCGTTAGACACGCGAAGACCCGTGCGCGAAGCGGGTACGTTCGGGTTCGCGAAGTACATGCCCCACGCCTTGCTCCCTCCGGGGACGAAATCGAACAGCCCGCGAAGGAACTCGACGTCCGTCTCCTTCCTCGCGCTGCTGGAAGTCCGCATGAGCGCATTGCTCCACGAGAACACCGCCGCGCGGCCATCGCCAGACGCCTTGTAGCTGCGCATGACCAGACCGTCGGCACTGCCTATTTCAGACATGATCTGGAATGGATAGAACGAAGCCCCGGACTCCGTCTGCTGGCCTCGCGCCTCGTCTTCCGAGTCCCTTGCGCCCATCTCTAAGACGCGCCCCTCGCCGTCGAAGGTAAAGGCGGACGGAGCATAGTGCAGCACGTGAACGTGGTTCAGTTTGCTCACCGTATCCGGAAGGTGATTCGTGACGTCAGCGCCTGAATGATTGTTCGGCGCATAAAACCTTGCCGCCGACGAAGCGTCGATCGGATAAAACGTGGTTGTGGTCCAGTTCGCGGCGGCCGTCCATTCGCCGTCGTGCACGGAGTTGTTCCACGTGTTGGCCGTGACCGTCGCCTCGGCGAATCCGGCGAGAGAAACCGCCAGAGCCAGCAGGGTGTGTTTCGCAGTTTTCATGTTTGCCTCACTTTCAGATTTCATTTTGCGTGCAGAAGTTCGAGAATCCAATCGGTCACCTTGGCGCGGGCGCGGTCGGCGTCGGCGTTCAGGAAGGAACGAAGCGATCCGTCCGCAGACGGGACCTCGGCGTCCGCCGAGTCAAGGCAGTACGGATGCCAGTTCGCGCGGATTTCCCGCGCCAGCGCGGCGAACTCCGCCGCGATGTCGTCGCGCCGCGGATGCGACTTGCGTTCCTTGAGCAGTTCGGAGAGCGTATGCAGATAGGCATAGTCGGCCACGCCCAGAAGGTCGCCTTCCAGCTGCAGCGTCGAAAGGAGCCTCCCCTTCTTGTCGTAGCGCGTAAGCGTGGCCCATCCCTTCGGGGCCATTTCGTCGGTCTCCGAAACGACCCCCGTGCTCGGCGTCGCGAACAGCCATACGGTGTGCCCCCGCGACCCCGGCGTCAGGAACTCGCTCCAGCCCACGGTCTGCCGCGAAGGCATGAGCCCGCCCCAGCTGCCGTGGGCGCCGCCGAACGCATATCCGTACGACCCCTCCAGGTTGTAGAGATACAGCCTGCCGCCAAGCGCCGCCGTCTCCCTGTCCAGCATCTGGCAACCCTTGGTTCCTGGCGCGGACGAAGATATCGCGATCTTCGTGCGCACATTGCTCCAGGCGTCCGCGCTGCAGTATATCGCCGACATGATGCCGGCCTCGTCGATACGCTCCCTCTCCCACACGGCGCGGGGGACGCGCGCGACGACGTTCGGCTCGTCGAAGCCGAGCACCGCGAGCGGAACGTCCCCGCACCTGCGCCTTACGGCGACAAGCGCCTCCACCGCGGCGGCCTTGAACCAGGGCGTGGACATCTCCGGCACCATGTTCGTCTGCTCGCCCATGCCGTCGGGGAACGGAACGCCCAGGGCCTTCGCTACTGCGACCTCAAGCTTGTCGGAGAAATGCACGAACAAGGTTCCCTTCATGCCCGCGGCGCGATAGGCGGCCAGCGCGTCGTCCAGCTTCTTGAACGACTTTATCGCGATGTGGCCCTGCGCATCCTTTTCCAGCTCCAGCATCCCCGGGCTGTACTGGCACGGCACGAGCGCCGACTCGAAGCCGCGCCCCTTCAGCCACTTGAAGAGCTCCACGAGCCGATCTGGCGGACCGTCCGGCGAGTACGGTCCGCCGTGGATGATCATCTCGTGCCTGTCCGGCGGCGGACGGCGCAGCCTGAACGGCAGCACCGTGAGCTCGACATCGGCCGAATGCACCGCGCCAGCCGCGGACTTCGCCTGCACCTTGCCGCGGTAGACGCCGGGGTTCGCGCCATCCGGAACGCGAAACTGCGCCATCAGAAGAGCGGTTGTGCCCGCCTTCATGGCCTGGGCCGCTTCAACGGGGAAGAGCACTTCGGGAATCTGTATGTATGCACCGAGCTTGCCGTCTGCGCGCATCCAGTTGCGTGCGCGGAAGAGCTCTGGGCGCACGACGGCTCCGCCAGGGCCTGCGAATCCATCCACGGCGATCGACAGCGCGGACTCCTTCTCGGCATAGACTCCGAAGAAGAGATCGGCGGTCTCGCCGGGCGTCGCGGCGATGGAGAACGTGTCCTGCAGCTGCGACGGATGCGGCGGGTAGCGGTCGAACGTGCGCCTCGGGGAGTCGACCCGGAAGAACGCAAAGGGCCTTCCGCCGGGAATATGCGGGGCCTTCCACTTCGGTGGCGGCGTGGTCTCCATCAGGAAGCTCTTCGACGACGACGATTCCGCCGAGAGCCTTGCGCCGACGTTGGAGTCGTCTATGATCTCCGCCGACGCCGCACCTGCGACGGCACCGCTGCGCAGAGACCTGGCGTCCGGCCGGTCGAGCCTGATGCGGATGTTCGTGAACCTCGCGTGGCCGCGCGCCCACCGTACGCCGAAGTACGCCCAGAAGTCTTTAGCCCCTTTCGCGACCGGGAACTCGAGCTCGTATGATCCGCGCCGGCGCGTGCCGAAGCCCATGTTCACGTTCTTCGGGTGGACCTTGCGTCCGCCGGCGTCTACATACTCCACGAGCACCACCGTCCCGGCGCAGCTGTAGGACGGCTCGTCGGGAGTGACGTCTCGCCATTCCGCGTCGAATGAAATCCGCATTATGCCGCCTTCGGACAGATCGCCCCTTGACCTGAACATGGCGAAGCTCTCGCCGCGGAAGACGGAGTTGGAGCAGTCTACGCCGCAGGGGGAGACGGCTGACGCTCCCTTTGAGAAAGACCAGCCGTCCGCCCGCGACGGTTCGCAGCCCACAGAAGGCCATTCGTATGCACGGGCACAGAGCACAACGCCCATCACCATGCATCCAACCGCAGCTGAAACTATCCGATTCGCCATTTACACCTCTTGCAACTGCGCCCCTTTTTGAGCTCCTTCCTACCTGACTATCATGACAAAGCCGGACGCAGCCACCGACGCGCGGACTTCTCCGCCCGAAACGGTGAAACGCCCCTTGACATGCGAAATGCCGGTGCCGGAGACCATCCATTTGCCGATGGTCGGCGGGTCCTCCGTCGAATACGTCGCGACGAGTATGTTTTCGCATTCTTCCATCGGCGACGATTCGTCGCGGCCGAAGTCGACGACCACCAGATTTGCGGTAACGCCGTCGAGGACAGGCGCACCGACAGCCGTGCCGTCCGCGAACGTCTCGGATATTGTGAGCGTCGCGATGCTGCCGCCCTTAAGCGTGCCGGGGCCGCGCACGGTCAGCGTTTCGCGCGCGTCCGCCGCCGTCAAGTCGACCGTGCCGGAGCGGATGTCGACGAGGCCGGTGAACTGAAGCGTGTTGCCGGTGAACTTGACCGCGCCCTCTCCCGCCGCGACAAAACCGCCCGCGCCCTTGAACGGCACCTGCGTCGTGAACGTGCAACCAGCATTCGGCTTCATGATGACGCCAACGCCCTCCATTTTGATGTCGCGCTTGCTCGTAGTGGTGCTTGATCCCGGCTTGTACAAGCACCAACCAGCTGCGGTGTCTGTATAAGACAGCGTCACGTCACCACCGCCCCAGCGCCACTCGGCATCGTCGAAGACGAGCGTCATTGCATAGTCCGATCTCGCAACGTCGTTATACGGGTAGGCCGCGAAGACGGAACCGTTCCTGAAGCGCATCGTGCCGGCGCTCACCCCTTGGTAGCGGAGTATCCCCGTCTGAGCTGTTCCGCCGAAGAAACAGTTGTCGAAGTCAGCATCGACGGTCCCGGAAAGATAGATGCCGTGGTGGCTGCCGCCCGTGCTGGTCACGGCGATGGTGGAGTCTTTGGCGCGGATGAAGGAAGCGCGGTCGTCCGTCCCCCCCGTCACCTCGAAGCGGATGGCGTTCCCGGCGGTTGCCCGCCCGTTTGTGACGGCAAGCGTCGGATAGACCCCAGCGTTGTTCGCACCATTGCCGAGGCGGATATTGCCGGCGTGGTACCGTCCGCCGTTCACGACGCGCAGCGTCGGACGCACGACAGCGCATCCATCCGCGCCGGTCTTGGGTGTGCCGATCGTCGTATGGCCTTGACCGGCCGTGTCGATGTTGGCCCCGTCGATGGTCAGCGTCGGCTGCGCGAACGTGGCGGCATCGCCTGCGACGTGCATGCCGATGCAAAAGCCCGTGACGGCCTTCACCTGCATCGTCCTGTTCGTGTCACCTTCGATCACGACCTCGCCTTCGGCGACGTTGAAGCCGGCGTACTGTTGATCCTCCGGTGCCGGCGCCGTGCCATCGGCGGCGAACGCGACGAGCGACGACGAAAGGACCCGATAGTTGTTGCCACTCAAGGTCGCCCCGTAGCCAGAGGAGAGCGTGGTATTCTTCGTCTCAGACGCCTCTATGGTCAACCTGCCCTTGCCGCGCTTCACGAGCGCGCCCTTGCTGACCGTGAGATCCTTGAGCCGCACGTCGCTGTCGGCCTTGACGACGACCGCGTTCGTCGTGGACGTCGCCGAGTTGAGGATGACCGGCGTGGAGACGACCATCTCCGCGTCGTCAACGGAATTGGTGAACACGAGCGTGTCGTCCGTCAGCGTGGCGGACTTGGCCTCGTTGTTCAGCGCACCAGACGACGCGACCGTGTTAAACCCTCCGCCCATCGAAACGGAGAGGCGGAAATGGTTGTCCGCACCGAGAGTGAGCGCGCCCTTCCCCGTCTTCGTAAGCCCGCCGCCGGTTATCGGCTCGTTGAACTTCGCGGACGTTCCGGCAGCGAGCGTCATCGGCAGCCGCCACATGAGGCCAACCGGAAGATTAAACGTCGCGCTGCCGGACGACACGTCGAACCACAATCCACCGTTGCCGCCAGAGATTTCAAGACCGTCGCCGGAAAGCACATAGTCCGCGCCAGACGAGACGGAGATTGCGCCCGCCTCGCCGCCCGCTGGAACGGCGACAGCAGTCGGCGCGGCGGCATTCGAGAACGACGCCACCTTCTCTGCCGTCGGCACGCCGTCCGACCAGCCCGAGTCATCCCATGCCGGCCCATTCCACACCGTCTCGTCGGAGAGCGCGGAGGCGTTTGGCGTGAACGTCATGGTCAGGGACGTCTTGCCCGTGCCTTCGTCGTAGATGAGCGACCTGTCCGAGTAGTTGCCGGAGACTGTATTGCTGTTGCCGATAAAGCGCATCGCATTGCGAATTTTGGCGTTCCCCGTCACATCGCCGTCGAACGTGAAGAGGCTGTAGGGCGTCCCGGACGATGGGGCCGGGTTGAAGTGTATCTTCAGGCCGGAGAAATCGACATTGTCGCTGGTCACGTGAATCTTGTCGCCAGCGTTCATCCAGAGCTTCCCGTCGGGGACAATAAGCGAATCGACCGTGAGCTGCGTGACCGCGCCGTCAAGCGAGACGGAGCCGCCGTTGGTTATGACGAGCGAGGTCTGGAGAACGGTATTGCTGGCGAAGAGGAGCTTCACCGCGCCGTCCGCGCCGTCCACGACGGTCTTCGAGACCGTGTAGTAGCGGTCGGGCTTCAGCTGGAGCATTGCGCTGCCCACGATGCGCAGCACACCCTCCTCGCCCTCCTTGTCGGAGAACGACTGCGATACTGAAGCCACCTTGTCGGAGGGAAGCGAACCCGTGTCGAGCGTCAGGCCTTTTGGTCCAAGCTCCGCCGTATCGAATTTAGAAAGAAGAGTATGCCCCGCCGATGATCCGCTACGGAGCGTGCCGCCGTTCGCAGTCAGATAGCCGTGCGCATATCCGTCGTCGAACAACGCAGATTTGGAGACAAACGCCATGCTCCGCGCAATCAGCACGCCGCCGTCCAGATCGACATGGGCCTCCTGATACTTGAATGTCGTATTGGCGTTTGAAGAACCAAGGTAAAGGCGACTGCAGTTCAACGTGCCACCAAGCATGCGTAGCCTCGGCCTATGTGTCGTGACGCGTTCTTCATATCCTGCGGAGCCTGGCTGGTTGGCGCCCACATAGAAGTCGCCGCAATAGACGCTTCCACCGGACATCTTGAACTCTCCATTGCCGGGACCTATAGTGATGGAACAATTGACGCCTGGATTTGAGTTGTTGGTGACCCAGAGATCGATGCTGCCGCCACGCATATCGAACAGGGCGTCGGTTGCGTTGCCGTTGCCGACGAGAATCTTTGCGTAGCCGGTGCTGGACGGGTTGAGAGGCTTGATGCTGCCGCCAGTCATTACGACGCGGTTCGAAGTGAAGTTTCCGTCGCTATGGCCGACGTTTATCCAGCCCGAGGGCGATATATAGATCTTTGTGTCGTCGCCGGAGATCGTCATCGTCGTTTCGATTTCAGACCTTCTGGTTGTCGGCATGTTGCCCATGCCGGCGTATCGTCCCATATAGACCGTCGCGCCGTCCTCGATCTCCACCGCCGTGTTGCCGTTGATGTAGTTTACATATGCATCGCGCAAGTCGACGATCGTGTCTGGTCCAGAATACGTCACCAGGCTGCGACGTTTCGGCGCCGTCCACGTGCCGAGGCGAAAACCGCCGCTTGTCGCCGCGACTCCGCCGTTGTCGTAGATGAACTGGCCGCCTCCGGAAACGGTAAAGACGTTTGTGGCATCGGTGTTGTGCGCGGACGAGACGTTGTTGGACCAGCCGATAGACATGTTTCCCTGGCTTACGAGACTGCCGCCCTCGCCGACCTTGAGCAGATTGCTTGCGTCGAGGAACGGCAGGTCGAGTCCGCTCGCATACGTCTGCGTCTCGTTCGTGACGACGAGCTCTGACGCCAAGGCGGGCAATGCCAGGCAGACAGCGGCGGCGGCGACGAGAATTGGAGACTTCATTTGCCTTCCTCCTTTGCGGTTTTGACGAAAGTGAACACGGCGAACGAGTCGGGCGGCAGCGACTTCGGCGGGGCAACAACGGTGTTGAGGTGGTCTTCGTCCGTCAACTGGACCGAAAAGAGCCGCCATCCGTCCGGCGCGGCGACCTCGAACGGCGCCTCGCCCTCACCGACATTCGCGGCGAACACCTTGCCGACGCCCTTGCCGTCCGTCGCGGCGATCGCGTAGACGCCTTCGGGAAGCCCGTTGACCGCGACCTGGCTGCCGAGGCGGTAGAGCTCGTTGAAGTCGCACATGGCCCAGTAGGCGCGGCGCGGCTTCGTCGTCTCGGGCGAAAAGAGGGGCGAGTACAGCCCCATGCCGACCCTTCCGTCGTAGATCATCGCCGTGTCGAACGCGGAGTCCTGCAAGGCGATGAGGATGGCCGCTATCATGGCGGCCTGCTTTGCGCTGCCAGGCGCGCCCGTGTGGCGCGGCAGCCACTCGTTGAACGACAGCTCCGTGTGTCCGTAGCCGATCCGTTCAAGCCCCTCGCGACAGTACTTTCCGTAGGCCGTCACGCCGTCGGGCCGGAGCGGCAGCCCGGGCGTGTCGTAGGCGTGAATCGAGAAGAAGTCGAGCGGGCATCCGTGAGCCTTCACGTAGGCGAAGAAGTCGTCCACGCACTTGCGCGTGAACGCGTCGCGCGGACGCAGCCCCGGTCGGACGATCTCGTAGAGACCGGTCGCGGCGAACCCGCCGATCTTGAGATGCGGGAACTTCGCCTTGAGGTGCCTGGCGGCAACTTCGTAGAACCGGCAGAACTCCTCGAACGACGCGCTCCACAGCGGGCCTTCGCCCTCCGGGCGGTCGGCCTCGTTCCATATCTCCCAGTACGTCATCTTGTAGCGGAAGCCGTTCGCCCAGCCTTCGGTGTAGTGGCGTATGACGTGTTCGCAGATGCGCGCCCACTTCGCGTAGTCCTTCGGCGGGAACGACCTCAGGCGCTTGATCTTGAAGAAGTTCTCGATCGTGATGCCGAGACGGTAGACCGGCTCCACGTCGTTCTCGACGAGAGCCTTGATCAAAATGTCCGTGAACTCGAATTCGTAGTTCGCCGGGTCGTTCTCGTCGGCGTCGAAGTCGCGAAACACGTTCGGGATGTCCACGAACATGTTCTGCCCGTGCCAGCCGCCGACGTCGTGGAGGCGCGAATAGGGGATGCCCGCCTCCTTGAGATAGTGGAACATCGACATGTCCAGGCTGCGCTTCGGCGGCTGGCCGATGCCGTGCTCCGGCTTCATCGGGCGAATCACGCGGGCGAAATCGACGGACGGTGCGGCAACGGCGGACCAGGCCACAATCAGTCCAAAGACGGCGGGCAGAATGATGTTTCTTTTCATGGCATTGAACAGTATACTAAAAAACCATTCACACGGTAAACGATTTTGCGGAACAACTTTCGGCGGTTTTGCGTACCAGCCTGAAATTTGGTAGAATATCAGCCGATGACCATCCTCTACTTCCAGCCAAACGAATGCCCTGCTGGGCGCATGAAACTCCTCGGCGCACAGGCTGCTGCCCGCTCGGCGAAAGTTGCGCTCCAGATCGTCGAGTCCGCAGCCGTGGACGCGAGGCGCGTGCGCCGGCTCCTTGACTTCTGGCGGCCGGACGCCTGCATCGTCGAGTCTGGCAACGACGTGCGGTACTGCCCCGCCGAGGCCTTCGCGGGGACACCCGTGGTGTTCATCGACAGGGACCCCGCGTCGCTGCCTCCGTCGGCGCGTTCCGTCAACATCGACTCATCCGCCGTTGGCGAGGCGGCCGCCAGGGAGCTCATGTCGCTGGGGCTCTCGCACTTCGCCTGCCTCCCGGTCGCAAAGAACGTGTTCTGGGCGCGCGAGCGGACGGCGGCATTCAAGGACGCGCTCGAGCTCAACGGGCGCACGTGCGATGTCTTCGGCGGCTCCGCCAGAAACATGGCGGCGGCCGTGTCGCGCTGGCTGACCACCCTGCCGCGACCCTGCGGGATCTTCGCCGCGACCGACAGGCTCGGCGCGATGCTCCTCTCGGCCATCCGGCGAATCGACGCGTCCGTGCCCGAGGACTTCGCGGTCATCGGCGTCGACAATGACGAGACGATATGCGAAAACACAACGCCAACGCTGTCCTCCGTCGCGCCGGACTTCCGCAGCGCCGGGGAAATGGCGGTCGCGGCGATCCTCAATCCCGGCGACAGGGCCGTGCGAAGGAAATTCAGCACGTGCGGGGTGGTGCGGAGGGCATCGTCATTCACATCGAAAGTGCCGACTCCGGGACTGACCGCCGCGCTTGACGCGATACGCGCCCACGCCTGCGACGGGCTCAAGGCGTCCGACGTGGCCAGGGCCATGCATGTCTCGAGGAGGCTGGCCGAAAGACGCTTCAAGGACGCCACTGGCAAGACCATCCTCAAGGCAATACACGAACGCCGCCTTGAAGCCGCAAGGAAGCTCGTCTGCCTCTCGGACACCCCCCTCGAGACGATTCCCGGTCTTGTCGGATGGAAAAGCGCTACGGCGTTCCGCGAGATATTCCGCAACACCTTCGGCGAGAACATGCATTCCATGCGCCGAAACGCAAGCCCAGCGGCTCGCTGACGGCAAGACCTCGCCCCTCAACTAGATTCTACGATTTAACCTAAAAACGGCAGTTGACTAAGCCACAAAGGACACAAAGTTCACAAAGTATATATCTATCTTTGTGTTCTTTGTGATCTTTGTGGCGAAAAAATGCTAATCGTAGACTTCCACTTCTGACAGCAGGCGGCAGTTTGCGGATGCGTCGCAGCCGCCGACCTCGACCGTCACGGACTCGGCCTCGACCGCCGGGAACGAAAGCTCCACCTTGCAGCCGCCGGCGCCAAACGCCGCAAGCTCGCGTCCGCCCGCCGTCACGCGGCCGGACTTGAGCGCGATCCTGCCTTCGCCGTCGCGGCAGCGGTGCAGCACAACCTTCGAGAACCGCTTCTTAGCGCCGAACTCCACGCGCACCCACGGCGCCCTGTCCTGCTTCTGCGGAGACCAGGTGAGATACGACACTATCGGCCACTCGTCCACCAGCCCGTCCTGCAGGAAGTACGTGAACGGAAGGTCCATGTATTGCCTCTGCGACGACGACGCCACGATGCGCGGCCACCAGCCGTCGGGCATGGCCTTTGCCCCGATGTCGCGGATCTCCCCGAACGTGAGGATTCGCGGCGCGGCGGCAAGGTTGCCGGGCTTCCTGCGGTTGGCCTCAAGCCCGTAGACGTACTTCCTCGCAGCGGCAAGGTCGAACTTCTTTGCGCGATCGTAGTACACCTTGGCCTCGAATTTCTTCAGCACGTCCGTGAACTTGCCGCCCACGACCGCGATCGCCTCCGCCGCACCGTTCGGATGCATCTTCGCCGGCAGCCCCGCGCCCGTGAAAGTGGCCGTCGCCTCGCGATCGGACGTGTTGACCGCGATGACGAGCGTCTCGCCGCCGAAACGCTTCAGCGCAGCGATGAGCGTCTTGTCCGGCCCGGTAGACGTCGCCTTGAGCGTGCCCTCGCGCGTAGGCGAGAGGAACACGTCGCGCGTCTCCAGCAATTCCTCCAGCAAGAGGCGTGGCCCATGACGCATGTGCTCGGTGAAGGCGCCGCCGTAGCTGTAGCGCGAATACCACATGAAGCCACGTGCGTCGCCTGCAAGAGCCAGGAGCGCCTGTTCGCGGATCTCGTCGTAGTCCGGCCCGCACGCAACCTTCCCCGGCTCTTTCGTGGGCCAATCAAAGAGCTGCGGCGCGAGCCATGCGCACTGCGCATGCGTAGCGGCCGCTTTCGTCTTGTCATAGGTGACGCGGCGCGGCGCGCGCGTGGTGCCGTCGGTGAAATAGTACGGATAGGCGTCCGGGCAGTTGATCTCCGCGCCGGCGATCGAATAGCGTATCGTCCCGTCGATGGAGTAGTTGAGCATGACCGTCGGATGGTACGGATCGATCTCCGCGAGGAACTCGCGCTCC
The DNA here is from genome assembly GCA_017405115.1 of Kiritimatiellia bacterium. Next base: position 19,357 of record JAFRBA010000160.1, read on the forward strand.
TGCTTGAACCACTCCGCGTTGAGGTCGCGCCCTTCCGGCTCGTCCACGAGATAGTAGGCGCAGAACCAGGGATGGTCCCTCACCGCCTCGGCGAACCGGCGGACGGACTCCCTTTGCTCGGCGGTGAACGGGCCCTGCTGGGCCTTGGTGTCGAACAGCTTCCGCCCGTCCGGCTCGGTGATCGTAGGCGAAGCCACCAATCCTCGCTTCAGGGCACCCGCCCTGTCGCACTGCTTGCGCATGAACTGCACGTCGCGGACATGGCCGTCGTACATCTGGGCGATGGTCAGCCCCGGATAGTCTTCGGTAAACTGGTCGCTGAACCATCCGAACGGCATGAACTTCTCGCCGTTGCGCCGCATCACGCCGTCTTCGTCGATCCATATCTCGCCATCCTGGAACGGAAGGTTGCGGATGCGTTTCACCGCTCCACCTGCCTTTATGAAGTAGTCGCCCTTCGCCTTGCCCGCGAACGGGAATCGGAAGCTGTTCGTCGCGGCAGCCGCCGCGAACTCCACCTTCTCGTCCGTCCCCGCGCCGGTCAGCGTGACCGCGAGCGGAGCGCCCGCGCCCTCTTCGAGAATGACTGCGCCCTTAATCTCGTCCAGCTTCATCGTGTCGAACACGCAGTCCCGGTAGCATGGCTTCGAGAGGACGATCTTCACCGGCTCGTATTCCACAGCCACTTCGGAGATCGTCTGCGCCTCGAGACGTCCTTCCGCCGAATACAGCTCGAAGTGCAGAGTCGCCAGTCCCTTCTTCACACCTCCGAGCGTTATGGAAACGGGCTGGAGCCTGTCGGACGGCATGCCCCTCAGCGGCGCGGCGCCGGACGCGACGGTCTTGCCGTTCACGTCCACGAGATACGCCCGCGCCTCCGCGAGGCGGAAGTCGCCGGCGCGGTTCACCGCAGTCGCCTTCGCGGTGACGGCGAGTGCGCCGGCGTCCGGCGCGGTGTCCGCCGAATTGAGGTTCAGCTCCCATGCGTGCCGGAGCGGATCGATGCCCAGCACTGCCGCCTTCGCGAACGACTTCGGATAGCAGAAACCCCTCGCCGACGCCGGCCAGATGCTCCACTCCGCGCGCTTGCCGGGAATCCGCGTGCGCCCTATGGAGAACAGCCCGACGAAATCCCCCTTGGCGCCGCCCTTCTGGCACGCATCCGCGACGCCCTTGTAGAGCGGCCCGACGGGAATGGCGACTTCCGCCGTCCACCCCCTCTCCGAAACCGCTGTCCTTGCCGTAGCGCCGCTCTGCCACTTCGCGTCGCAAACGTAGACGTCGTTGCCCGTGTTGTCGTCCACGCAGAAGTAGTCTGCGACATCGCCAGTCGGGCGCACGACTATCTTGTAGAACGTGTCGCCCGCCGTGCTAGGCGAGAGGTTTATCTCGATGCACTCCTCGCGTGCGATCATCACGTTGTCGTGATTGCGGCGCTGGAGCGCCGCGAGCCTCGCCGCGTTCTCCAGCTCCTCGCAGTCGACGGCGACGTACAGCCAGTCGCCGTCGTGGAACGCCTTGAATCTGGTCTGCCCGGCCGCCGGAGGGCGCTCGCCCTTCTGAACCTTCACGAAGCCCGCCTGCCATGGCACGTCAGCCGCGAGCGCGCCGGACGGGTCGCCGCAGAATCCGGCGATGCAGGGAATCGCGAAACTGGCTCCGCCAGGCAAGAGCCTGCCACCGCCGTCTTCGGGCTTGAGCCCTGCGCTTCCCGGACCGCCCGCCTTCCGCCGCTCGCGGATGGAGAACGAGAATGCATGCGGACGGTACCTGTCCTTACCGTCCTTGTTCTTCACATGGCACTGGAGCGTGACCCTGTAGTCGCCTGCGGGCCAGTCGCGCACGTCAAGCTCCAGGGTTTCCGGCAGCTTGCCGGTCCACTTTGAAGGCGCGATCGGTATCGACCGCCAGTACGGATCATTGCCGTTCGCCTTCACCTTGCCGGCGTTCATCTCCACGAACGCCGCCGGGACGCCGTGCACGTACGCGAAAAAGCTGTAGCTCCGCAGCGTATCGCCTGCGGAAAACTCGATCTGCGGATGCACATGCACCGGCTCGCCGCGCTGGACAACGGGATTGGCCACCGCAATGGCGGCCAGTAGAATCGCAAGCATCTCCACCCCTCCCCTCTATGACACGACTACTGGATGATGACCACCATCCCGCTGTCGTAGTTGGACCCGGTCCACAACGTCTCGAACCGCCAGTAGTCCAGATAGTTCCAGGTCTGGTCGTTATTGGCATCGGTCCGTCTCAGTTCGAGCCGGTTGTCGTCAAGAAGCGAACCTGCCGGGAAGTTCACGGCCGCACCGTCACCGCCGTTGTAGAGCTCCGCAGGTTGGAATGAAGTACAACTTTCCCAATTGAGTAGGGTTATGCGCCCGTGCACACGCCCTGCCCTGCCATGACGGGATGTCCGCACCGACCACCCAGCCAATGCCATCCCATCGCGAGAACGAGAGAATGATACCCTATTCTCCCAAACGACGCAAGGGGGCAAAAGTGCA
>JAFRBA010000161.1 GCA_017405115.1 Kiritimatiellia bacterium
ACACGTCCGATTCGAGATCGCGGGCGAAAACAAGCTGGAGCGCGTCTCCGGGCACCTCCTTCCCGTCGAGCAGGAGGTCTTGCCCGGCAAGAAGCTCGACTTCACCATCGTCTACAAGGGCCAGTTGCCAAGCACAAACGCGAACGATATCGTGGTGACTACGACGTTCACGGGAAACGCGGAGGGAGCAACGCCAGTGTCGTCTCAGGCGAAACTGACGAGCGTGAAGGTGGAGCTAACCACCAAATATTCTGCGCCGCAAAATACTGACAATCATAGGCATACCTATGGAATAGCAGAAGAAATCCAGTACATTAGTTATCCTTCTTCTTTTGGTGTGACATGGTCATTTCCATCAGATTTCATAAGCCGAGGTGGCAACATGATTATGTGTCCATGGTCATTGCAAAACGGATCTAATGGGTCGTGTGCGTTGACGATTAGTACCGCAGGGGAGACGTATGAAACGGCGTTAAGTGTTGTAACGCCTGTCATAGCGGTCTCGAATGTCAGGGTAAATGTTTACTCAACAGATGTCTCGCCTGTCTTTGGAGAAGCGGGACATTTGTTGTTGTATCAAGATTTGTATGCAACACCATTTTATGTTTCGTTCAAGGATGTTCAATTCCGCGAAATTCCCGACGAAAGTCAGTCATGCCCCCATCAAGGCTATTATGACGACAGGACAAAAGGGGGGAACTGGTCGCACACGGAGTCTGACGGCGCAGGGACATGGTACACAACGTTGAGCTCGGGGTATGTGATGTCTGACAAAGCGGGGCGCAGAACATCATATAGTACGCCGTGGATTGCTGGTTCCAAGAAATGGGCGATACCTATGGCATGGGGTGAAGGTGGCGTTGTGGAAATACCGTTCGTTCCCAATCCAACAACTCAGGAATTCTTTTTGCAGTCAAATGGCACATTTAAAATTCGCAAATTTGGCCACGAGGCTGAACGAAACATTTATGGCCTTGTTTGGAAAGACGGAGACTTACAATGGTAAAAAATGCACGGAGACTGGCCTTGGCGGGGGCTTTTCTACTTGTGGCGATGGTTGTTTTGCGATGGACGCATGGCGATCGCATTTATGAGGCGAAATGCGTGTATGCGTATTGGGAGTCTGATGTAACGACGAATTTGGCTGGTGAAGTAATTCAACCCAAGACAGAATTGCGCATGGGCTCCTATGTCGATTATCTGCGAGTTGCTGCAGAAAGCATGACGGATTTCTTGGCTCGAAGGACTGCTGACAAGCCTCTGTTCCAGGACTATCTGCTGTCGTGTACAAATTCACCATACGACGTTGTGGCTGTCAGCAATGCATTTGACAGCGTGCAGTTCAAGGTTGATGGCCGTCCAGCGGCCGTGGTTGAATTGTCCGTAAAAGCCGAATCGAAAGTTCTTGCGATAGACGTTGTGAAGTTTACACTGCAGCGCTATCTTGAGTTCGTTGAGGAGGGGGATAGGAATAGAGAGGAGAAAGCGCTTGCCATGTTGAGAAATGCCATTGCGGATAAGCAGCGGAGAGGAGAGGATGCATCGGAGCTTGCCGACCGACTTGAGAAGGCCAAGGTTGCCCTTCGGAAACAGCACCAGCGAATCACAGTTGTAAAGCCGCCATATGGAGTGCAAAAGAAATGAGACGCGTTGTCAATCTAATTCGCGCATTGGCGCTGGGTGTTGTGCTGTTTGCCGGATGTGGCAGGGATAGGCACGAGAACGCCTTGCCGCCGAATGCTTCAAGCAATTGCCTAGAGTTGGCGGAATACGTGCAGAGCTTGCCAAGTCTGGTTACAAATGGGTGTATGTCAAGTGTCGGTGAGTTCAGCAGAGAAATCATCCAAAAACATAAGATGCTCGCAAATGAGAAGGAGCGAGCTTATATTGCAAATGAACTCGACGGCATCGCCTGGAGATTCAGCCTTGCCGATTTGGACTTTCAGAAATGGCAGAAAGCTCATACGTGGATAATGGAATTCTTCCAGGTGGCTCGCTATCTGCATTGCCATCATGGTGAAGACGTCGAGGTTGCATTGGAATGCTGGTTTAGGGAGCTTGACTTCTTCGACGCCGAACGTGAGCGGTGTGAAGCGGAATCGCGGCGATGCGAAGAGGAGGCGCGGAGGTGTTACGAGACGGCACGTAAGTTCGAGTTGGCAGGTGATTTCGAGTCCGGGCGAAAGGCGAGAGCCGCAGGCGGCAAATACGGACGTGCGCATTGCAATTTCATGCATCAGGCCAGTCTTTGCAGAGGTACATTGAGCGCCACTTGCAATCTTGTGGTCGACTCCGAGAGCAGCATCCTTGCAAAGTTCTGCAAAGAGAACCCTGGCAGGGCAAGCAAGATGATTGCTCGCGTGTCGAAGCGCCTCGGTCGCAAACCAAAATGGTGTATGTGACAAACGCCCCATTAGCCACAAAATGAAGAAATTCGCTTATCTTGCGGTTCTCGCGGCATAGGGCCAGTGCGAGAAATATGATATAATAGTGGCAACTTGGAGGGAGGGAAAGTCTTATGAATAAAGTTGCGATGGTGCTGTGCGTTGCGATGCTTGGTGTCACGGCCGCTGAGGCCGGCGGCATCGACCGGGCGTTTCTCAAGGGGCTTCTCGAGATTCCGAGCCAGACGGGCAGCCGTGCCGAGATTCTTCGCGCGACGGACTTCGTCCGCGACTGGCTTGCGGCCCGTGGCGCGCACTGCGTGGTCGAGACGAACGAGGTCGGGCTTGTCGGCCTCTACGCCGCGACGACGCCGGGGAAGCGGCACGACTATCTTTTCGTCACGCACCTGGACGTGGTGCCCGCGCCTGCCGAGATGTTCAAGATGCGCGTCGACGGGGACAAGTTCTTCGCGCGCGGCGCGTGCGACACCAAGGGCAACGCGGTGATGATGGCGCAGGTGGTGGCGAACCTCGTTGGCAGGGCGTCGGTCGCGGTGTTCTTCGCGACAGACGAGGAATCAGGCGGCGGCGGGACGGGAACCGCGCAGATGATGATAAACCGCGGCTACCTGTCCGGGAAGCTGGTGATGGTCGGCGACACGGCGGGCGAGGAGCCCGGGCAGTTGTTCGTCGCCGAAAAGGGCCACGCCCACATAGACCTGGTCGCTCGCGGCAAGGGCGGGCACTCGTCGCGTCCGTGGGCTCTCGACAACCCGATCCCCAAGCTCTGCGCCGCGTATCTCAAGTTCAAGGAGTCGTGGGATCCCGATGCCGACCCCAACGAGCACTGGCGCACCGTCCTCTCGCCGACGATCCTCAAGGCAAGCGACGTGGCCAACGTCGTGTCCGACACGGCGACCATGCACTTCTCGTGCCGCTACACGACCATGTCGGAGTACGATCGCGCGGTCAAGGCGCTCAATGCGGCGGCCGAGCCGTACGGCGTTGAGGTGCGCGCCCGGCCTGGCCGCAGGCCCGTGGAGAACAAGCCCGGGGACCCGGAGATCGCCTCGCTGCTCAAGGCGATGCAGAAGGGGATACCGGGAGGGGTGCGCGAGGGCAGGATGAGCGCCGCCACCGACGCCTCGTACTATGCGCAGCTCGACGTTCCCATCGTCATCGTCACTGCAGACGCCGGAGAGCCGCATTCCATTCGGGAGTGGGGGTCGTTCTCCAGCCTCGACGCCTATGCGGACTTCTTCACCGGGTATCTTTCCAGCCGCTGAGATCTGCACCTGGCGAACTGATCGCGCTCAGCCCCCGCGCCAGGCGTTCGGCGTCATTCCGAACGCCTTCGCGAACTGGTGGGCGAAGTACTGCGCAGACGGATATCCGCAGACGGCCGCGATCTCCGCGGCCGTTTTCTTCGTCTCCTTCAGCAGCCGGCAGGCGCGTTCGCGTCGCTGGAGGATTATCGTCTGCTGGACGCTCATGCCGAGTTCGCGACGGAAGGCTCTGTTGACGGCAGTGTGGGAATAGCCCAGGTGCCTGATGACGCCCCCTGCCGACACGCCTTTCCCCAGGTTGCGGCGGATGTACACGAGCGCGTCCGACAGCCACGGCGTCTTCAGGGGATACGATTCGGTCGAGTGCCGCTCGACGACGCCATGCGGGCGGTGCAGCACATTCTCCGGCCTCAGACGTGGGTTGGCGAGTGCGTCGCTCAGCATCTTCGCGGCGGTCTGCCCGAGTGCGAATGGATTCGTGTCGATGCTCGAAAGCGGCGGATTGGAGAAGGTGCAGAGCACTCGGTCGTTGTCCACCCCGAGCACCGCTACTTCTCCCGGCACGTCGGTCTTCTCCTCCATGCACGCCTTCATCACCTGGAACGCGCGCATGTCGTTGCAGCAGAACACGGCGACTGGCTTCGGCAGCTCGCGGACCCAGCGGCGGAGGGGCGCCAGGTCGGGTGTCCGGTCCATTCGCTCGTTTCTCACGAAGGTGTCCTTGTAGCGCGGCGAATCCGTTCCGACGTACGTTTCGCACGTCGCGCCTCGGCGTGCGACGATTTCGGCGAACCTGTCGCCGCGCGCGGCGGAGAACCTGAGGCCGGGGAAACCGCAGTATGCGCAGCGCATGTAGCGATGCTCCGCGAAGCAATCAGCCGCGCAGGCGGCAATCGTCTCGTCGTCCAGGCGTATGAAAGGCAGGGGGCTCTGGTCTAGCCTGCCGTAGGTGTCGATCACCGGGCGACCCGACTGCGCGAGCGCATCGGCGGTGGCGTTGTCCATGACGCGCACGATGAGACCGTCGAAGCACCTTATCCGGTCGACGTCCGTAAGGAGCTTCGGCTCCACAGGCTCGAGCCGCCAGTCGTCGTGCTCCAGCGCGGCTTCGGCGATGCCCTCGAGCATGGCTCGGCCGTGGGCGCGTCCCGTCTCTATCTGTATGGCGATTCTAAGCGTCTTCTGTGGCATTTCTGACGCGTAGTATAACAGGCAGTTGCAAAAATGGCAATCGCAAAATGCTATTATGGCAATTGCATTGCACGGGAACATGATGTATAATCCATACGTGTGTGACTGAAAAGACCGTTCAAACGAAAGGCAGAACATGAGGACATCATTCATTGCGTTAACGGCGATGGCGGCGGTGCTTTGTGCCGCGGCCGCAGGAGAGAGAGAGTCCCGCGAGGACGAGCTGAGGGCGAAGCTGCCCGATGTTTTTGCGAAGTCCGCCGCGCACTACAAGGCGCTCGACGCGGCCGCCACGCCGCTGATGAAAGACGACAAGGGCGGAATGCGCACACCTCATGGCTTCCAGGAGAAGACGGGCGGGCTCGATATGCGGTCTGTGCTTTGGTGGACTGCAGGGCATTTCCCCGGGTCGCTCTGGTACATCTACGAGGCGACTGGCGACGAGGCGATAAGGGACCGCGCTCTCTTCTGGACGGAGATACTCGCGCCCAACTCGAAGGTCACGTCGAACCACGACGTCGGATTCATCATGTACTGTTCGTTCGGCAACGCGCGGCGGCTGCTGAAGACCGACCGCTACGACGCGCTGCTCGCCGAGACAGCCGAGTCGCTCTCCGTTCGCTACAACGAGAACCTCGGCCTCATTCGCAGCTGGGGCAAGCCGGACGAGGCGAAGGAGTTCCTCGTCATTCCCGACAACATGATGAACCTCGAGCTGATGGAGGCCGTGTCGAAGTTCTCGGGGAACGACAAGTACGCGAAGATCGCCCGCTCGCATGCAGACGTCACCATGAAGCACCACTTCCGCGCCGACGGCGGCTGCTACCATGTGCTGAACTACGACCAGCGTCCGGGGTTCGTCGGGCGAGTGCAGGAGATACGCCGCGGGCAGGGGCTTTCTTGCGAGACGGCGTGGTCGCGCGGCCAGAGCTGGGCCATCTACGGCTACACCATGATGTATCGCGAGTCGAAGGACCCCGCCTATCTCGCCTTTGCGCAGAAGCTCGCCGATTTCGCAGTCAACAACCCCAACATGCCGGCCGACGGCATTCCGTGCTGGGACTACGGCGCGCCTGGCGAGGAGCGCGACAGCTCCGCTGGCGCGATCATGGCGTCGGCTCTGATGGAGCTTTCGACGTTCGTGCCCGGCGAGAAGGGCTCCAAGTACCGCGCG
>JAFRBA010000162.1 GCA_017405115.1 Kiritimatiellia bacterium
ACGAGCCGCCGGTCTACGACGTGCGGCGCCTTGGCCCCGGCGAGAGCCCGGTCGTGGACGGCGTGCCGGACGAGCCGTTCTGGAAGGGGGTGCGGCCCGTGCCGCTCATGGACACGAAGCGCGGCACTCCGCCGGCGCATCCTGCGGACGTGCGCCTGGCGTGGCGCGAGGACGGCCTGTACGCGGCGTTCTCCGCGCCCGAGCCCGCCACGGCCGACGAGTCGTCGGGGCTGTGGTTCAACGACAACTACGAAATGTTCCTCTCGCCCGGCCTCGGCAAGCAGGTCAAGTACCATCTCGGCTTCGACGCGCTCGGGCGGTTCTACGCCGGCAAGCAGAGGCTCCTGCCGATTTCGCAGCCTCCGGACCTCTCGTGGAAGGCCGACGGGCGCAGGCTCGCCGTCAGGCGGTCCAAGTCCGGATGGACGGCGGAGCTATTCGTGCCGTTCTCGGCGTTGGAGGGCGGAGCGCCCAGGGCGTACGACAGCTGGAACTTCAACCTTGTCAGGAATTTCAAGGGCAGGGAGCAGAAGGTGGACAGCCGTCCGGCGGAGACTAGCGGGAGTTCGCTCACGCTCGGCGACAACCACGCGATTTCCCTTTTCGGGATCATGCGCTTCGCCGGCCTCGGAGACTAGCGGGCCGCGCCGAAGCTACGGCCTCAGCAGGTGCTTTCTGAGGGCGATCGAAATCGCCTCCGCCCGGTTGGCCGCGCCGAGCTTGTCGAATATTGCCGTGAGGTGGTCCTTTACGCTTGACCGCTGTATGGAGAACTGCTTTGCGATGTCGTCGTTTGTGAGCCCGCGCACGACGGCGGCGAGGATTTCGCCCTGCCTCTTCGTGAGATTTGTCACGGGCGGGTCTTCTCGGATGAACCGCTCGATTTCCGGCGACACGGCGTTGCCGCCCGAGGCGACGGTTCGCACGGCTGCGGCGAGGTCGGAGAAGTCGGCGTTCTTCATCATCGCGCCCGTCGCGCCGGAGGCAAGGGCGTGGGCCACGCCGTCGGCGGTGCCGAACGTGGTGAGCAGCAGTATCTTCGCCTCAGGCAAAAGTCCGTGTATCTCTGAAGTTGCCTCCGCGCCGTCCTTTTTCGGCATGACGAGGTCCATGACCACGACGTCGGGTCTGAGCGACACGGCCTTCTTGACTGCGTCGTCGCCGTCCTCGGCCTCGCCGACGACTTCGATGTCCGGCTCCGTACCAAGAAGCGACGCAAGCCCCATGCGAACCATGGCGTGGTCGTCTGCTATGAGCACCCTGATTTTTGCGCTTCGCCTCATGCCTCCACCTCGTTCATGCTGAGCGATATCGACACCTTTGATCCTCTGCCGATTTCGCTTTCCACCGACATGTTGCCGCCGAAATGGTTGATGCGTTCGCGAATCCCCTGAAGCCCGAAGTGTCCGTCGCGTATTCCGGGATGGTCGCCGGGGTCAAAGCCGCAGCCGTCATCCGAAACCGAGAAGAGGAGCCGGTCACCTTCGATACATCCGGCGATCCTTACTGTCTTGGCTCGCCCGTGCCGTATGGAGTTCAGGACTAGCTCCCTGATGATCCTGAGAAGGGCGTGCGCTGTGTCGTCAGCGAGCCGCTCACGTGGCACGTTGAACCGGACGACGAGCTCTATCCCGTCCACGAACGGTGCAAGGGTCCGGCGCACGGCGTCGTTCATGTCCCTCTCCTCCAGCGCGTAGTTCCTGAGGTCCCAGATGCAGTTCCGAAGTTCGTCGCGGCAGGACTTGAGGGACTTTGCCGCGATTTCGAGGTGGCCGAGTGTGCCGCCTGGGTCCTGTCCCGCGAGCTTGGTTGCGGTGGCGATCTCCAGCGACACGCCGGTCAGGTTCTGCGACAGCGAGTCGTGCAGCTCGATTGCAAGCCGTGTGCGTTCGCCGACCTTCATGTCGGAGGAAATCCTTGCGAGCTTCTCCTCGGAAAGCTCTGCGCCGCGCCGTTCGGCGAGGCGGTTCAGCGACCTGTTCCAGACGAATATCCCGACAAGCACGGCGAGCAGGGCGCCGATCACGGTCATCAGTCGTTTTGGCGTCCACCAGGGCGGACGCGAGACTATGCGCACGTCGGCTGATGTTCGCACGACCACCGCCACCCCTTCGACGTGCGGAAACGGGGCGTTTGGCCTCCAGTTCTCGGTTTCTATCAGGCAAACGCCGGAGACTTCGACTATGCACCCTATCTCGACTCCGTCGAATGCCGCCGGACATGCGCTTGCGTCAATCGGCACGATTCTCCTGTCGCATTCAAGGCCGAGCCTGTCGTATGGATGGCCGGGGGCCGGCAGGCTGCGGACGATGCCCGTAACGCGAACCGGCTTCCCGTGGTAGCGTACCTGCACCGCAGGAACGCCGTTCCTGTCCGTCAGCAGCTGCGAAGCCGAAATCGCCTCTGGCTCGGCCTCCTGCTGGATTGCCGCTTCCGGGGCTGCGGGTCGCCAGACGGCGCGCGACAGGTTGAAACGGTAAAGATCGGTTTCGGGGATGCCGACGCATTCTATGACCGCGCCGAACTCCGGAGGATTCCGTTCCTGAAGGTCAACCCTGACCGTCTGGCCGTCGGACGTGCGCAGAAGCATGCGGTCTCCGTGCCAGACCGCCACGACGCGGCCGACTGCGCGTCTCCTGCCCATTCCGCTCACGATGGCTTCCCGGAGTTCCCGTTCCGATCCGAGGAGAGGTACGTCGAAGGGGTTCTTTGGAGCTGGCTGGACTATCTCCACCGCGTCAAGACCGGAGAAGAGCATCTGTAGCCCGCCTGTCCGGCGAGACCCCACGATGTAGGGGTTGTACAGCCCCGTCAGCCGAATCGTTGCGCCGACAAGCGCGTTTATTGCATGGACGTCCGGCGATGGTGACGCGAAGGTCGCGTAGAACGTCCGCCCGGCGTCCTGGAGGACGAGATACCCCCACAGCGGATCGATTTCGTCGATGAATGCATCGCGGACCATCCCGCAGAGCCGCACGAGCCTGTTGACGTGGCGACCCTCCAGCAGCTCCGGTATTGAAGTCTCGACTGGCGTCGGGGGCGGGCCATGGGAGATTATGCGCGCTTTGCTGTCGGAGGCTGCGACAGAGCCCGATTCCCTGTATTTGAACGTGCTGCCTGTGATCTGCACGCGGTCGCCCGCCTTCATGGGACACTTCGGGAAGAATGCGTCCTCGCGCAGGACGACGGAGCCGGACGCATCCTCCACGGCGAACGTGCAGCAGATCGAGTTGCATGGATAAGTCACTGTCGCCGTGATGTCGAAGTGTGCGCCGATGCGCCCCTCTTTGAGCGCGGCGTCGAGCTCCGCCGCGCTGCGGACGACATGGTTCGTCGCGGAGGAGACGCCTTGTGACGCCTGCAAAAAAGCGAGAACCAGGGCTGGTGCTAGTAGTCTGCGATTCATCAACAGCGTGGATTATACCATAAAAGACGAAAAAGTCGTATACCCTCCAAAGGTCGGATTGTTGGTGACACGCTGTTGTGGTATACTACACTCAAAACACACGGGAGACAGCACCATGAAAAATCATAAGCTTGTATTGTGCTCATTTGCGGCCGTCTTTGCCTCGACATGCGCTTTTGGCGCGTATGTCACGGACGGACTTGTCCTGAGGTACGACGCCATAGACAACGCGGGCGTGGGTTCGCATTCGGACTCTCCTGCGGTGTGGAAGGATCTTTCCGGGAACAACCATGATCTGACGCTTCCCGCCTCCGGACTGACCATCGGCGCGGACACGATGACGTTCGACCATGTGTCCGGGAGCGTCTCGGGAGTGTCGTGCCTTGCGGATCCATCGGGCACGCCCAACTTGACGCTGGAGGTCGTCTGCGCGGCGGACGAGACGCTTGATGCGACCTTGACGTCATCAAGAATGCTGGCCGCCAATCCGCGCATCAGCCTCTATTTCCGGCAGGTCGGCGCGCAGCATGTCGTCGGCGGCACCTACTACGACGGATCCAATCGTCAGTTCGCCGGCGCACCCGTTCGCCGCTGCGACTGGAACAGCAAGCAGTTCATCTGCCGTTTCCACACGTATTCGCTCAGGACGAAGTCATCGGGCGGCAGCGTTGCGGTCGACGGGTCGGATTTCGCGACGCTTCAGGCGGCGTTCTATAACGCGGCGACGGACTTGACCGATGCCTTGACCGTTGGCTCGGCCACCGCAACTTACAAAATCAAGGCCGTGCGCCTCTACAGCCGCGATTTGACGGCGGCGGAAGCCGCACAGAACGCCGCAGAGGACGAAGCCCGCTTCTCTCTGAAGCCGGCGGCGGACGTGACCGGCAACGCCAATGCGTTCGACGATGCGGCGTTCTACTTCCGTGGCGCGCGGCAGGCGTCAAATGCCTATCTTGACGATTATGAGTTCGCAAACGCGCTCTACATAGGCTCTGCCTCGAATCCTGCGGGCGATACATTCAATATTGGCGGAGCTCGTGCAAGCATCATGGTCGAGACGATGGACGTGCCGGCGCCGTATGCAGGAAAGACGCTCAGGAACCGCTCGGTTGTCCACTTCAAGCAGCCCTACACTTTGGAAGACATGTCTAAGGCATCAACATCGCGCATAACCGTTGACCAGCCGGTCGCCGCCACGAACAAAGCGTCATACACGGTAATGCTGCGCTTCAAGGTGGAATCGCGCATTGATCCTACAGCAGACACGCAGATAAAGGTGATTCAATTGGGGTATGGATGGAGCGGCCAATCTGGGCTCGACTTGCAGCTATGCGGGCCGGCAGACAATCTGTATGTTCGCGCGTATCATGGAAGCAATGTCGACGACTTCACGGATATGCAAAGCGACTCATCGAAGACGCTCAAAATCGGCGAGTGGGTTGATATGGCGATAACTGTTTCTGGCCGCGTCAACAAGCTATACTACAAGACCGAGAACGGCAGCTGGTATGAAGGAACACGAGATAAGGATGTGGCCATTCCATCATCATTGTTTTCAAATAGATACAAGCTTGCGCTTGGTGGTCCTATAGACAATGGAATGGTCGGAGTTTCTCAGGCCACTTCTGGCAACTATTGCTTCCGCGGCTGGTACCAGCAGGTCGCGGTGTGGGATCGTGCGCTTTCGCGCGACGAGGTGCTGAACGCCTTCCGCGACGGATGCGCAGAAGGTGACGACTGGAAGGTGGGCGTCGCCAACGACATGTCGCTGGAGTTCGCCGGGAGCGGCGCAGCAACTCTGGAGACCGTGAATGACTGGCGGAACATGAAGGGTGAGCTTGCGGCGGCCAACGCTTCTGTGAACGTGAATTTCGATCTTGACGCGGCGACATTCGCGAAGACGCGCACGTTCAAGTTCAAGACGACTTCGGTTTCCGCTTCCGGCACGTTCGATCTGTCGCTGAACGGGAGGACGGTCGCCGAGAACGTCGCCTCCACAGCAGGGCAGAGCGCCGTCGTCACGGTGCCCGGCGGATTCTTCTCGTCCGGCGCGAACACGCTTACCGTGACGCGGACGGACGCGAACGCGGGGAAGATGGAGATCGACTGCATGTCGCTCGTCGTCGCGGAAGGGAATATTCCGGTCGCATCCGTGGTCGATGGCGATCCATTCGGGGGCTCGTATCGCTGGTACCGTCACGACGGTGAGGCGTTCCGCGACGTGCTGCGCACGGCCTATCCCAATTCATCTGCGCATGCGTGGACGGTCAGAGGCCCTTCAGGCAACATCGTGCACACGACTTCCGATGTGGTCTGCCCGTACAGAGGCGTGACACTGCCGGGAGAGGATTGTATGTATTTCAGGCAGGAGTCTTATACTAATGCGAACGGCGTGATCTACGGCAAGGGCGGCTGCATGTACGCATCGATTTTCCCGATCAGCAATGCCGTGGCCTACACGGCGTTTGCCCGCTTCAAGATCGACTCGTTCCAGAATCCGACGAACTGCAGGGCGCAAGTCTTCGGAACCGGCTATGAGTGGACGAATAGCCGTGGCATGTGTCTGACCTTGCAAGGCACAAATCCGGAGAATCTGTACGTTTACTTGAGCGGCGGCAAGACGAACTTCGCCATCACCGATCCGCAGAGTGGCGAGGCGAAGAACCGTTTGGCGCAGGGCAAGTGGATTGACATTGCTGTCGTCGTGAGCAACAACTACGGCTATGTCTATGCCTGCGTGGAGGGCGGGGATTTCCAGAATCTTGGCCCCCATTACTTCGGGAGCGGCGGGGCGGGTACGCCCAATACGTGGAGCGGAATGTACATTGGGCAATCCAGCGGCAGAAGCGCAACGTCGTGGTCGTCGTCCAACGACGACACAGGCTATTTCCGTGGCTGGATGCATCAGGCGGCGGTGTGGCCGTATGCGCTTTCGGAGAAGGACGTGAAGGCGGTGTTCGGTTTCCCATCGCCAGACGTAGTGCGCATCGGCGTTGAGAACGGCAGCTCCGCCGAATTCTACGGGAGCGGGGCGGCGTCGTATGCCTATCCGGCGAATGCGGACTTCCGCGATGCGCCGAACGTGATTGCGGCCGGCGGCAGCCTTGCGCTGACGTTCGACCTTCCGTCGACGGAGGTGAAGAACCAGCTTCTCAAGATCGCGGCCTCGCCGGAGTCCGTGGCGGCGACTTTCACGGTCGCGATCAACGGGCGTAGTGTCGTCAGCTACGACGACGACAACAGGGAAGTCACCGAGCTCTCCGTCGCTCCAGGCAGCTTCGCATCGTTCGGGGTCCTTGCAGAGTATCTTCAGAGCGGAGCGAATACCCTGACGATCACCCGCACGGACTCGAACGCCGGCGCGTTCTCCGTCGACGCGCTGTCGTTCGGCAACGGCGGCGGCAGGGTTCGCATCGGCAGACTGGGGCTGATGCTCATCGTGCAGTAAAGGGGAGGAGATAGAGTGCAACGTGCAAAGTGCAAAGCAGAGAGTGTAAAATGGGTTGGCATTCTGGCGTTTTCCATTCTGCACCTTCAAGTTCCGATTCTGTTTGCCGCAGGTCTTGAGGAGTTTTTTGTCGCGGTCGATCCTGGCGTCGAGATCGGGCCGGTCAAGGACATGCATGCCGTCAACAACGGGCCGAGCGTGAAGAAGCTTGCGAAGGACGACCAGATGCGCGGCAACTTCGACGAGTACCGCGCACTGCGCACGCCGTTCGCACGCACGCACGACTCCATCAACTGCGTTCCCGGCGGTGCACACGCCGTCGATATCACGGCGGTGTTCCCCGATTTCGACGCGGACGAGAACGACCCGAAGAACTACGACTTCACCTTCACGGACGAGTATCTGAACACGATCCGCGCCGCCGGCACGGAGGTGTTTTTCCGTCTCGGGCAGACCATCGAGCACGGCACGAAAAAGTACGGCATCTATCCGCCGAAGGATTTCGCCAAGTGGGCGCGCGTCTGCGAGCACATAATCCGCCACTACAATGAGGGCTGGGGATGGGAGATGCCGGAGGCATACAGGGATCAGTTCAAGGTGCGCTACTGGGAAATCTGGAACGAGCCGGATCTCGGCCATTGGATGTGGCAGACGAACCCGCGCACATGGGCGGGGACGGGCGAACAGTTCGACGAGTTCTACACCGTGGCGGCGAAGCACCTGAAGGGGAAGTTCCCGCACCTGAAGATCGGAGGTCCGGCGCTGGCGGGAGACGAGGCGTGGGGTGAGCGCTTCATCGCGCACTGCAAGACGAATTCTGTGCCGCTCGACTTCTTCAGCTGGCATGTCTATTCGGTGGAGCCGTCAAATGTGGCCGAGAAGGCGGCGCGGATGCGCAAGCTCCTCGACAAGTACGGCTTTGAGAAGTCTGAGTCCATCTTGAACGAATGGAACTACGTGAAGGGCTGGACGGGCGACTACGTCTATTCGGCGGATGCCATCTGCGGCGAAAACAACCTGAAAGGGGCGGCGTTTACGGCGGCGGTGATGTCATCGTGCCAGGATGCGCCGGTCGATATGCTCATGTACTACGATGCGCGCATCTCCACGATCTTCAACGGCCTCTTCGACCGTGTGCGGCTCTATCCGCTCAAGGCGTATTACGCCATCTATGCGTGGAGCCGGATGAAGGACTACGGAACGCAGGTGAAGGCGACGGCGCCGGAAGGCAAGGGGCTGTATGCGACGGCGGTCAAGGGCAAGGACGGCAAGGTCGCGATGTTCCTCGTGCGGTATTCGTCCGATAACAACGTGACGAGCGACGTGAAGGTCAAATGCAAGATTGAAAATGTTAAATGTAAAATGGATTGCGTCCGCGCCCATCTTACGGATCTGGTGCGGAGCTATACGGAAGTGCCGCTTATGCCGGACGAGGACGGCGCCGTGACGATCAAGATGCAGCCGCTCTCGTATGCGCTGGTGGAATTTTAGTGGTGAGCGGTTAGTGATCAGTGGTCAGTGGTTGGTTAGGAGAAAGGCGATGAAATGGTTGGTTCTTTTGTTGGTGGTCAGTTGGTCGGCTGGTTGGTCGGCCCGTGGAGGAGTTGACTCGCCCACGGGCCACGAACCACGAACGACTCGCCACGAGGATTGTTTCAGCGGTGATGAGACCTGGGGATGCCGCAGAAAGCATCTTGCCGTGGTCAATTCCGTCTGCCAGATGCCGTCTGAAGACGTGATCTCGCTGCGCGGCGACTGGCAGTTTCTGGCGCGGCGGCATGACCAGCACACGCGGCGCAACAGCCATGACCGCCCGTTCTTCCCGGATGTGGCGCCATGGGGCGAGGCACGGAAGCTGCGCGTTCCCGGATGCTGGGAGGCGCAAGGGGTAGGCGAACCGGGGATCAGCGAACCCTGGAGCTTTCGCATCGACTGTTCGCAGAAGCCGTTGCGTCACGTCTTCTTTGGCGAAGGATGGTATCGCACCGCCGTCAGGATTCCCGAAGCATGGAAGGGGAAACGCATTTGGCTGAAGATCGGCGGCGTCAATGCGCAGGGGTGGTTCTGGGTCAACCGGCAACAGGTTGCGCATGTGGCCAACTACTGCGGCACCTACAAGTACGAGGTGACGGACTGCGTAACGCCCGGCGGCGAGGCGGAGGTCATCGCCGAGGTCGATAACCTGCTGAGGGGCCGCAAGGGATGCTTCAACAACGTCAACAGATGGGGCGGCATCTACCGCGACGTGGAGCTTGAGGCCACGCCGCAGACGTTCATTGACGACGTATGGGTGCGCGGGGATTTCGACGGCAGGGCGGCAGAAGCGCATGTTGCGGTTGGCGGGGCGACCGCGCCCTGCCAGATCCGCTTCACGGTCGGGGACAAGACGGTCAGCGCAGCAGTCGCGGCAGAGGACGAGACGGTTGTGCGGCTGCCGCTTGCGGAACTGCGCCCATGGTCGCCGGAGCGTCCCAACCTCTACACCGGCCTCGTCGAGCTGGTCGAGGGCGGCAGGGTCGTGCATGCGCGGCGCGAACGCTTCGGCGTTCGGAAGCTTGAGGTGCGCGGCAAGGAGCTCTACCTGAACGGCCGTCCGTACTTCCTGCGCGGCTTTGGCGACGACAGCGTCTATCCGCTTACAGGCGTGCCGCCGGCGGACCGTGGCTTTCACCTTCGCAATCTCAGCAAGGCGCGGGCGGCGGGGTTCAACTTCGTGCGGCTGCACACGCACTGCGAAGTGCCGGAATATTTCGAGGCGGCGGACGAAGCCGGGATCCTCGTGCAGCCCGAGCTGCCGTACATCAACGGCGACATCCCCACGGAAGAGGTGGAGTTCGATCCGGTGAAAGACATGCTCGAACTTCACCGCAACTTCCGCAGGCATCCGTCGTTCGCCGTCTATTCCAACGGAAACGAGGGATCGTTCGGGCGGCGGCTGGACGAATACCTCTATCGGCTTGCCAAGAGCCTTGACCCCGACAGGCTGAAGATCGGCATGGACTCGCAGTTCGCGAAGTGCAACCCCAAGGGAACGTCAGACTACGAGGGCGGTCCGGTGACGGAATGGCCGCGCGGCAGCATCGATCCGGAGCGTCCGTTCGTGTGCCACGAATACCTGAACCGGACCGTCAAGCTTGACGCACGTTTGGAGGAGCGCTTCTCGGGGGCTTGGGCGCCGCCTGTTACGAGAAGCCAGCGACAAAGGTTCCTTGCGGATGCGGGCTTGGACGGCGGATGGGGCGAACTGCTCCAGCGTGCACAGCATGCGCTTCAGCGGCATTGGCACAAGAGCGGCGTCGAATCGGCGCGGGCAGATCCCCATTGCGACGGCTACTGTCTCTGGACGATTGTCGATGTGGTGGTGCGTCAGAAAGAGACCTTTACGGCGCAGGGGGTGTTCAATCCGTTCTGGGAGACGAAGGATTGCGGCGCGGCGCCCGAGTCGTTGGCGCGTTTCAATTCTGCGTCGGCGGTGCTTTTCGATGTGCCGGGAAATGAGCGTGTGTTCCGTTCCGGCGAGTGCGTTGGGGTGGATTTCCTCTTTGCGCACTATGGCGAACGCCTATTGGGGCCTGACGCGCGGTTGGAGTGGTGTCTTGCGGCAGACGGCAAGGTGCTGCTTTCGGGCTGTGCGCCTGTGGGGGCGCAGGCGCTGGGGCCGGCACGCAAGGTGGCGCATGCGGAACTCGCATTCCCCGAGGTGCCGAAGGCCGTGAAGGCGACGTTGTCCGCGCATGTGGGCGGTGTGGGGACAAACGACCGGGAGTTCTGGATATTCCCAAGGCGCGAAACGCCCGACGGTTCGTTCCTCGCCGTTTCCGACGCACTGCGCCCGGCGTTTGCGAAGCTGTTCAGGAACGTGCGCGGCGCAATTGATGCCGAACGGGCGGAGATTGTCGTGGCGGAGGCCGATAACCCGCTCCTTGCGGCGGCGACAGGTCGTGGGCAGCGTACGGTTGCGGTTGGCGACGTGAACAGAACGCCCGCCGGCGGATGCAAGTTCTGGTCGCTGGGGCGCGAAATATCCCCTGAGAACCAGAGCGCCTACAGGCAGCTGTCGCCGGACGTTTCATTGGGCTGGTGGTCGATGGGCGCACAGGTGGGGACGGCGCTGAAAAAGCACCCGGCACTCGCGCTTCTGCCGCATGAAGGGTTTCTCTCGCCGCTTCTTTTCGGCACGATCGGCAAGGGGCGCAAACTGCCGTTCGCCGGAGCCGACGCGAAGACTCTGATCATTGCCGGGGAGGGTGGGGATTCCTGCTATGCCTACATGGCGGAACTGGAAGGCGGGCGTCAGATTGCGACATGGGGACTTGACCTCATGTCTGGGCGCCCGGAAGCGACGGCCATTCTCGACGGTGTCATTTCGTATCTTTGTGGAATGCGGGGGGCGCGGCAATGAAATCAATTGTCTTTCTGATGGCGGTTGCATCGGCAACTTGCCTTGCTGTTGCAGACGATGTGCTCGTCTTGGATGAAAACGGGCGGGGGGCGACTGGGCGCTTCCGCGTGCTCGACCACGAGGGCGAGGCGCTTGGGTTGATGGTGAGCGCCGAAGACAAGTTCGTTGCGGCGGCGTCCACGGCGAAGGTTGAGATCAATTCCATCCGCATGCGCGTGACGATCGACTGTCCTGTGCCGAAGGGGATGACAGCATCGAAAAGTGCCTCAAACGCATGGGCCGGCGACGGCGTGGAGCTGTTCATCCGCCCCTCGCTGGGATCGTCCGTCTATTACCAGTATTCCGCAAACGCGGGCGGCGTGTTTTCCGCGCGGCGGAACACGGAGGCGGATGTGATGGATGGCGAGTGGAAATCGGCGGCAACAGCCGAGGCGAAAGACACGGCGAATGGTTTCCGCGTGATGTTCGCGGTGCCGTTTTCAGAGGTGTTCAGGTCTCCTCTGAAGCCGGGCGACGTGTTCGGAATCAACTTCACGCGGTGCGGGAATACCTGCGGCGGAATGTCCACGTGGGCGGCGGTGGGCGGCAAGTTCAGCAACATAGATGCGTTTGGACGGGCGATATTCGGCGGAACGAAGGCGTATTTTTCGCGCAAGCTTGCGGATGTCAAGGCGAGGTTTGAGAAGTTTGAGAAGTTTGAGAGGTTTGATGAGTTGAGGTCTCAGCTTGTGGCTGCAGTTGAAGAGCGCGGCGGCGATCCGGCGCAATTTGCGGACATTGAAAAGATGTTTGCAGATGTGGACAAGGCAATCATCTCGGCATCGCTTGCCGGGAAGTCCATCTTGATGTTCCGTCCCGAAAAACCTTGGGGTAACAGGATTGTTCCGGACGAAAAGTCTCGTCCGCTTGAAACTGTTCGGATGCGTGCGGCGCGAAACTCGCGCGCCGTAGCCGTGTTCGCCGTGGCGAACCTGACGGACAAGCCATTTGTCGGCCAGTTCAGGGTTGAGTCCTCCGATGCGGTTTCGCGTCGCATCTCGTTTTCGCATGGCTTCGCCATTGCGGACAGGGCGGGAAGGGTTCTGTACGACCCCATTGCGCCACTGATGATGAATAGTGTGCTGCGTCTGGCGCCGAAGGAGACCGCGCCGATATACATTGAGCTTGATACGCACGGGCTTGCCGCAGGGACGTACAAGGCGAAGCTTTCGCTCAAGAAGGCGACGCCGGGTTTTACGGACGAGTCTGTCGTGGCAGAGGTGGAGGTCGTGGCCGCGAATCTTGACGAGGTTGCTGCCGACCGCGCCGGATACGACTATGTCGGGAACACGTTCGCGTGCGGCGACGGGGCAAGGAATGTCGCAAAGCTCTTGATCGACCGTGGCTACAACGTGGTGTTCATGACTGCAAGCTGGATATTCCCATGCGAGCGCAAGGACGGGATTTTTGCAGTCAAGGACTTCGGGCATGTCGATCGGCATTTTGATGCGGTCCTGGCGGGTGGTCTGCCGCGCGAGCGGATGAAGCTCTGGATCTACATGGGGATGGAGGCGGGGCATCCGTGGAACGCGCCGCTAAACGCGCAGGGACAGCGTTGCGTACCGGGCGACGGGAAGTGGGAGAAGGGCGTCCAGGCGCTGGTGCGCGAATTCGCCGCGCATGTAAGGGCGCGCTATGGGATCGGCAAGGACCGGATCTACTGGTATCCGATTGACGAGCCGTCGGGAGAGATCGACGATCCCACGTTCAAGTCGTCGATCAGCCGTGCCTACCATGCGGCGAAGGTGATCAAGGCGGAGGACGCGGCAAACCTCACGATGACCGACCCGTTACCGGTCTTTCTGGAGTCTAAGGCGATCAATGCGGCTCTGCCGCGCCTTGCTGAGGTGTACGACGTGATCGAGCTGTACCGCCCTAAGGTGACGGACGAGAAGAAGCGTCTTGTCGCCGCGCAGAACCTCAAGGAGGTCTGGACGTACTCGATAATCACAAAGGAGACCAGTCCGACTGCCTACCGCCGCGACTACTGGGAGAACATGCGCGACGGCTACCGCGAAATCGCCACGTTCTGGCACATGACGGCGGCGGCGGGGAGTCCGTTCGACTCGAACGACTTCACCACGCCTGGCCGCTACGACGACTATGCCACGCTCTACGTCGACTTCGCCAACGACGCCGCGCTCCTTTCACGCCGGCAGCTTGCGGCGGACATGGGGTTTGAGGATGTGCGGCTCATTACATGGCTTCGCAACCGATTCAAGGACGATGCAGCGACGCTCGCCAAGGCTGACGCAATCGTGAAGGAGGCGGCCGACGCTGGTACGGTGTCTGCGATGGACGAGGCCCGCGACAGGCTCTTGGACATTGTCAAAGGAGCGAAATGAGGTGATGTTGTGGCACTGAAAACGGTCACGGCGTCGCTTGCGGCATTATGCATTGCCAGCGCGCAGGCGGCTTTCGACAGGGCAAGGTTTCGAGAGCCGGAGAGCCTGTTTTCGCCGGGATACTTCTGGATGTGGAACGATCGGCTCGATGCGGCGAAGCTGAACGCACAGCTCGACGACATGGCGTCGAACGGAGTGCGCAGCGTCTGCATACATCCAGTCCCGGATGGTTTCCGCCCCGGCAAGTTCCGCTCGAACATGTCGCCCGGCTATCTTACGCCGGAATACCTTTCCATATTCTCAAACGTCATCGACCACGTAGCAGGGCTTGGCATGAACGCCTGGCTCTACGACGAGGGAGGGTGGCCGTCTGGCGGCGCTTGCGGGATGGTTGCGGCATCGGACGGGGAGGGGCGTTTTCGGCAGGCTTTTTTCGGGTGCGGGGATTCTGGTTCCGAGGGCGGCGCAATGTGGCGAAGACCGTATGGCGCAGGAAGGGACAACTACCCGTCGGTCATTGAACCTGGCGCGACGGAGCGGTTTGTCGAATTCACCCATGAATCGTATGCGCGATACGTCGGCAGGCACTTCGGCAAGGCCGTGCGCTTTGCCTTTATGGACGAGCCCAGCCATCCGGTCTGCAACCTGAACGGCCATGTCGGGTGGGCGACGGATTTTGCGGATGAGTTCGTGCGCCGCAAGGGGTATGACATTCTGCCGTTCATGCCAGAGCTGCTTGCGCGCAAGCGGGAGACGCTGGATGACCGTCTGACACGAGTGCGCATCGACTACCATGAAGTCATGGCGGATTTGTTCGTCGAGAGGTTTCTCGTTCCGATTCGGCGGTGGTGCCGTTCCCACGGCGTCCTGTCGGGAGGCCATCTTGACGGCGAGGATGTGCCGGAGCTTTCCGGCAAGTACGGACACGGGGCTCTGCTGAAGAGCCTTCGGGCGCTGGATGTGCCGGGCGTTGATGCAATTTGGCGGCAGCTCTATCCGTCGTCTGTCGTGGATGCCGGCCGACAGGCGCCATTCCCGCGATATGCTGCGTCCGCCGCGCACCAGAACGGCACAATGCACGTGCTTTCCGAATCGTTTGGGATCTATGGAGACTCGCTGACCCCCGACGAGATGAAGTGGGTAGTGGACTTCCAGATGGTACGCGGTGCAAACCTGTTCGTATTCGGGTACTACGCATTGTCGAACGCAGGGCAGTGGATGGCGCTCTTCGAGCCTCATGCCGGTCCGGTCGCTCCTTATTGGGAGTTTCAAAGGCCGTTCTTCGAATACGTCGCACGCACGTCGTCGATGCTGGCGCAGGGTGACGCGGCGACTGACATCGCGGTCTTGTATGACGAACGGGGGTTCCGCGCAGGCGGGATTTACGCGGACATGGCGGGAACTGCCCATCATGCCGTGGCGGGGATGCTCGACCGCATGAACTGCGAATACGAGTTCATCGACGAATATCAGATTGCAGATGCCGGAATCGACAACGGGAAGCTTGTCGTCGGGGCTATGCGCTACGGTACGGTCGTCATTCCGTCCTCCCGGTGGATGGGCGATTCGGCCAGGCGCAGGCTTGAAGACTTTCGCGTGGCAGGAGGCAATGTGCTTGGGCCGGATGAGCTTGACAAGGTTGTGCCGACGATGCGGATAAGAGGGGAGCTTAGGCGGGAATTGCGCGTGGCGAAGCGAAAGAGCGGAAGCGAGATGCTGTATTTTATCGTGAACGAGAGCCAGTGGCCGGGCGATGTCTCGCTGGAGTTCGCCGAGCCAGGCAACGTGGTGTGGTGCAATGCCGAGAAGGGGCGATATGTCGAGACGGGCGCCGTCTCCGGGATTCTTGACTGGCACTTCCCCGCATTCGGGTCGTCAATGTTCGTCGTCGGCGCTTCGGCGGACGAATGCAAGCCGATTTCCGGCACGACGGTCACAAATGAACTTTCAAGCGGCTGGACGGTCAGAAAGACCGCCGACCACGTCGTAGGCAAGTCGGATTTCGAGATTGTGAACCACGACGACGAGCCGGTCAGGACGTCTCTTGGCGACTGGAGAAAGACCTTTGGCGATTCGTTCAGCGGCAAGGCCGTCTATCGCACGGAATTCGTCGTCAGGAGGGGTGGTCGCGCCATGCTGGATCTCGGACGCGTGTGCTGGGCGTGCGGTGTAAGGCTGAATGGCAAAGATGCCGGAAAGAAGTTTTTCGGGCCGTACCGGTTTGACGTCCGTCTTGAAGAGGGCCTAAACGTACTGGAAGTAACGGTTGCCAACACGCTTGCGAATGCGCTTTCTGCCCCATGCGTGCGGGACAGGATAGCAAATGACTTTCCGCCAGTGTCAGTATACGACAGGCGGCAAGGCGCATTTGACAAGTCCAACAACGAAAGTGGGCTCTTTGGCCCGGTATGGATCATTTCCGGTCCTGAGATCGAATGCGCAGGGAACGCCATAGGGTCTTGACCTTTTTTCCGTAATTTTCTGAACACTTTTGGCGGCAAACACAAAGGAGATACGAATATGAAGATGATGATGGTTTCTGCTTGTGCAATGGCTGACGCGTTCGCGGCGGTTGCGGCGAATCCAGGGACAGACGTCACCGACATCCTCTTCCCCAAGAAGCCGGACGCGGAAGTCGGCCAGCCAGCGGCGAAGCACTGAGCCGGCGGGCAGGCCCAGCCTTCCCGGCGGCATGCGCAACGCCCGCGCAGACTGCAAGG
>JAFRBA010000163.1 GCA_017405115.1 Kiritimatiellia bacterium
CCGCCGAGGTTGACTGGCTATAGACGGCCTGTTGTCTAGGCGGTCTGCCGGGCGCGATTCCGGATTGTCGAGACCGAACGCCAGCCCTGCAGCGAAGCCGAGGCAATTCCGGACGGACACCGTGGAGACAACAGGTTAAATGCATTTCGGCAGGCTAAATGCACAACGCAGGACTATAGTGCATTTAACCTGCCACTAGTTGCATTTAGTCTGTCCGGCGACCCCAGCGCCCCGGACGAGACAATCAGGAACCGCAGGCAGGCCCACAGCGCCAGCTGCACGAGCGAAACAAGCACGACGAATTCGAGCATGTTCACGCCAATGGACGAACACACCTCGCCGAAGGCACGGTGCGGGCGCGTGAACAGATGCACGGAATGAATGCGGGCAAACCTGCCGAGGTATATCCCCGCGGAAGAAAGCGCCGCAAGCATCGCGACTGTCGAAAAGCGCCATATGGCCTTCGGCCTGCCAATGCGTTCCTGGATCAAGCCGGCCACGTGGTCGAGACTCCACGTTCCCAGAATGGCGCCGACCACCGCGCTGACCGACAGGACCGTGAACGTGAGCCACAGTCTCATGTCGGGCCGCAGTATTCGACGGCCACTCGCCACGTACGGGTCCACATGCGCAAGATGGAAATAGTCGGTGAGTATGTACGGAGCGTTCGGGTAGAACACCATCCATCCGGCCACCATCCCCCAGAACGCTAAGGCATGGCGAAACCGATGGACATGAAGGGACATCTCCACCGGCAGATACGCGAGGAAGACATTCTCCACCATCGCGGGGCATATGGAACTGTCTGACGACAGGCCCGTGGCGCCGGCGAGATAGACAAACGCCAGGCACGAGCCAAACATGGCGCGCACAATCCAGCTGAACCGCGTCTTCCCGAAATTCATCCCGTCACCTGTGCCGTCTTGTCAACGTACTTCTTCACCTTGTCCGCGATCAGGCGCGGGAAGACGTGCATCCCCGTCGTCAGCTGCCTTATTGTCCGATTGCCGTCCACGCCGCATATTATACTACAACCCCCGCCCTGCGGCAACTGCGGCGCGGGTACGGCGCATCATCCGTTTGGGGACAGTCCCCCTTTGCATCCGAGAACTTGATCCTTCTTGTCCTTGCCATTGCATCTCTCCTTTCCTGTGGTTGTGCGCGTCCGGCGGGGACTGTCCCTGCGGAACGTGTGCATAATACCACAATTCCGGGATTGTTCGCCCAACTCGCCATGACGCGGGCGCACTGGACCTGGCTCACTGGATCCGCACGGTGAAGCCGGATTCGACGAGTTCCACCGAAACGCTCTCGTTCGCCGCGCCATGCCCGCGCCGCGTCACCTTGACGAGATTCCAGTCCGGGTCGACACGGCGCGGGCCGATCTCGTATGTTCTGCGGAACAGTCCGGAATCGGCCACGGCGCTGTACGATACGGAGTCCTCCGCCGCAGAGCGGACGAACCACTCGCCGCAGTCATAGCCGACGGCAAGCGAGACCTCGTCCATGGAAAGGCATCCATCCTCGTCGGCGTCATGGCCTACTGCGACCTCGACGTTGTTGGACGGCGAAGCCTGGAGTTCGACCGTGAACCGCAGTCGTCGCGGCGCATCCGCCGACAGCGCCAACGCCACATTTGTCGCGACCTCCGTGTCGGCGTACTCGACCGGCGGGAGCTCAGGCAGGATGCCGTCTGCGGCAGCTACGAATGAAATCACAAGTGAAGACAGAAGAAGGAGTGCTCTGTTCATCTCGACCGCCTCTCCTCAATCTTGCCAAACCTTTTCACCAATCGCGCCTGAAGACGTTCAACGGTTTCCTTGTCATCGCCAAACACACGTTTTATAGTGGTGTCTCGGCAGAACCGAAGACAACCTTTCCAATATTTCCGCCCCCACTGCGCAACTTTGCGTCCATAGCCAGCCTCGCTCCCCTTGCCATCCGACATGTCGTTTTCATCACCATACGCAAAGCACATTTGCCTGTATTTCTCAAGTCCCATCACAAGCGACTGCCAAGCCTCATCCGTGCTGCCGCCGGTCTTTAACAGGCAATATGCCAAATACTCGACATTCGGGTAATAGTAGTCTAACATGTATCCAGCTTCTCTGACGGTGCATTTGCTGATATCTATCTTGTAGAACTCCTTCACGAACTCGCGAAAAATCACAATACGTTCCTCGGCGTTTGTCAAGGACAGCGTTTGTTCGCATATTTCCCTTCTCTCGCGCAGGAGCTTCCCACAATCCAGTCCAACATTCGAGCGAAACGCGACTATTCGCGTCCTGCATGCCTCGGCCTCTGCGGAAAGAGGCTTCTCTTGCGGCCGTTCGCATCCTGTCAGCGAAAGACCGCCCATGCAAAGAAGAGCCATAGCCGTCATGATCTGTTTCATTCCGTCATCCCCTCCGATTGAGTCGTCTCGCGGCCATGCGCCAGCGCGGAATCCTCAAGAGCGCGTCCGCCGCGCGGGCGATGCGTTCCTTGTTCTCCAGCACCAGCCACGCGGCGAACAGCGCCGCCGCGCCGAGAACACAAAGCCTTGTCAGAAAGTCCATCATGCCGTCTCCGGTAGTATAGCAAAAAAACGCATGCCGAGACACTCCACCATCGCGAGCCATGCCCACAATTTGCAAACTGTGGGCATGGCTTCCATCTGTCGCCTTTCAGCGCGTTGCAACGACGGCAGAGCATCTGGAGGTTTTCGGGAACGGTCTTTCCGCCCTTTGACCACGGCACGATGTGGTCGCCCTCCATCTCCTCGATCTCGAAGTGTTGCCCGCAGCGGGGGCACATGCCCTTCTGCATCTCGTACGCCGCGCGCTTCTCGTCATCGTCGAACTGCCGGAGGTTAAGCTTCTCGCGCCGCGTTCCGCCCGAAAGGAGACACTCGTATATGCCTTTGTCGTTCTGCACCTCCTTGTCGACCATCAATCGCGCCACATCCTTCTCCAGCACCCATTTGGGGACCACCCATTTGGGGACAGTCCCCCTTCATCCGTTTGGGGACAGTCCCCCTTTGCATCCGGAGGGCTGGCAGGGGACGGCAGACGGGGGAGTGTCCCCGGTTGGGCTAGCGGGGGACTGTCCCCACATGGCGCATATGATTCCAGATGCCGCGCTCCCGGTCAGGAGAAGAGAAACTCTCGGCCATGGAACATGAAGTTTCCGCCGACGATGTATTGGCATGCCGTAGGAGAAAAGACGTCGCGCATCGAGAAATGCTCGTGTCCGACAAGGATCGCCTTGAGCAGTCGCTCTGATCTCAGCGCAGCAACGAACTCGCGCGTAACGGAATCCTCCATCTGCGCACGCCGAGTCTTGTTCGGCTCCGGCACAGAGGCGGAGGTGAACTTGAGCGACGGCGTCTTCCAGTCGCCCCTCATCCAATACTTGTAGGAAGCGATGGCAATCTCGTCCGAGTAGATCGGCACGTGCATGCAAAGTATGATCGGCAGGCCCTTCTTCGCCTCTGCCTCGAACATCGCGGCCTGACGCTCCGTCACCGTCCCGTAGACATCGTCCAGAGTGACGAAGTTGACGCCGTTGGCAACCGTCGCCTGGAACTCGACATTGAACGGATAAGCGCGCGAAAGAGCCTTACGCCGCTGCCCGACAAACGCTTCGTTCGGATTCGGCGAAGGGTCTGGCCAGGCGTCCGGAGCGAACTCGTGGTTTCCCACCGAGCCCAGCACGTTCGCACCGAAGTACTTCCGAACGAGGTCGTAGTTCGCCTCGCTCGGATAGTCGATGAGGTCTCCGGTGTGGATAACGTAGTCTGCATTGTCCCTCGCCCATGCGAGCGAATCGCGCAGAGCCTCTTCCTGTCGGCCTCCAAACACACGCATGGCAGCCTTCTTGAGCTTTTGTCGCCCCTCCGGCTCCTGCGGATACGCGGCGGCAAGATGCGTATCCGAGATGTGCAGGGCCGAGAACGCCTTTGGCAGGCCGATTCGGAGATGCACATAGTCGAGCGAAAGGCGCTCGTAGCGGCCACGATTCGCAAAGATGGAATCTACGCCCGCCTCCTTGCCCTGTACCGGCAATGTCGCCGTGGCCGCAAGACTGCCGAGCCCTGCCAAGAACCGCCTCCTGTCCATTGCTCCACCCCCTGCTTGGAGATTGACCGTCAATGCACAGTGACAACGAGACCGCTGACGCTCCTGAGCCCAGCGATGACGGCGCTGCCAGCGTCGGCAAATGCCAATTCGATCCTGTCGCCTACATGGAGTTCGCCGAGGCCGAGCCTGGCGAGACCGCTCGTCAAACGACCGCGCTCCACACCGTTCACGGAAACAACAAGCGCCCCCTCTGCAACCGTCGCTTCAATTACCACGTCCCTGCCGGGATCATTTCTCATTATCGCCGTCAGGGATCCATCCGCCCCGAACGAAATGCCAGCCGGCGTCGCCTTCGTCACCGCACCCGCCGTCGCGACGACCTCGGCCCAGCCGCGCCTCGAAAACGCCGCCGAATAGGTCGGCATCCAGTTGTATTCGTATGCGCCGATGTCTACGACCGCATTCTGGATGCGCTGGGCGTTCGCGAGATCGGCTCCTGCTGGGGCATATACATTGCTGCCGCGATCAAGCCCTATGTAGCCGTCCTCCGTCGGCTCGCCGTCCCACGAAGCAGAAAAGGCGGTCTCGCTCAGAAGACAGTTGTTAGCTGAAATCGGGCTCCACCGCCACGAGTTCGAGCCGAGCTTTGGCAGAAGACAGTTGTACAGGTCTGGAACCTGGGTGTTCTCCGCCGTCGGCGAAAGGATCAGCGCCGAATTGCTGATACGCGCTCCAGAGGCATACGATCCGAACCTGTCGATGCGGCTCGTCCCGTTCAACTGCACGTTGTCGTAGAGGAACGTGCAGTTGTCAATCGTGTAATAGTCGGCGACGATCGTTCCGCCGCGATTCCCGGTGGCAAGGCAGTTTTCAAGCACCTTCACCGACCCTACCGACACGGCATTGGCTCCCTGCATCGCCCAGTTGCCTCTGAACGTGCAGCGACGGAAGGTGCCGCCGTATACGGCGCCGTAGCGATACGACCGGTTGCCCTCGATCAGGCAGTCCTCGACAATGGACGAACGGTCGGCCAGCACGCCCGCCGCATATCCGTCGTCGCTGGCGGAGCCGGAACTGTTCGTCACGCACAAGCCATTGGCGACCGTCGCGCGCCCAAGAGTCGCCCCGGCGCCGAGGATGACGCATCGGACGAGCGTGCTCTCGACATCCTGGACAAAGCCGCCGCGAATCGTCGTCCGGTCGGAACCCGCGCCGACTAGTGTGGCATGGCGCGGCACAACGACCCTCGCCTTCACATTGAAAGCCGTCCCTTCGACGACTGCGGAAGTTTGACTCATTTCACCCTCATCATACGTTCCGGCCGCCACGTGGATCGTATCCCCCGAACAGGCAACAGCCATCGCTCCCGCAAGCGTCCGCTTCGCCGTGGCTTCAGTCAGGCCATCCTGGGAATCGTCCGTCTTGGTCGCATCCACATAAACGTCTTTCGGATCATACGCCGCCTGGCAAGCGCCAGGCGTGACTTTCCCATCCTCGCTCACCTGCAACGGGACGCCGTCGCAATCCGCGCCGAGATACGCGATGACTCCAGAGAGCCTTGCTTCCGCGACCGTCCACCGACCGAAAGCGGGGGATGCCCGCAAAAGGGGCGCACGTCCGTCAGCCGTGAAGTCGGCCATAGGGTCCTCATCCGTCCAGATGCTTCCATCCCTAGGGACGCCGCGCGCATCCGTCTTCTTCACGTCATACAGGTAGGTCCCATAAGCGCCGATTTCACGAGTGATGTTGCCGCCCATGATGATTGAATTGTAAAACGAAACGGAATTGGCGCCGATCGGCATGCGGGCCCCATTCGCTTCCCCCGAAAACGAGCAACCGACGGCGATCGAATCCTCCGCCAGCAAAGATATCGTTCCTGCAACATTTCGAAACGTGCAGGACGTGGCAACGGACTGCCGAATGGCAGCCGATGCGCTCGGACAATCGGAAAACGAACAGTTCTGGAGCCAGACCGAGTTCGCAAGCGTGGAGGAGCCAACGCAATTCACGATCGAACAATCGAGGACTTGCGCGTACAGGCAATTCGTCGTAGAGACAAAAGGAAACGCACAGACCGCACCGCCTCGGGCGCCATTGCTCGAGTCGTCCGTCAAGGTCGCCCCGTTCTCAAGGCGGAAACCCTGGATCGCCACGCGATAATCATATGCCGCAGCTCCATGATCAATCGCAACGCAGCGGACGGCATTCTCACCACATCCCGTCGCGCTCTCATGCCATTCGCCCCTTATGACATGGTCGCCTTCGCCAACCGCCCGGATAAAGACGTTCTTCCTGTCGATGGCGACGCGGCTTTTGAGACCGACCGCGACCGTTTCTCCGTCATCATACGTTCCCGGCTTCACGTTGATGATCGTATAGCCCGTTCCGTCGGCCGCATCGACGGCGGCCTGAATCGTCCTGAACGGAGCCGATTCAGCGCCTGTCGGCGCATCCGCCGTGGATTCCGCGTCAACCCACAGCGTGGCCGTTGCCGCGACAGGCAGCACACGCCAACGCCCCGATTCGGGGACCACCTGCCAGAATCCGCCGTCGCGATCCGCATACCGCACCGTCTTGAGTTTCGAGAGCGCCTCATCCGTTCCGACAGTGCAGCAAAACGTGCCTTCCGGCGGCGTCACACGCACCATCGTGGGCACCCACGTCGCATGCCCGCAATTTGCATGCCAGTTCCGCGTATAGGTCGAGGAACCCGTCGTTTTCACTAACTCGCGGCACTTGAGCACGCCGCCGGCAACCGCCACCGCCCCCTGGATCGCCCCTACGTCCACATTTCCGCCTACGACACGCGGATTGCTGAAAT
Organism: Kiritimatiellia bacterium; assembly: GCA_017405115.1. The sequence continues at coordinate 6,883 of JAFRBA010000163.1, forward strand.
AATCGAGATTGCGGTCCTCCAACGGAATCCAGTCCAGTTCGCACCACTGCGGATCGCCGAACGACTCTGCATCGCCCCCCGCAACCGGACGATAGTCACCCATCATCACCGCGACTAGCAACTTGTAAAAGGAATCTGTGTTGTTTGTCACCTGTCTGTAGTTCGTGAAACCGGAGCTTCCACTGCCATATTCCGCAATGACATTCGCGCCTCCGTTGTTCGTTCCATCAAACTCCTGCCGATTGGCCATGGTCGAGATCGAGTTGTAGATGCGCTGCGACGAGCTGGTCCTTAGCAGCGAACCATTATTCGCGACGGCCGTGCAGTTGACATACGGACCGTTCCCGCTCAAGATGTATTCTTCATATGAGTCCGACGCTCCATTGCCGACGAAAATGCAATTGTACGCCTTGCACGCTTTCAACGCGGCGCCACCGTTGCCCGTATTGTCGTTATGACAACCCTTCACCATCGAGCGGAGGACGACGACACCGCAAAAGCCGCCGCCAAAATACGCAGCACAGTCGATTGCCGCGCAATCCTTCACATAGACGTCACATGTGCCCTGATTGAAACACACCGCGCCGCCATGTCCGGAAAGCTCGGCCGAGCCTTTGATTCTCCCAGCCGAGCAATCCTTGAATGTGAATCCCCTGATAATGGAGCCGGCAGCGTCGGCGCCATCTGCGCAAATGCCGCGAACCGAATCCGATCCGAGACCGTAGGAACCGGCGCCCTTTGCGCCGACGAGGAACGTGTCGTCTCGCGATCCAGTCGATTCGAGCGTAAGTTTCTTCGTAATCACCACGCGGTTCTTTGCGCCGTTCGAGTCGACGACCTCGCCCGAATCGTAGGTTCCGGGAGCGACCTTGACGACAAGCGTCGCCTCTCCTGACGATTCGGCGGCGCTGACCGCGGCCTGAATCGTCTTCTTTGCCGTTTCCGCGCTCGTCCCGTCACCGTCATCATTGGGTCGCGACGCGTCGACGTACCATGTTCCGGCCAACAGCGAAAACGACGCTATAACAGCCATCACCAGCATTGCGCATTTTGTGTTCATCTGTGTTTTCCTTTCATTTGTGTTTTCCTTTCATTTTTCCGTACCAACTACATTCGGATAGAAGAGGTTGCCGACCGCGCACACGGTCTTCCCGCGATAGACAAGCGGACGGTCAGAATAGTTCGTCACCAGCTCTTCGCCGTTCTCGTAACGCGTCACGAAGACCTGCGGCGCCAGCTCCGCATGCTCGCGAATGAACTCGAACTGGAGATGACGAAGCGATTGCCAGGCGTCGTACATCCTCCTCATGGGCTCCAAGTCGGCATAATCGGCGTAATAGAACATCGGCCGCCCACCCAGCTCAAACACCTTGAGCATGCGGTTTTCCGGGGTATCCAGATACATCGTGACGACCGTATTCTTCCCGACGGCATCCGTCTTGCCGGCACCCCCGCGCGAATACGGCGCATCAATCGTCGCGTAAAACGGGTTAGACAGGATAATGCCGTTGAAAGCGACCTGCCAGACGGGGAATATCCCGTCAATCATCCCGTTCCTGAACGACTGCCAGCCTGGATAGGGAGTCACGTACAGGACGTTATCGACAATCTCGGCGACATGGTCGAAACCTGACTCACTGGAAAAGCCGCCGAACGCCTCGTGGGCCTTCTTCCCGCAGGCAATCTGCCAGTCGCGCATCCGGTGCCGGTTGTTGCGATGGTTCGGATCCCAGCAGGGGTCCGGCATCCTCGCCGTCGTGACGTCAACGTGCAGGAGCCCGTCCAGACCAAGACCTTTCATGTCGGCAAGGTCCTTGTCCATGTAGTTCCGCCAGATCTGCTCGTAGCAACTGTGATATACCTGGCCGCCCGGATAGACCGTGTACTTGTATGGCCGACCGTCCAGCGTCTTGGCGACATCCTGCGCCGAATACCGCCGTGCGTTGAGGTAGAAGTTATTCTGGTTGATGTGCACGCTCATCCTGTAGCCGAGAGACTTGCCGAGCGCTATGGCCTCGCGCATGCCCTTCTCACCGCCAAAGAGATCGTCCGCCGGAAAGAGGTCAGGAAACGGACCGTCGTGCCCACCCTTCTGAAATCCGACCATGCAGTGCGAAAGCCGATCCATGCCCGCCGCCTTGCATCTGCGCAGGAAATCGCAGTAGTCGGCAAAAGTATGGTCGACGACCACTGGCGGCATTTCCTTCAACCAATCCTCGGGTCCGGACTTCGTGCGGTCGCAACGCCCGAACTTGTAGCGGACAAACATCGACTCCGTCTCGTATTTAAGCGCGGGATTCCCCTTGACCCGCTCCCGAAGCGGGCGGCAGCCGCGCTCCTCCAGCATGTACTTGCGGTACAGGCGTCCCATGCCCGAATAGTTCGCGTCAGCTCCGGTCAGCCGGTAGAAGTCGATGACCACGTCCTCGTAAAGGTCGAAACCTATCTCGGAGAAGTCGAACCGGCTGTAAAGCCGGTAGGTGCCGTGCCGCGCCTCCACGTTCGTGCGCGATTCGTGCCGCATCCCCTTGATGACGCCGCACCACGCCGAACCGTCCGCAAGCTTCATCCCGAAAAGTCCGGTCCTGTCGTAATTGTCATACGCCTCCTTGATGATGACGGCGCCTTCGTCACGGGTCATCCGCCCCCACCGCCCGTCCGTCAGCATGAACCAGGCGTTCGCATCCTTCGGCTGCTCCGCGGCATCCGCAAAAACGTCGAACGAAGCCGTGTCCGCGGGAATGTCGCCTTTCGTCACGCGGATGCGGAACGCGCCGTCCGGACGACATTCGGCTTTGAGCCGTCGGACGGCCCTCCCCCCGTTTCCACTGTAGAGGACAAGGTTCGCGCAGTCCAATCCACGCCCTGCGGAAGCGCCGTCAAGCGCGAGTCCGAGAACCGCCATGCCAAGCACCGTCAGACGCCGTCTCACGCGCATTTGCCTCCTTTCGGCCCCACAGGCTCGTTACGCTTTCCCGCAGCAGTCAGCCAACGCTGGACCGGACGATCCCAGCATGTCATCACGACGCTCGCGAAGCCGACCATCGCAACGAAGACGATCGCCACGACCGCCAGCACAACGGCATCCGAGACCTCGTGTGAATGCGCCTTCACCCACCAGTCGTAAATGTACATGAACATGTAATGCGACATGTAAAGCGGGTATGACAGTTCGGCAAAGTATGTCAGAACCTTCGCCAGCGGTGTCGCATCATCCGTTTCGCTGCCGACGCCGATCAGAATCAACGCCGGAAACACCACCATCAGGGCTAAGGCCTCGAAAAGCGGATTGATCCACGGATGGGCCGCGCCGCCCAACCTGTAGGCATGCGGCGTGCAGAGAACCGCCAGGAAAACGGCAACGGAAATCCAAAGGGCGCCCTTCGGCAAGCGGATCTTCCACCCAAGCCGCGAAAGTAGCAGCCCGAAGAACAGCGGGAACCCGAGGCGCACGAAACCGGCATAGTAGCCAAGCGGCAGATCAGCCCATCCGCCGGCCACCGACCAGATGAAATAGTTGGCGGCATCCGTGAAGAACCGGAAATCCGTGCCGAAGATGCTGTTCAGGTTGACGTGGAACGCGAATGTCAGCCAGAAGAAGGCGCAAACTCCCGCGCCAACCGCCAATCCCAGCTTGCCCAGGCGACGAACGAAAAGCGCATAGAGGATGTTGCCCGCGTATTCGTAGTACAACGTCCATGAACATGCGTTGAACGGATTGATCATGCCGAAACCGACGACCGGCACCATTGTCGCCGCCCACAGCGCGAGGCCGACGGTTTGCACCGGTCCGGCGCTCTTGAGCCATGGTATCCAAATCCCCGGTTCGGGCTGGAGAAAGCAAACGATCAAGCCCAAGACTACGCCGGAAACTACAAGCGGATGCAGCCGAACCAGCCTGCGCGCGAAGAAGTTCCACGTCCCCATGCCGTTTCCCCAGCGACGGTCGTAGGCGTAGCCCAGCATGTAGCCCATAAGCAGGAGGAAGAATTCCACCGCCAGGTAGCCGTGGCCGACGATCGACCCAATCGGCGAGCCCGGGCGTTTCGTCAGCGGATCGCAGAGATGGAAGAGCAAGACGGACAATCCTGCGATCGCCCGCAATGCATCAAGTATGATCAATCTCCGCTTGATCATGAAATCCTACTCCTTGTCCAGCATATCGAGCATTCCGTCGAGGATTGTCGCCCCTTCCGGCGTATCCGACACGATGTCGAGGCCCGACACGGTGAACCTCTTCGCCCCGCCCGGCAGCGACGTTTCCGCCAGATAGAGATAGCACGCGTCGCGGCCCTCGCCGACAATCCGATAGTCCGCGCCCTTTACATCGGACAAAGGCAGCTCGGCGGCACCTTCTTTCACGATGCGGAAGAGAAGCGGATTCAGGACGCCCTGGTGCGGAAGCTTCGCCAAGACCGGCGTATCGGCAAGAACCATTCCGAGTTGCGACCCCATCCACCAACGCCCCAAGGCAATATTCGGACTTCCGCTCCAGTTCGAGACGGAGATCACGTTCCGACCGAGCGCAAGCGCCACGCGTTCCTCGTCGGAGCCGCTCCTGGCGATCACCGTCTTGGCCTTCGCCGATTCTCCCGCCGTCAGGAGCCCGGGATAACGCGGCAGCAGGATGCCGCGGAACTCGTCCGCCGCCGCGACAGCGCCAGACGGACGGGGCGCCCGCTTCGGGAAGAACCACCAATCCCAATGGTTGGACTGCACGAACTTCGAATTTCCCGCACGGCCCGAAACAGTCGCGACCAGCGTCGCCTTGCAGGCCTTGTCGAGTTCTGGCACGGTGAAGACGCTCCTCGCCACCTTGCGCGCGTGCCCGAGCTTCTGCGCACCTATGCCCTCGCCGCCGGCCAGGAACTCGCGGCCGTCGTCCGTCACGAACTTCCAGTCGATGCGCGCATTGTCTAGCGGCTTGTTCTCGTAATGGGCGAAGAGGAACGTGATGGGGAAGCTCTCGCCCGCGACATGCACGCGATTCGTCCCTCCCAGCCAAATCTCCGACGGATTGCCCTCGTTTGCCATCCACCATGCCTCCGCCTCTGCCGGATCCGTCGTTTCGTCGTCAATCAGCACGCACGACGGCGAATTGTATTCGGCGACCTGGGCCGGCGATTCGCCCTCCGACTTCGTCCCTAGGAACGGATCGAACACGGCCTGCCCCGCATAGGCCAGGAACGGATCGCGCGGTTTCTGCGCGTACACCATCGGGCACCAGGCGCGCCAGCGGTCCATGCGCGTGCCGACGGAAACCGTCTGGGGGCACGCCACGTCCACGAGCGACCAGAACGAGTAGCCGTCGCAGTAGGGGTCGGCTCGCGCACACTCAAGCCCATACCTGCGCCAATGGGACTGAAACACGTGCTGGGCGTCCTGAAGCCGGTCGCCCCAGACGCGGTCGAGGCCGTATCGCGCGAGCCACTTCTGCCGGTCGTCGTAACGTACGGGCGGTGCCCAGACGCCGGTGAACTTCTTTTCAAGGCGCGCATCGAGCTTGACGCAGACATTCAGGTATTCGTGGCAGAAGAACGGGCGATCCGGATCGTAGAGACCGCTTGGCCATATCGTGCGGGGACCGCCGACGAAATCGCTCACGTCCGGTCCGTTCGTGCGCGGATTCGGCGCCCCGTCCTGCCCGAAGACAGGCCTGTCGGGATCGAGCTTCTTCACGTATTCGTAGAATCTCTTGGACAGCGCGTGGCCGAACCAGCCCTCGTTTCCGCCGCTGTAGATCGCGAACGAGGGGTGCCGGCGCAAGGTCTGCCAAAGCTCGGTCACGTCCCCGACGGGGTTGAACGGAAAATCGTCCGTCATGTAATCCGTATAATAGGGCAGCTCCGGCATCACCATCAGTCCGAGTTCGTCACAGGCCTCGAAGAACTCCGGCCAGCGGCATTCGGTATGAAGCCGCACCTGGTTGAAACCGGCCGCGCGCACGATGCCGACTTCACGGCGGATGCGCTCGCGGTCCGGCGGCAGCACCCCCTCGACCGGCACGACATAGTGCCAACCGACGCCGCGCAGGAAAACCGGATCGCCATTCAAGTAGAAGTCCTTCCCGCGGACCTCCAGCTTCCGCACGCCGAAACGTTCGCGACGCGACATCGCGACGTTGCCGTCGACATCCAGAAGTTCGATCTTCGCCCAGTAGAGGTTCGGATGTTCCGGCGACCACGGACGGAAATCCTTCAGCGGAAGGCGCACGACGTTTTCGCCGATCTTCGCCTCGGCCTCGGCGACCTCTCCTTCCACTTCCACCCGGATCTTTCCGACACGACCGGCGGCCTCGCCCGTCAGCTCCACGTGAGCCTCAGCCCCACGTCCGTCGAAATCCCCTCGCACCCAGGCATCGTCGATGCAAACATGCGGCGTCGCCTGGAACTCTATGTCCCGAAGGATGCCACCCCACTTGTTGTAATAGTTGAAGCAACCGCGACGCGATGCGGCGTAATTCGAGACGACCGCGACAATCTTGTTCTCCTCGCCTGGCTTCACATACGGCGTGACATCGAACTTGCGCGTCGCACAGTATTCCTGCACCGAAGCGACCTGCGTATCGTTCAGCCAAAACCACCCCTGTGAGTTGACGGCTCCGATCGCGAGCCAGATTCGCTTCCCCTTCCAGTCCGCCGGTATCGTCACGCGCTTTAAATAGAGGCAATCTCCCTCGAACTGATGCCTGAGCGGCGTCGGCGCGCTGTCCCACCAGCATTTCCAGGGACGCCCGACACCCGCCTCCCCGACACCTTGGAACTCCCAGCACCCGGGAACCTGAATGCTTCGCGCGTTTTCCCACGGAACGCCCGGCTCGTCAAACCCCTGCCACGTGATGCGGTGCGAGGCGTTGCGCCAAGTCGACGGCGAACGCTGCGAAAACGTCCACTCTCCACGGAGGGACAGAATATTCGCGTCGGCAGTCTCTCGCCCGATGGGGTTCACCACGCCGATATGCGACGGTATGCCGCCCCAGGAGTCCGGCCCGAACAGCACCGGCTCCTCCGCCGCGAGACAGGTTCCCGCCACAAGCAACCACGCGCAGCACTTTGTCATTCTGCCCTTTTTACCTCCAAGCCCGTATTGTCGACTTTGTTGCCTTCAAACACACCCCATTTCACAAGCTCCTCGTCCTTGACATCGCCCGCACGCCACCACCTCGGATCGGAGACGCTCTTTGGGGCGTATTTTGCGATCCACCTGGCGGCGCCCCGGATGAACGTGTTGTTGGCGATCACGTTCTTCACAGGTTCGTATGGATTCGGCCCGGGCAGATCCCTAACGGCCGGGAAAGCTTCGAGGTATGGTCCCTTGCTGCACGAGATACCGCCAAGGCTGCCCTTCTCCGCCAGCTCCTTGAGCCTCCCGTCAATGTGCGGCTTCTGCCAATGGGTACCGCGCTTGTCGACGTGAAGCGCACCCGGGCAGTCAACGAACACGTTGTTCGTGATCACGCATTCCCGGGCGCCTCCGACATAAACGGCCCACGTGCAGCGTTCAAAGCGATTGCCGACGACTTCGACCTGTGCAATCGAATCGTCAAGGTAAATCGTTCACGCAGCCGCGCCGTTGAGCCCGATGATGTCATGGATGTAGTTGCCCTCGATCCTGTTCCCGCGCAAGAGCCAGCTGCGACCCGAGTAGAACGCACCGCAGTCCATCGAACCGCGGCAGACGCGATAGACCTCGTTGGATCGCATCAGCATGTTGCAGCCGAAGTAGAGGATCGCCGCATGGGGCGAATCATGGATGCGATTTCGCTCGGCACGCATGCCGACGCCCGACAGGCACACGCCAGGCCTGTACATGCGGTTCCAGCGCCCGAAATCGTGAATGTCGCACCCTTCGACGAAATGGTCGCTGCGCTTAAGCGTCTCGCGGTTGCCGTCCACGAGCCATGCGCCGCCGCCGCCCATGCCGTAGAAACGGCAGTTTCGCGCGCCGCATCTCTCGCCGTCCTCGACGACCAGCGCATGCTGGCCGACGTTTCGAATCGTGCAGTCTTCTACGCGACAGTCCGCGCAATCCTTCATCCGCAGCGCCGAATTGCGGCAGGTCTCGAAAACAAGCCCGCGGAACACAACATCCTTAGCACCCGTCAGTCCGAAGAGCCGCGATGCCATCGACAGCTCGACGCGGCGGGTCCCGGCCTCGGCTTCCGGCATCCAGACAATCAGCTTGCCGGACTTCCGATGGATGTACCACTCGCCCGGCTCATCCAACTCGCTGAGCATGTTGAATCCGTAAAAATAACCCCCCGCCTTGTAACGATACTGATGCCACGGGCGAGAAAGCTCGATCGTCCCCGTCGCCAGGTCGAGTCTATCTATGCGCTGATGCTGTTCAGCCCAATCGCGGCACCAGCAACCGCACACATGCGGATCAGGCTCTTTCCCCCAAGCTGCCGGCAGAGGCTCTTTCGACGTAAACCAACCTTCGTCCGTGCAGTCGTACCCAATGCCATGCCCCTTGCGAAGTATCTTGCCAAGCAACTTGTCGATGTGATAGACGACACCGGGCGCGGACCGGGCGACCGTCAGCGGCTTGTCGTCGACGAAAAGCTCCATGCGACCGCGGCTTTTCGTGCCGGACGGCGGCGGATGCGAACCCATGGTGAACTCGCCCTGATTCCAAGTGTTCGCGACACGTCGCTGGACGGCATCTTCGAAGTTATATAGGTAATCGCCCCAATCGGCAACACCCAGTTTCCGCAGGTCGTACTGAACAACGTTTTTCCGTGCCTTCTCCGGCAGAAGGTTGACGACTTCCTCATCCGTTACGGGTTCGGGATCGACTTCGACAAGCCGTCCACCCGAAATGCGCACCTCGGCGCCAGGCTTGGCGCACCACTCGACATGCGAATCCTCCGGTCCCAGCGCAACGGGATCAGTCAGTCCATACCGACCTGCCGCGAGCTCGACCCTCGCCGGCGCATCTCGACGAGACGGCTCCTCAAGCCGCCAGGCACGAACCATGTCTCGCACCGAGACGAGATCGGCACCTGCGGCAACCTCGAAAACCTTCTCCTCGCAACACCCCGCCATCAAAAACGGCAGGACGGCGCAAGGCAGGAATGCGACAACTGGCGATCGCTTGCTGAACGGCATAGTCATGTTTCTTACCTTTCTTACTTCGGCAGCTCGGGAGCGTCCGGATTCACTTCAGGACCGAAGTAGCGCAGGACTTCGAGAACTTCCGTCGGAGAGTCGTTCTCGAAGACAACGCCCTTCTTCGCCGCATCCTCCGTGACGAAATACTCGTCGCAGGTAAGGTCTGTGAAGTGGATGAGCGACGGGGAGTACATGAGCTGCCCGCCAATCTTGCCGAGGCCCTGCACGCAGATGAGGCCATAGGCGCCGTTGTCGGCGATCGTCACCTTCTGGCCCGGAAGGACAGTGAGGCGCTTCGCGGTCACGGCCTGGAAGCCGTCCGTGCGCCCGTAGTTCGTCCAGTAGTCGAAATATCCTTTCTTCTCCGAGCCGCTGCAGAGCTTGGGCACGAGGAAGTGGTGCTTGTGGAAGTCGGGATCGACGTTCGCCTCCCAGTCGATCGTATCGACGATGAAGTCAAGGTCGTTCCACTTCGACTTCGGCATGTCCTTCGTCAGGAGCGCACGGTCGACTGCGCGGCCCTCGACGAGCGACTGATACATGCCGAACACGTCGCTGCCCCACTGCGGCTCGTAGGTGCAGAAGCTGCCCGGCGCATGGAGAATGCCAGGCTGGACGTACCATCCCGTGCCGACTTGCAGACGGTAGGCGCGAGAGAGGTCGAGGATTCCGTTGTCGCCCTTGTTCCAGTTCGCCATGCATTCCTTCACCTGCTTCTTCGTGACGTCGGGATTGAGTCCGAAGAAGGTATAGGGGAAGTTGTCGTCCGCAAAGTTGTACTGCGGCGGGAAGTAGTAGGTCTCCGGCTTGCCGTCCATGCCGACAAGCTTCGCAAACTTGTTCGTCTGGTGGATGTGGTGGCAGATCGGCCCCATGTTGTCGAAGAACTTCGAGAAGACAGGCCAGCGATGATATCTCGCCCAGATTTTCTTGCCGACGATGCCCGCGCCGAGCTGGGCGACTGCATCGCGGAGAAGGAAGCGCCTGCCCTCGAAGACGATGTAGGAAAGGCCCTCGTCCGGCTGACGGCCGAAGTTGTCCGCCTCGGTGGTGGACGCAAACCAGCGCTCGTCGATTCCGCCGCGGCTGAGCCCAAGCGCATAAAGATCCTCCTGCGCGAGTTTGAGGCGCTTGCCGGGCTGCATGAACGAACGCGGCACCCAGCACGGCGCAAGACGCAGCACGCCGCTCGTTTTGGCAACAGCGTCCTCCGCAGCGGACTTCACGCCCTTGCCCGTAATCGTCTTCAGATCCTTGACCGATGGTACCTTCATTCTCTTCACCCCTTTCTTTGTGAGATTTTGCATATATTCTATCACGGCTTCATTCTCTTGGAATGACTTGTACAGTCATGTTATTTCACACTCGGGCACATCAGTCTACGGCACCGTGCGCCATGTTTAGCAGAAGTCGTCCGGCATACGGATCCTTCGCATACTTGCCTTCAAACACGCGGTAGGCATTCAGGACGATCCGCCCCTTCCCATAGCGCCAGACGCCAAGCGTCACGCCGAAATCAAAGCCGTGCATCTCGTCACCCCATGTGGCGGGCAATCCCGTGGCGAAAGACACAATCCGTCCGGGTTCCTTCGTTTCGTAGAGACAGCACGGATAGGACTGCGCAAAGTAGCGGTCGTCGCACACTCCAGCAGGCAACCCTGCCGTGAGCGCGTCGGGCCTGATCACGGCAAACGCACGGTAAGCCCAATTCACCAGCAACCGTACGGTGAGGTCTTCCGGCAGCTTCGGAAACCGCCGCTGCAGGGGAAAGCGGTTGACGCGGTCGATCGGCTTGCGCGGGGCGTCCGGACGCCACGTGAGCGTCTCGGGATCAAGAACCACGACGGTCGTTCCCGCTTCGGCGCGCACCGCGAGATTCGACCACGCCGCATCAGAAAGAACGGTGCGCCCGACGAGGATCCGCTTCGCCGACCCGGTCGCCGCCAGTTCCACGCCGTGCGTGGCGAGCCAGGCGTTCTCGGCATCTGTGAACCCGACCGTCTCCACGCGCGTACCGGGCGCGGCATGTGCCGGCTCCGTCACCCGGAGCGTCAGCGTTCCACCCGTCGGAATCGCACCTTTCTCGCACTCCACGGAACATTCGTAGTCGCCCGGCTTCGCCACGAGGAAGCGCTCCTTGAACACAAGCTGTGCAAGCGGGAATCGCATCGGCGGCGCAACCGCCTGAACCGTCAGGTTCGTGCAGAAGTTCCACACGCATCCGTGTTCCTTCGAGACGACACGCGCCCGCACTGGATATCTGCCAGGCGCCAGAACGTCCTCGTTCGCCAGCACGACCTCCAAAGACGCTTCGCCGCCAGCCTCAATGCAGTCGTTCTCGAGGAACAGGCACCAATGCAGAGGCGCCATCTTCTCCTCGAGCACGTCATGCAGGTACGGATAGAAGTCCCGGTAGAAGTTCATCACCGACAGGCCGTTCGCCCAGCCTGACAGGGACGCCACCGAAAAACCGCACATCTGCGGGTTCGACCGCAGGCAGTCAATCATCTTCCCCCGGGTTGCGGCGGCCTGCCGAAAAGTCTCGCGTGTGAACGTTTCCGTATTTGCGTACAGATCCGCCAAGCCAGTCGTCTGCCACAAATCGTCCAGCAGCGCCCCCATCTCGCGGTGCGCGTTCGCAGGCGTGTTGGACACGCCGCCGAACCCGTCCTGCTCAAACTGTCTGGCAAGAAGACCGCCGCGGCTCACTCCATTGACCCCGAATTCGCTCACGAAAAACGGCTTCGTGCCGCGTCCCGTCCGACGCAAGACGTACTGCGATGCCTCCTGAAGCGGCGTACGGAAGTACGCGTGCACGTCGCCTCGACGCGAATCCCACGCAACGATGACATCCCCGTACGGGCCTCTGTCCGGGCGTGCGGGAAACGGCGAATCGGGCGCGCCCCAGAAACGCTTCTCGAAGAACTGACGCTCCTCCTCGCCTCGATTCTCCTTCCACGGGACATTCTCGCCCTCCACACCCCAAAGGCACTCCCACTTGCGGCTGCCCGGATTGGACACGCTGCCAAGCGCCACGTCGCTGTCAAAACGGCCGCTTCCAATAAACACGAGGCGCGTGGGATCCTTGTCGCGCAGCGGCTGCAGCGCGTCGCGGCACCACTGATGCACCTCGTCGAGCAGAGTTTCGTTCTGCATCTCCCAGGCGACGACGGCCGGATGGTTGATTTTGTGCTCCACTTCCGCAAGCAAGTGTCGCCTGAAATCGTCCTTCAGGTTCGGCGAAACCGGCGTCGCGCGCCGCTCCAGCCACGATGCGCCATGCGAGCAGATCACGAGAAGCCCGATTCGGTCGCAGAGATCCACCATCTCCGGCCAAGCCGTGGTGAAATGCAGTCGGATCGTGTTGAATCCGGCAGACTTCGCCTGCCAGATTTCCTTGCGGACGAGTTCCGGACGTGTCACAGCCCCCATCGTTCCAATGCCTGCCACCATGCTCCCGCCCTTCACGAGCAACCGCTTTCCATTCAGCGTGAACCAACCGTCGGGAGACACGCGGAAATCGCGGAAACCAAACGTCACGTCCGTCCTCTGCAGTACGCCTGTGCCCGGCTCGGCCAGAAACGACAACGTGTAGAGGTTGGGCTCGTCCACGCTCCAGAGCCGATGTTGCAGAACGTCAAACGTCATAGACTCGTCCTTGTCGCCTGGCATCGCAGTGCAATCGAACGTGCGGGCGAAGACCGTCTCGCCCTTTGTATCTGTTACAGTCGCGACCATCCTGAGCGGCACGGGCGTGCCGCGGCCGTTGTGCAGCCGATAGGCCGCCGTCACGCGCCCCGTCTGCCAATCCGCCCGCACAACGGGTTTCTCCGCGCGCACGTCGCCGCGCAGGACGATCTCCACCGGATAGAACACGCCGCCTCCGCTCCAGGAAAACGTACCGACCACGCCGTCGCCCATCGCCACCATGTCGCGGCGCGACACGCCGTCCACGCGGTTCGTTCCACCAGGCATCGCCAGCCGCAGCGCCACGGTGTTCCGGCCTTTCCTCAACGCCTTTGTGCATGGATATTCCTCGAAAAGGCCCCGCCCTTCGCAACGGCCAACCTTGACGCCGTTCACCCACCAGTCGGAGATATACGTGGCCAGCCCCGTCGAGAGCGCTGCCTCGCGGAAGGCATTCGTCTCCGGCAGTTCGAACGTCGTCCAGAACCACGTCACCTCGTCTCTCAACGCCGGGAACGTATCGCTTTGGAACCCGGGAATGCGGGCGACGACAGTTTCGGCGGGCGGCTGCGACGGCCAACCGTTCGCCACGCCGTCGTCTTTCGGATCCGTCGCCCCGATCCATGCCCCGTCCAGGCGGATCGTCCCGGCCCCAGCCCCGAACGCCATCGAGACCGCGATTGCCGTCGTCAGAAATCTGCTCAACCCGTGCATGCTCTTTGTCATCCTTTCCCCAGAATCGCACTCACTCTTTTTCATGCGAGAAGAAAATCGCATAGACAAGCAAATATGCCGCGCCTAAAGCCGGTATCGCGTATGAAACCGCATATCCGAGGTGATCCGCAAGCAAGCCCTGCGCAAGCGGCAACAGTCCGCCGCCGACAAGAACCGTCATTACGAGGCCTGAGGCGGCCTCGGTGTATTCGCCCAACCCCTCGACGGTCAGATTGTAGGCCGCCGCCCACGAGACGGATGCGAACAGTCCGACAAAGGTAAGCAGACAGCATCCGAGCGGCACATGGACAATCTCAAAGCCCGGGCATGTAAAAACGGCCATCGGCACAACCAATCCCATTGCAACGACGCCAACGGCAGTAAAGAGCAGCGCCGCCGCTCCGCAGAAGGCGAGAATCGCACGGCTGGAGAACTTGCCGCCAATCCACGATCCGGCAAAGCGTCCGACAAGCATCAAGAAAAAGAACATGCCCGTGACGCTCCCTGCGACCGCCGGCGTCGTCGCTTTGAACGATCCGCGAGGATCGAGCATCCACAGGTTGAGAATCCCAGGGACGCCGATTTCGATGCCGATGTAAAAGAAGACGCCGACAATGCCCATTGCCGCATGACGAAAGCGAAGTGGCGAAAGAACACCCACCCGCGCGGCAGACTGTTCACGCTCCTCCGCCGGCTCGGGCAAATGGAATGTAAGCAACGCAAAGAACGCCGCGGCAAAAATGCCCAGCACCCACCAAAGGAGAACTTCGACATCCCGCAGGGACGTCTTCGCCGAGATGGTGCCGATCAATAGCATCACGACGATTGGGGCAAGCGTCGAGACGATGGAATTGACGCCGCCGCCAAAGCAAATGAGCTGATTGCCTTTCCTTCCACCTCCGCCAAGCGTGTTGAGCATCGGATTGATGACGATGTTCAGCATGCAGCATGAAAAGCCGCACACGAACGTACCAAACAGATAGATGGCAAAACTCGGCAAAACGGAGAGTCCCAGCCGGCTGGACGCGATTTGCACGATTGTCCCGACCACGCCGACCACAAGGGCCGCAAGCGCCGTTTTCTTGTAGCCGATTGTCGAAAGGAGCCGTCCCGAAGGAATGCCCATGAAGAGATAGGCTGCAAAGGTCATCAGGTTCCCGGCCATTCCAAGGAGGTTGGAGCCGTCAATGCCCGGCTGGACCTTCCACACGGCGCCGATAGGCGCGGACAGGTGCGTGACTAGTGCCAAAAGCCCATAAAGGACGAACATCGCAATTGCTGCAGGGCTCATTTCTCATCTCCAATCGTCGATTCGCGAATAACAAGTGGTGCATCCAGCATTGCCGTGTAAACGGGACTATCCGAGAACTCCATACGCCGATAAAGCAGTTCAACGGCAACACGCGCCAGCTCTTTGCAGGGCTGATGAACCGTAGTCAGCGACGGGGACATGACGGACGCGCAACGAACGTCGTCAAAGCCCGCCAACTTGATCTTTGCTGGCACAGTTCCCCTTTTCATGCCCTTTTCAATCGCCTTCAGCACGCTGGCGGCATGCACATCGTAGCCGCAAATGACAGCGTCGGGAGCATTTGCCCCGTGCAAATGCCGCACCACCGATCCTGATGCCGTTGGCTCGGCTTCAACAACGCACTCCGCCGACCACGGCTTCCCTGCCGCAATCATGGCCGCCGCCAAGCCCATCATGCGAGATTCTACGGTCGGCGCACAGTTCTTTCGCTTGACGAACAAGACGCGCTCGACGCCGACGGAGACAAGATGTTCGCCCATCCGCCGTCCAGCCGCGAAATTGTCAATGCCGACCAAATCGTACTTGCTGCGCCGGGGTGACGGCTCGATGTCGTAATCCAGGAGAACAACTGGAACCCCCGCCTGTTCGAGAATCAATACGATCTCCCGGTTTGCCCCCTCAGAATCACGCAGATATTCAATCGGATGCATTATGACGCCGGCGACATGCTGTTGCACAAAATCCACCGCCAGCTTCTTCGCCGCTTGCGCCCGTTCCTTCGGCACTTCTGCCATCGTATTGCCCAAGAGGACTGTGCGGCCCTTCTGTTGGCAAAGGCGCGTTATCTCCCCGCAAATCGGCGCATAGATCTCTCCGTAGGCAAGCCCCGGCATGATGAGGCCAATCGGCCCGTATGCCGTGCGGGCGAACCGTGTCGGAAACGACCCCTTGCCCTTGCGCCGGACGATCAACCCGTCCGTTTCAAGCTTGCTCACGGCCTTTACTGCCGTAAACCGCGAAACCTGGAAACGCCGTACAAGTTGCGCCTCACTCGGAAACGGGCGGTGAACACCGTACTTCCCATCGCAAAGCTCTAGCCGCAAAACCTCAAATATCTCTTTGTACTTCGTGCGTTTCATAACCCGCTCCATATGTATGCCATTATAGCAGATATGTTTTTCGCGATAACAACTTGTACAGTCAAGTTTCTCAATTGGGTACACTGTACACATGTACAATTATCACAGACACGGCGAACGATGCCCTTGTCCGGCCTTGAACACGACTACCCGCCCGTCTGCACCATCAGCAGCGACAGAGAAATCTGACGCCGCCGCCGGCACGAAAAACTGGTCGCCGGGGCGTAGCGGAGCCGCTCCCGCCGCGCACTCTAGCCTGGCGTGCCCGGAAAGGACGTAAAGCACCGAAAACCGCCCATCGGCCGCGATGCGGCAAGAACCGGAGATGTCAATACGCTCCAGCGAAAAGCAATCCGTTCGCGGCATCCCCACGATTACGGTGCGGACGAATTCCTTCGTCCGTTCCACAGTCTGCGGAGCGACCATGTAGCGCCGCCGCGCCGCCGCCTCGTCGCATCCATCGTAATGGAAGCACTTGAACATGTTGTCGAATCCGATTCCGTAGTGGCAGGCCTTCTCCGGAATCGTGAATCCCTGCGGCGTCACCTTCTCGGTGCGGAAGGTATAGTCCGTGGGTTCCTGTATCTCCACGAGCAGGCATCCCGCCCCGATCGCATGAGGCATGCCGCCCTCTATGAAGAAAGTGTCGCCCGACTTCACCTCGATGCGATGGAGCATGCCTAGCATGGCCGGTATGTCCTGTCGGTCGAAAACGTTGCGCCACGCCGCCTCCGTGACGCCGGGCTTGAAGCCCATGTAGACGCACGAGGGCTCGACGGCGGGGGCGCCGTCGCTACGCAGCCCTTTGACGACAGGGGGACGGACGCCGACGATGTGCCAGCACTCTGTCTTGCCGAAAGGCGAGTTGAAGAACTCGTGCGCCTTCTCGCGGTCAGGATGGCACTGAACGCCGAGCCGCTCCGCCGCATCTATGAGCTTCACGAGGACGCCGGGCGACTCGCCCCATCGCGCAACATGATCCGCGCCAAGCGCGGCAACGGGATCAGCCGAGATGCAGTCCTTGAGCGTCATGCCGGAATCCGCAAGGCGGCTCAAGCCCTCGACGACGTCCTCCCGCCCCGGGTTGATCGCCCGGACAGTGGAGCATATCCAGTCCTCGGGAAAATGAGAATCATGTGCGGAAAAATCTCCGTGCATGGCGTCGATGAGCCGTCCGCCGTGGTACGTTCGCCACGCACGTTCGCTTTTGAGGCGGATCGGGCTGTCGAATGCGACGTTCATGAGACCGCCTCGGGGTTTACGGATTTTACGCGGTCTACGACGAGCTTGCGGAACTTCGGCGAGAGCATCGCGAAGAACGCCGTGAAGCCCGTGACGCGCACTACGAGGTCCGGGAATTTCAGAGGATCCTTGTCGGCTTCTAGGATACGCTTCGCGTCGATGATGTTGATGTTGAGAAGCGTGTTGCCGCTCTTCATTATTCCGCGCACCATCGCGCACATCTTGTCTATCCCCTCCTCGTCGTTGGCGATCATCGGATCTACCTCGAGCTGCACGGGCGCCGTGTTGCCGTAGCCGGGCTGCACGGCCGCGATGGAGTTGCACATCGCCGTCACCGCGCCGTCGGCGCGGAAGCCGCCGTTCGGGTTCGCCCCGTGGTTTATCGGCTCGCCCGCCCTGCGTCCGTTGGGCGTCGCCTTGAGAAGAGAGCCGAGCAGGATGGTGTTCGACCAGGAAAATAGCCCGGGTATGAAATTCACGTTCCTCGGATCATCGGAGTGCTGCCTCACAAGGTCACGCACGAGTTCCGTCCAGAGCTTCGATATCCTTACCGCCCACTTGTCGCCGAGCGTGTCGCCGCCGCCGTAGCGCTCCGAATGCAGCATCATCTGCCGCACGCGCTCGCCATCCGTCCCCGCATAGTCGGCGTCCATGTGGCGCTTCAGATCGTCGTATGAAATCCTCTTTTCCACGTCGCAGCGCTGTTCGAGCGCGGCAAAGCTGTCCGCCGCGACCGCGATCCCCGCGCCGTCGATGCAGATGTTGTAGTAGTTCGCACCACCGTCGGTGATGTTCACGCCTTTCTTGACGAGGCCGTGCTGCATGAGGTTCAGTATCAGCTCGGGCTGGCTCTTCGTCTGGTAGTCAAGGTGGTGCATAACGCCGCGCCCGGTCGCATCGACGGCGATCTTGAGATGCTTCTCGTAGAGCCGCCACAATGCCTCCGCAGACCTCTCGCCGTCGCCTGCCACCATCTCGTTCCACGCGACCTCGAACATCATTGCAAGGTTGACCTTGATGGTGTCGTTCATCGTGTACTCCATACCGGGAATGCACATCCAGTGGCAGCCCGCAGCGACGCGGCGGCGCGCGAGTTCTTTCTGGTATCCGCAACGCATGAAGCCGTCCATCAGAGCCTTGTCGCTCGAGTACCGAGGCCAGCCCTGCTTGTTCTTGAACAGGAGCTCGACCGACTTGCGGAAGAACTTGGGGTCGATCTTGTCGTGGAATCGGATCGTGAGGTTAGTCGCGATGTTGAGCTTGTCTGCCGCTTCAAGGGCAAGATACGAAAGGTGGCACGTGCGGTCGGCGTCGTTCTCGTCCGGGCCCGAGAGCTGCCAATAGCGGCTGTCCTGCAGGAAGAGGCACGCGAGGTAGAAGACCGCCTCGTCGTCCGTCAGACTTCCAGCGGCGACGTCGCGCTCGTAGAACGGATTGAAGAGGTCCTCCAGCTGCCCGCCCGCACTGCCGCGGTTGTACGTGCGCGAGACCATAGAGAACCAGCAGCTCCACTGCACCGCCTCGCGGAATGTGCGCGGCGGTTCGGACGCGACCCTAAGATCGATCTTCCCCATCGTCCGCAGGTTCTCGGCGAGCTGTGCGTTCCGTTCCTCCTTCGCAAGCGCAAGGATCTCCTCGCCTGCGCGATGGATGAACGCGATGATGTGCTCGACGACGGCGATCTCGGCGTCGTAGAACTCGTGGTGCGACTCGTCGTGCTTGCCGCGCTCATCCTTGAGTTCGGCGAGGATTCCGCCCCAGCCCTTCTCGAAGCCGATCTGGAGGTCTGGCGTGAAGTGGTGGCAGTTGTCTATTCCGGATATGACCTGGTAGCGGTCGAATATGGCCTGAAGGTCGGGATAGGCGTAGTCGGGGTTCCACTTCGTTCCAGCTGGACGCAGCCTCTCGAGGAAGAAGAATCCCTTTGCCGCGAACGCATCGAGCGCATCGACGTAGATAGGGTGCTGCTCGAGTATCGCGCAGTAGTTCTCGCTCCACGCCTTGTATCCGTAGATGGAACCGTTCGGATGACTGGGCTTCAGCTTGTAGTGGAATTCGTCCTGTTCGATGAGGCCGTAGTCGTCCTCGTCGGCCCCGCCGGCCTTTGCCTTCTCTGCTGTCTGCTCGACCTTGCGCGCGCGGAGAAGCGCGATGCGCTCATCGTACGTGAAGCGCCGATCCGCCGGAAACTCGTTTATGAAATGTATCTTGCTCATGTCAGCAAACCTTCACTTCAAGGCCCTTTATGTCTGCTAGGGCGGCGCGGAACTTGGCGAGTTCCTCGGCGGAATAGGGCTTTGCGTCCGCAAACGCATTCGCAACCCCAAGCGCCTCGCGCTTCGCTCCGCCGAGCGGATTGAAGTTCAGAACCTCATAGCGCACGATGTTGTCCATCTTCGCGATGTACTCTGCTATCGCATGCAGGTTCTCGACGGTGTCGGTCACGCCCGGGACGAGCGGCGTTCGCACGACCATCGGTATGCCTAGCTTCGAGGCGCGGCCGATGGAGTTGAATATCGTCGGGTTGTCAACCCCGGTCTGCTCCTTGTGTGGAATCGTCAGGTTGAGCTTAAGGTCGCACATTATGAAGTCCATGCGCTCGAGGACGGGGTGGATCGTCTGCCACGGCAGCGACATGTTCGTCTCAACCGCTATCTTGACGTCCTCGGCATGGCAGGCGTCGGCAAGGGCTGCAACGAACTCTGGGTGGAGCATCGGCTCGCCGCCCGAGACTGTCGCGCCGCCGCCAGACTCTGCATAGTACACCTTGTCCTGTACGACCTCGCGCATCACCTCCTCGACCGTCATCTCGCGCGACGACATGACGCGCGCGCCAGACGTGCAACCCTCGACGCACTTACCGCAACCGATGCACTTCTCCTTGTAGAAGAGCTCCACCGGTTTCATCGGGATCGTCTCGGGGTTGTGGCACCACGGGCAGCGCATGTTGCAGCCCTGCAGGAAGACGGTCGTGCGGATGCCCGGGCCGTCTGTCAGAGAAAACCGCTGTATGTCGGTGACAAAAGCCTTCATGTGCGCCTCCCCTTCTCATCAAACGACGACTGCTTTCCCGTCGGCACGTGCGACCAGTCGAGGCGCTTGAGGGCGAGGTCGTTGTCGGGGTAGAAGTCGATCCAGAGGTAGTGGCAGTGCTGCCCGGCGCGCACATCGACGCCGTGTATCGAGCCAAGCGGTATGTACAAGAGCTCGTTGCCCTTCATCGGGACCTCCTCGTAGTCTATGAGGACGTCCATCTCGTTCTCCTCGAAGCTGAAGAAGAACTGATCGAGCATCGGGTGGTCATGGCTCTTCACCGCGTCGATGCCGTACGCCTCGACGGATCCGAGTGCAAAACGCGGTATGCGGCGCTGGTCGATGCAGCTCCTCGAGATCGTCTTGTCGCTCTTGTTGCGGTCGCGGTACTGCTTCGAGTTGCGATATACCTGGATGAGCGGGAACTGCGTGTGGTACTCGGCCGCGAGATTGTCGTCCTCCCCCTCGCGCTTGAACCAGCGTATCTCCAAAATCTGCACGTCTGTGAGCGCGTCAATCAAGACGGGCTGCGCCGGCGACGGCACGAACACGACCCGTTCGTGGAATGTGTACTCGTTGCCGTCCGTCGAGAACTTCACATCGCCCTTAAGCACCACGAGCACATGATGCCCGCCAAACGGCTCCAAGACAAGAGACGCCCCGGCGAGCACGGTGTGGTGGTACGGCTCCGCGCCCGGTATGCATCCGTCGAGGATTTTCCTGGACGAGTTTTCTCGCGTGTCGAAGTCGAACTTTACCTTCTGTATCTCCGGCATGGCTACACCTTTGCATTAAGCTTCTTGCGTACAATCGGAACAAGAAACGACACGGCTACGGCTGCAGTGACGGTCAACGCAGAAGCTCGTACGAAGTCGCCGTACACCCAGCAACCAACGCCGAACATGAGCGAATATACTGCCAGTGCACCAAGCGAAACGCATACGAGTCCCCAGCCAATCTCACGGCGGCTTGTGCGCACCCTGGACTTGAACTCCGCAAGGCGTGCGGCCTCGGTCGTCGGCGTCACGAGCGTCACTGCCACCCAGGCGACCGTCGTTATCGCCATAACCACGACGAGCCTCTGCCAAGCAAGCATCTCCGGATGCGCGACCTGGAGGTAAACGGCAACGATGAACGAAACTGTCATCGCGGTTATCTCGCTCCAGGCGTTGATCCTCATCCAAAACCACCGGAGCAGGAAGATGAGGCCCGTACCAGCACCGATCTGAAGAATCAGGTTGAAGAACGCCCCCACCGAGGCGAGGATGTCGGTGAGGAAGGCGGATGCGAGCATCAGCACCACGACCGACAGCCGGCCGACCACGATCAGCTCGCGCTCGCCCGCGTCCTTGCGCATGAAGCGCTTCCACACGTCGTTGGCGATGTAGTTGGAGCCCATGGAGAGGTGCGCCGCCACCGTGGAGAACAGCGCGCCGAGCATCGAGGCCACGACGAGGCCGAGCCATCCGTTCGGGATGAACGTGAAGAGGGCCGGGTAGGCGAGGTCGCCCTTCACCATGTTCTCGGGGATGTGGGGGAACATGGCCTTGAGCGAGTCGAGATCCGGGAAGATGACAAGCGTCGCAAACGCGGCGAGGTACCACGGCCACGGGCGCACCACGTAGTTCATCACAAGGAAGAGTATCGTCCCCGCCTGGCAGTGGTTCTCGCTCTTCGCTGAAAGCATGCGGTGGACGATGTACCCGCCGCCGCCGGGTTCGCTGCCAGGATACCACACGTTCCACCACTGGATTGCGACCGGTATCACGAACACCGCGACGAGCGTGTCCGTATCGCCGAAGTTCGGAAAGAAGTCGAGGTGGCTCTGCACAACAGGGTTGGACATCATCTTCGAGAACCCACCCACGGAGGGATGCGACCAGCCGAAGTACATGATCACAAACGCGCCCGCGAGGATTATGAGGAAGAGGAAGAAATCCGTGATGATCGCGCCGCGGAACCCACCGAGCGCGGAGTACACGATCGACGCGATGCAACACGTCCAGATGACAGTCCATTGATCGACGTTGAAGAGAACCTGCCCCATCTTGACGGCGGGGAGTATGCACCACGCCGTCGTGATTGCGTTGAACACAAGCCCCAGGTATATCGCCCTGAATCCGCGGAGGAACGCGGCGGGGCTGCCCGAATAGCGAAGCTCGTAGAACTCAATGTCGCTCCTCGCGCCGGAACGCACCCACAACTTCGAGTAGATGAACACGGTCGTCATGCCCGTCAGGAGAAATGCCCACCACTTCCACATGCGGGACATTCCCCCTTCGCGCACGAACTCCGTGAACATCGACGCGGAGTTGGAGCTCGTGGCGGCGGCAGCCATCGAGAAGCCGATGAGCCACCACGGCATCGACCTCCCGGAAAGGAAGAAGTCCTTGGAGTCACGCCCGGCCCTGCGCGAGCAAAGCGCCGCTATTCCGAACATGAGCGCGAAGAAAAGCGTCACGACGAGATAATCTGTTCCATTCAAAAGCATGACGGTATTGTACCATACGAAGGCGGCGAACGGAATTGCGTCGCCGTCAAGTGTACTTGACCGCAATCAAGCCGACGGACAATTTGGTATAATTCGCACATGGCAAGACACGAATACGGACATCGCCCCCCGGACATCGGCGCGAACGCCCTTGGAATGGGGTGGGTGCGCGGCATCCGCCACCTGGCGTCGCGATCGGCGAAATGCTCGTTCTGGCATCGACACGGTGAGACGTCCATCATATGCTGCCTTCGAGGCGAATACGTCTATGAACTGCACGGACTACCGGCAATCACGCTCACCGCTGGTTCGTTCCTTGTCGTTCCGGCGCAGGTGGAGCATCGTCACCTGAAGGCCGTCGACCCCGTGGGCGACAGGCTTGAGATACTTCTGGATCCTACTCCGTCCAAAGCGCCGCCTCGCTCCCCGTTGGACTGCGACTCATGCAGAAAGCTGCACTCCGCGATCTTGAGGCTCGCACTCGCGCCGACAAAGTGCGGTAACGACCTGCTGCGCGGCTGCCGCGAACTCTACGACCTCGCTGGGCGCGCCCCGCGCTCCATTTCTCCCGAGGAACTGGGATACGCACGGAGCCTTTGTCACTGCATACTCTACAAGATGGCCAATCCAGACCGAAAGCCTGCCATGCGGCACATCGACGTCACTTTCGAGGAGATTGCGCAGTGGGTCGAAAGGCATCTGGGCGAGAAAATCGACATCGACCGACTGGTGGCCCACATCGGATACTCCCGCACGCAGGTATTCACGATATTCAAGGATAACACAGGTCTCTCCCCTGCGGACTTCCTCACGCGCCTGAGGGTGAAAAAAGCGTGTTCCCTTCTCGAGACCTCCTCCCTGCCCGCCTGCCACATTGCGTCGGCATGCGGTTTTTCCAGCGCCTCTCTGTTCAACGCAGTATTCAGGCGGCAAACAGGGACGTCGCCGATTTCATGGCGCGAAAGAAATTCCGCTGCGCGATGAATGACGCTTATTTTGATGCACTGGCCGCGTAACAGCCATTCCCACACATCCACCATATCGCAAGAATAGGCGGCACGGCAGAAGGCGCATAAGTTACCAAAATTACACTTGCTTGACGACGGCAAGCGTCTGCCCTTTGGAGACAGCCGCGCCATGCGCGACTAGGAACTCGATCTTGCCGGCCTCGGGCGCCGCTATCGGGTTGAAGAGCTTCATCGCCTCCACGACGCACACGGCCTGCCCGGCCTTCACCTCGGCGCCATCGGCAGCCATATGCGGCTTGCCGGGGGCGTCGCTCCTGTAGAACGTGCCGTTGAGCGGAGCCGGTATCGGCGTGCCGGAAACGGCAATGCCTGGCTGTGCGGCGGGCGCGGCACCCTGCGGCTTTCCACCTTCAACTTTACACTTTCCACTTTCAACTTTACACTCCGCCCTCTCCTCCTCGTCGGCGGGGATTGGGCCGCCCTCGTTCCGCCACTTGAAGTAGCCGAGCGCGACCTCGGGGAAGAGCGCGTACGAGAGTATGTCCTCCTCCGCCCTTATGGTGTTCGGGGGCAGTTCGTCCGCCGCGGCGACGAGGCCGGGCTTCAGGAGGTCGGCGGGACGGCACTCGATTGGCTTGAGCTTGCCGACGAGCTTGCGGCGCAGCTTCGGGTCGATCGGCGCGGGCGTCTTGCCGTAGTACCCCGCGGCATAGCGGCGGGTCTCGTCCGTCACCATCGAGTAGCGCGAGCCCGACAGCACGTTCAGCACCGACTGCACGCCCACGATCTGCGACGTCGGCGTAACGAGCGGCGGGTATCCGAGGTCCGCACGGGCCTTCGGGAGCTCCGCCAGGACCTCCGGAAGGCGGTCCAGCGCATCCTGCTGAGCCAGCTGGCTGCGGAGGTTGGAAATCATGCCGCCCGGGATCGCGTGCACGAGGACGCCTGCGTCCACCGCCTCCACCTTGGCGGACGACGCGGGCTGGCGCGTCGCCTTGAGCTTGCGGAAGTAGTCGTTGATCTTCGTCAGCGAGGCCGTGTCGAGCCCCGTGTCAAAGCCCTCGGACTCCAGGATCGCCTTCATGCTCTCCGTCGGAGGCTGCGACGAGAAGGAGCTCATGGTCGAAATCGCGCAGTCCACGCATCCCGCGCCGGCCTCCACCGCGGCGAGGTACATGGCCGCGGCCATGCCGCTAGTCATGTGGGAGTGCACCTGGATCGGCATGTCGGGCAACGCCTTGCGGAGCGCCGCGACGAGTTCGCGGGCCGCGCCGGGCGTGAGGATGCCGGCCATGTCCTTGATTGCGAGCGAGTCGACCCCCATCGCCGCCTGGCGCTTGGCGAGACGGACGTAGGCGGCGACCGTGTGCACGGGCGAGGTCGTGTAGCAGATCGTCCCCTGCGCGTGGCCGCCGTACTTCTTCACGGCGCGGATCGCCGTCTCTAGGTTGCGGGGGTCGTTCAGCGCGTCGAAGACCCGGAAGATGTCCATGCCGTTCTCGCACGCGAGGGCGACGAACCTGTCGACGATGTCGTCGGGATAGTGCCTGTAGCCGAGGAGGTTCTGCCCCCTGAGCAACATCTGAAGCGGCGTCTTCCTGCAGACCTTCTTTATCTGGCGCAGGCGCTCCCACGGGTTCTCCCGGAGGAACCGCATGCAGACGTCGAAAGTCGCTCCGCCCCAGCACTCGAGCGAATAGTAGCCGGCTCCGTCAATCGTCTCGGCGATGGCGAGTATGTCGTCCGTGCGCATTCTCGTGGCCCACAGGGACTGGTGGGCGTCGCGCAGAGTCGTGTCGGTGATGCGGATTCGCGTTGTCTTCTTCTTCATGGGCGATATTATACCACAATTCCCCGCTAGCGCGAGGTTCCCGCCTCAATCTGCGGAAGGCCGTCTTTCAGCGCCTTGAGCTGCCCGACCTGGACGTCGACGAGGCGGTCGCCGGTCGCCGCCGCGTAGCGGGAGGAAAGCCCCTCGTAGCCGCCCTCCGAGTGCGCCTTCGTCGACGGGATGTACCCTTCGCTGCCGTTCGTGAGGCATGTGACCAAGGTGGCCTTGAACGGCGAACGGTCCTTGATTGCACGCCCGATGTCGACGAACGGCTCGCAGGGAAGGCCCGCGAACGCGAGCGAGTCTCCGATCGCGAGCGACGAGACGAGGATGTTGAAATGGTCTGGACCGCCCTTCAGCCTGCGCACGCGAGAGCCGGGGCTTGTGAGCGTCGCGATCTCCATGCCGCCCAGCGGAATCTCGTCCCTGCGGCCGGCATCGAACAGCTCGACCCACTTGAGCTCGTCGGCCGTCGGCAGGTTCGCCGGCATCGGATGCGGGGCGACGACGCCGCGGACGCGGCCTGCCGGGACTTCCTCGCATATGTCCCAGACCGACATCGCGGCGCCTGCGACCGCCCTTCCCATGTGCACCGCGATCGCATCCGGCCTCTTCGCCCTTTCGGCGGCAAGCGCCTTGCGGCCCGCCGGCGGAAAACGCCAGTGGTGGTTCACGTCGCCCTGCGCGCCGTTGAGGAACAGGCACTTGACCCCTCCCCCGACGCCGTTCTCGAAAGTCGTGCGAACGACACCCGGCCAGTCGGCGGAGTACTTCGTCCCCCCGACGGTGTCGGGGTGCGTGCCGAAGTTGACGATCGCGATGTCGGGCGCGCCGGCGCGGCGGAAGCGCACGACCTGGAGCGACTCGTCGGGCGTGCCAAGGGGCTCCTTCACATTCGGATTGTACAGCCCGGGATTGGTCCTCACCGAGCCGTCAACCATGCGGTATCGGCGGATGAAGGAGATGTCGCGGCAGACCGTCTTCGCGACGCCGATCCGCGCCGGGGCGAGGTCGGCGAGCGCGCGGCGCCCGGCCTCCGCGAGCTTCGCGACGCGCACCTCGGCGAATGCCGCGATGAGGCGGTTCGTCTCGTCGCCGTAGCGCGGCTGCGGCCAGTCGACCGCGCCCGTGTGGATGTGGGTGGAGTGAACGTAGATGCGGTCGCGCGGGACGCCCGTCGCCGCCGTGATCGCTGGGAAAGCCTTCTCGAAGAACGGATTGGTCAGGTGGATGTCGTCCACGCAGTAGACGAGCGCGCTGTTCGTGCCGTCCGATACGGCTACGCAGTCGATGTAGAGCGGATCGAGGACGCCGTCGGCGGCGCGGTACGAGAAGTATCCGGGCATCGGCAGCCCGATGGGCGGCGTGGCCTCCACGCGGGAGAAGCCGGTCTCGAAACCGGCAAACGACACAACGGCGATGAACGATGTCGCGATGGCGAGAGTTTGCGTTTTCATGTTGTTAATTATATCAAAAAATTGCCGGGTTGGAGATTTCACTTGTCGATCAGGTCGGCCATCTCGTCGCGCCAGGCGTAGATTGCCGCCGGATCGTCGCTGAAGCAGTCAAGCCCCTTCACGAGCGTCGGCGGAACGGCGACAAGCTCCTTCGCGCGCCGCGACCAGGCGTCGTCCGCGCCATGCGCGGCGATGCGTTTTTTCAGCAGCGCCACGTACGCGTAGTCCTCAAGCCCGTCGCGGAAGTTCTCGAGCCGCACCGTCGGCAGCGGGATGCCGTCCGGCCCGACCGCCGCGATGCACCCCTCGCCGTTGAAGCCGAAGCAGCTCGCCGCGACCCAGTCGGTGAAGGGGTCTGTCCCCAGCGTGCGCGGCGAATGCCACTTGCCGACCTGCCAGTAGAGAAAGCCGTCCGCCTTGTAGAACACGGACTGGGCGCCGAGGAGCGACCTCGCGTCGATCGGCTTGTTCTCGATGTGCAGGTTCGCGCAGTTCCAGGTCGGCCCGTCGCACACGTACCACCATATCTTTCGGCCGGTCGCACGCGACTTCTCGGCCCGATTGAAGTTGTAGCGGCCCGTCAGCGGGCAGAACCACTCGACGTTCGCGAGCGAGTTCGTGCCGACGCCGAAGTCGACGTCGCGCGCCGTGGTGAAGAGCGGCACCCCGGGAAACTCCGCGTGGATGAGGTCGGCCTGTCTGCGTATCGCGGGGAAAGTGTCGGGGTTGCACTCGTCGTTGCCGTAGAAGAATCCCTTGTCGAGGATCCCGAGCTCCTTCGCCCTGTCGTATATCCTGCGGTAATACGGCACGGTCTTCTCGCGCCAGTCCTTCATCGCCTTTTCGCCTTCGCCGCGCTTGCCCCAGTAGGCGAGGTTGAACGGGCCGAGCCGCCCCTGCCCCTTGAGGCGCATCAGCGCGTCCCAGTCCGGCTCGGGATCGCGCGGCGAACGGCTTAGGCGATATAGAAAATCGTAGGTGATCAGATAGTCGGCGAGGAAGTCCACCCATTCCATCTTGCGGGTCTTCCAGATGTTCTGCGGCGCGGCGGGGTCGTTCTTGGCAGCCGTCCGTTCGGCGAACTCCGCGTCCGTCGGCAGCCAGCCCACGCCGCCGCTCGGATTGAAGTTCATCGCCACAGGCAGCGCAGGCGCCTTCGGAACCTCGAAGCCGTTGACGCGCACCTCGAACGGAACCTTCGTCGCCGGAACGCCGAGCGCGGACACGACGAGAGCGCCGCGATACGTGCCCGCCCTCTGCCCGCGCGGACATCTCACGCGCACCCAGAATCCCTGCACCGTGTCGTCCGCGACATCCGCCTCGCGCACATGGTCGAGTATGACGTCGGGATACCAGCCGGCGCGCGGGAAATAGCCTTTTCGCCTGTAGCTAGCCTTGTCGGCTTCGTTCGTGAACACCGTCCTCCCCACTGCGTATGGAGCCTGATAGAGCGTCTTCGAATAGCCGAGAACCGAGCAGACGACATTCGACGCGGCGAACGTGCCGGACGTGCCGACGAGATCCCCCTCGCACTTTACGGAAACGCGGCGAAGCATCCCCTTCTTCGGCGCAACGACAATCTGCGCGCTTTCGTATTCGCCGCGCGCAAGCCTGAGCGAAAGGCTGTCCGCCGGACGCACCTTGGCAAGCGCCGACGGGTCTTTGGGCATGACATGCTCCATAGACGTCGCCACGCCGACGAGCATCATGTCCGCCTTCATCCCCTTAGCGGACATCGCCTTCGCGAGCGCGGCCTTCGCGTCTGCGCGCTCCGCCGCCTCGCGGTCCGCAGCCGCTTTGACCATAGCGGCGATCTTCGCCTCGTCCGCCGCACTGTACTTGCCGGGGACAAGCGGTTCGCCCTTCTTCAAGAGGCGGATGTTGTCGAAGTACATCGTCGCGCCATACGGATGGAGCGCGTAGAAGCGGAGCTCAGAGACCTTCGCGCGCGACTTCTTCGCCTTGTCGGGCCAGCGCGTCAGCTCCACGACCCACGTCGACTTGCCGATCGGCGCGTAGAGACTGCCGCGCTTGCCGTTCGCGCGGTATATGCTGTCGTCGAGCTTGTCGCCCGCCGCCGCGACGTGCAGGTTCAGCTGCTCGGCGTGCTCGCTCGCGTTCACCACGTCGATCACGAGCCTGTCGTACGGCGTGAAGTCCGTCTCGGGGATCTTGACGGTGAAGCCCATGCGGTGCGACTTGTCCCACGAGACCCGGAGCGCATGGCCGCCGGACGTGGCGAACTCCTCCACAATCTTCGCCTTCGGACGGCGAAACGGCATCGCCGAATACGCCGTCTTCAAGTCGGGCGTCTCGAAGTCGACCATCGTGCACGCGCCGGAGACCTCCACGCCCGTCGTGTTCGCAAGCGCGTCCGCTCCCTCCATGTCCGCAAGCGGGATGGCCGCGCTCGTCGCGGCCACAAGAATTGTTGCTATGTTCATGTTGCCTTTACTGCCTCATCCAGTCGGGCAGCACGGCGGGGCAGGAAAGGCGCACGCCGAAACCATTGCCGCCGCCATCGTAGTTGCTTGAGCCGTCAAACGATCCACGGTATGCAGAACGCGTCGACACATTAGAGGTATACGATCCGTTCCATTTAAGATTACGCGGCCCACCGCGGAGTATGCGCATGGTCACATTGGTAGTCACACCCTCCGGCGCAATCACTGGACCATCAGGATAGGGGCCGTACTGGTCTAGCACCCACTCATTCACGAGTCCGTGCATGTCATAAAGCCCCCATGCATTCGGCTTCTTCAATCCAGGGACATTTCCTCTTGCGCCGCCGGACAGAGACGACCAGGCAACTTCCGCCGAAGTGCTTCCGTCGTCGTTCCATTTGCCTTCAGTACCAGCTCTACAGGCGAATTCCCACTCTGCTTCGGTCAGGAAATCGAATTGGAGGCCCGTCCTGCCTCGTATGTAACCAAAGTAGCTGCCGGACGACACGGCGTGGCCATCGTCAGGCCAGCAGAATCCGTTTTCATAATTGCCGCGGGCACCCTTGTAGGATACGTTCCACTTTGTGTTCACAGAAATCGCAGTAGAGTCGGCCGTATTGAAGAAACGCTTAGCCTGCGTAAGCGTACATAGATATACGGCGACGTAATAGTCATTGGTAAGCGTGACATAATGCGGCGTTTCATTGGATTGGCGATACGTCTCGTCCTCCGGCGATCCCATGCGCCATTTCACTCCCGCGGCAGGAATCTTGCGCAAAAGCAGTTTTGACGTGCGATACACATCGTTCGTGAGTTCACTGACCGCGGCGGCATCTTCCGGGTCCGCCGTCTTGATGCCTCCATAAGGCAGTTCAGCGGCCGTAGCATAGAACGTGATGTTGCTACGGATGTTGTAGTCCACCACCATGTAGTCCGGCGGGGCGTCGAAGCTCCACGCCTGCACGGTCACGCTGAACTCTCCGTTCGCGAAGTGGTAGCCGGGCCATTCCTTCGTCGGGCGCCACATCCACGTGTGCTGCCCCGCGTCCATGACCTTGCCGGCTGGGAACACGTTCTTCGGGGAAAGCGGCTCGCGGATCGACTGGTAGTTGTCCGCGCCGATGGAAACGCCGTTAGTCGTAATGTCCATCGTGACGATTGCCTTCTCGGTCAGCGTGAACGCGATGGTGACCATGCGGTCCGCGTTCTGCGTCACGGATAGGCCCTGGACCTCGGGCGTCGCGAATGCCGCGGCGGACGCAAGCGCGGCGGACAATGCAATCAGTTTTTTCATGGCGTTTCTCCCTTTCCGTTGAAGCCGTCTTCTACCTGAAAATCAGTATGCCGCCCCTCTGGGTCGAGTCGAAGTCCTGCAGCGCGAAGTCCGCGCTCGAGCAGACACGGGATTCGAACCCACCGGACAGCGAAGCCGTCTGTCCCGACGCGCACGTCCTGTTGGTCTGCGGCTCCGCATCGCCCCAGAACGGAATCGTGTCGGCAGACGCCGTCGTCGCAGCGGCGGCGGCGACCGACAGAAACGCGGCAAGGACCATTGACTTGCCCATGACGAACCTTGGTTTCTCGCAGGCTTTCATGTCGTGTTTCTCCTTATTTTGACTTGTATGATACCATACTCCACCGCAGAGCGCAAGAGGGCGAGACGAGGCAGGCGCGAGACAGCCCCCGACCCCCGACACGGACTACAAATGAAGCACAAAATCGCAGATGAATCCGATCTGTGGATCAAGAGTGTCTATGTCAACCCATTCGTTGTCGGAATGCGCTCCGCCGTCCGTTATCCCCCCGACGCCGACCATGGGCTTTCCGAACTGCGGAAAATAGCGAGAATCGTTCGCGCCCTTGGTGTGGGTAATCTCCACCGGCTTCTCGGGACGTCGTTCCGCTACGAAGTTCTTCAGGCGTATGAACTCCGGGTCGTCGAGATTGCTGACGGCGGCGGGAGTGCCGCGGATAAGTTCCGTCTTAAGCCCCGTCAGCCGCTCCAGAAGCTCACGCTCCTTCTCTAGTCCGCCATCCTCGACGAAACGCACGTTCACCGTCATCTCCGCAGACTCCGGGATGCGGTTCTGGGAATCTCCGCCGCGGACGATGGTCACCGCCGCCACATTCCCCCATTCGCCAGGCTTCTGGAAGGGATATTCGGCCTCTATCTTCAGCGCGGCCCTGGCAAGCTTGTAGAACGGGTTGTCGCACTCCTGCGGCCTGGAAGCGTGGCCGGACTTGCCAAACGCCGTTATTCGGTAGTACGCACAGCCTTTGCAGGCCGTCTTGATCGTGTTCCCGGCTCCGCCGCAGTCGAAAACGAATACCATCTTGCCGGGGACGCCGTAGCCAAGGCCGACCATGTAGCCGGTGGTCGCCCCGCCGACTTCCTCGTTGGACGAGAAGATGCAGCCGACCGACGCCTTCCCCTTGAGGCGTTCAACGATCTTCGCCGCCGCATAGGCGACGGCCTTGGTGTCGCACGCGCCGCGGGCGTACATCTTCGAGCCGTCGAGCCGCGGGACGAACTGTTCAGCCGGCGCATCGACGACATCCAGATGAGTCACGATCGTGTAGTCGGGATTCTTCAGCCCCGGACGCGTCGCGGCGTACAGTACCTTTCTGCCATCCACAGGCCACCGCTCCACAGCGCACCACACTCCGCGCTTTTCGAGAAACGCCTGCATCCACTCGATGGCACGGTCTGTTTCGTCCTTGTTGGACGAAACAGACGGAATGGAAAGTAGTTCTGTCAGGTCGCGGACATATTCAGGGTTCGGCTCGGCAGAGGCCAAAAACGAAAATGCAACTGCAAAAACACATGGAATCATCTTGTTCATTTAGCCATCTCCTTGACACATGCGATTTTGCCGGGCTCCATAGCATCTTTCCTTTCGTCAGACGGACCAGCCGTTGTGGTGCTTTACGAATATGCGCGCGTTCGCCTCGTCGTCGCCGACGACGCGCTCCGCAACGGGATCCCACTTCAACGACGTGCGGCCAAGCCGGGCCGCGATGTTCGCGAGGTGGCATATCGTCGCCGAACGATGGCCTATCTCCACCGTGCACACAGGCTGGCGGCCTTCGTAGACAGCGTCCACGAAATCCCTTTCGTGGCATCCCTTGGCGTTGACGTTGTGGTAGAGGCGGACGTCCGAGTCCTTCAGGTCGGACTCCTTCCAGTCCTTCAGCGGCTCGGGCAGCTCGAGCTTCCCGCGACCGACGAAAAGGTCGCCCTTCTCGCCGTGGAACTTGAGTCCGCAGTATCCGATCCTGTCCTTGTCGCCGACGTGCGCGCGGAAGCCGTTCGCGTATACGATGTCAAAGGAGTAGCACTTGGCCTGGTCGAGATAGCGGTTCGTCACGGACGGGTCGAAGATGTCGGTCTTGACGTTCTCTATCGCCACGGGCCCCGACAGCTCTGTGCCGAGCGCCCACTGGAGGATGTCGAAGTGGTGCGCACCCCAGTCTGCTATCGAGCCGTTGCCGGTGCGCGAATTCCAGCGCCAGCACACGGGCGCGTGGATCGCGGGGATGTAGGCGTTGTTCTCCCAGTGCTGCGCGGGGCCCTGGTAGAGATCCCACATCGAATCCTTCGGGCTGAACCAGTCCGGCACGGGCGACGGCGTGCAGTCGCGCGTGTACTTCTGCTTGAGGCCGTCGTTATGCGCATAGCAGAGGCCGATCGTGCAGGACTTGCACTCGCCGAGCAGTCCGTTCCTGACGATCTCCGCCGCGACGCGGAACTCCTGCGCGCTGCGCTGCTGCGAGCCGACCTGGAAAGTGACGCCGTGCTCCTTCGCCGCCGCAATCATCGCCCACCCCTCGGATATGCCGAGCGTCATGGGCTTCTGGCAGTAGACGTGCTTGCCGGCCTTCATCGCTGCGACTCCGATCGGCGCGTGCCAGTAGTCTCCGGTGGCGATCAGCACCGCGTCGACTGTCGGGTCGTCGATCACCTCGCGGAAGTCGGCCACGCACTTTGTCGCCGTCGTGCCATACTTCTTGTCGACCTTGCGCTTGAACACGTCACGGCCATGCGGCGTCTTCGCGTCGTAGCCATGGTAGGACGACTCGGCTATCGGGTCGCAGACATGCGTCACGCGGACGCGCGGATCGGCGAAGAACAGGTTCATGTTGTACGCGCCCATCGGCCCGCAGCCGATGACGGCGAGGTTGAGCGTATCCGACGGCGCGGGGCGCCGCCCGCGCGCAGTGCCGATGTTGAAGCTTCCGCATCCGCCGCATGCCGCGGCCAGTGCGCTTATCCCGATGAATTCCCTTCTGTTCATTTTCAGTTCCCGGTTTAGAGTTTCCAGTTTAAACTAACGACTAACGACTAACAACTAACAACTAACGACTATCAGACTTTCAAACTCTTCAAATACGCCATGCTCGCCTCGACGTCGGCATATGTGTTGCGCCGCGTCTCGCACTCGACGACGGCCCACTTCGTGCCGGCAGCTGCCGCGGCGGAGAAGATAGCCTTCCAGTCGTTGGCGTCGCCCTCGCCGCCAATCGAATTGCCGCCGCCAGGCTTGGCGTGGATGGAGGGGACACGTCCTTTCAGGCGGTCCAGCCATGCCACCGGGTCGTCCTGTGCGAGCTTTACATGGCCCACGTCAAGCTCGAACGGCAGACCTACGTCATAAAGGAAATCGATCGGACGCTTCCCATCGTAGTGTTCGCGCAGCTCGTGCTGGTGGTTGTGGTACCCCACGCGGATTCCATACGGCTTGAACTTCTCCCCCAGTTCGGCAAGCCACTCGGCGTGCTTCCGCCATTCCGTCGCCGTCTTCAGTTTTTCCATCGGCTGATACACGAAATCAATCTTGAAGCGCTGGCAGAATTCGACGTATTCGTTAAACTTTTCGGGCGTGACAAACGCCTTGCGGAACGGCATGTCGACAATCGTCAAACCATTGTCGCCGAGCATCTTCTCCAGCTCGTCCGGCTTAATGAAGAAGAACTGTACGGATTGCACGCCGTCGAAACCCATCGCCTTAAACCGTTTGAACGCGGCATCCGGGTCGCTCTTCCACAGTTCGCTCACGCTGTACATCTGCACGCCGATGCGGATGCCGTTGACTGCGAAACCGCCGCACGGCACGGTCTTGCAGCCCGTCGCCGCGCCAAGCGCCGCAAGGGCGCCCATTTCGAGGAATTCTCTTCTGTTCATTTTTAGTCTCCTGTTTAGGGTTTGGAGTTTAGAGTTTTTGCGGAGGCCCATAAGGTTTATGCGGACAGAGACTCAAGCTTTCGCCGTCCGGTGGCCAGGGTGTCGGCGGGAGTCGTCTTCCAGTAGGAAGGATTGAATAGCTCGATGGAAAGCCAAGGCGCTGCGCCGGCGGCGTCGAGGTTGGCGAATATCTCATTCCACGGCGCAACACCGTCGCCCGGCCACACGCGGTCGGCGTCGACCAGCTGCTCGCGCGGCGGGTTCGCAGGATAGTCGTTCATGTGCAGGACGGGGAGCGTCGCCGCCGAGAGCTGCCGGTAGGCCGCGAACGATCCGCCGCCACGGTAGGTGTGGTACACGTCCGCAAGGACGGCGGCGTCCGGGCGGTTGAGCATCTTCAGCACCTCCAGCGCGTCCTCGAGACGCGAGAGGTTGACGGAATGGCCCCAGTATTCGAGGAGCGGCTTCACGCCCATCTTCTGCCCAAGATCGAGCACGGCGGCGTAGCGCTCGGCTATCGCCTCCTTTGGCACCGTCGGCGAGCCGGGCTTCTGCACCCCGAACATCGACGCGGCGACGTTCGGACATCCCATCTCGGCGAGGAGCGCCATGTCGCGCTTCGTCTCCTCCATCCCGGCGGCGCGCACCGCCGGGTCGGGATTCACCCACTGCCCGAACGCGATGCCGTTCACGAACGACACGCCGGCGTCGCGCGCGACGCGACACGCCTCGCCAAGCTCGCCGGACTCCTTTGCGGCGCGGATGTCCTTCAACCACGGCTCATAGCCGCGGAATCCCGACGCCGCCACGGCCTTCACCTGCTCCAGCAGGGTGAGCCCGTAGCCCCGCAGCGTCGAGGCGTTCATCGAGAACTTGCCCGACTTGCGGCACGACGGCCCCGCGCACCCGCACAGGGTCGCCATGGCCGCCATCTTCAGAAGTTCACGCCTCGTCTGCACGGCTACTTCACGAGGTGCATCTCGATGTCCATGCTGCGGCAGAGCGCCGCGAGCTCGTCGGCGTGGTCGCCGTACATGAGCGCGTAGTGGTGCTCCCAGCCGTTCTCGATGACCTCCTTGCGGATGGCCTCGCAGCCGGCGTCGAACTTGATCTTGAGCGGATTGCCGCGCACGAAGAGGTCGGTGTCGAGCCCGGTGCCGGTGCAGACGAGCATGCGGTAGCCGTCGCCGTCGCGCTTCTCGCCGAGGCGCGCGAGGGTGACGCGGCCGCCCTTGAGCGGGAATTCGTCCGTGACGCCCTTCACGCCGCCGCCCTCCACCGTCGCCGAGCAGCGGAGCTCCGGCTTGAAGCCCGGCTTGCAGATTGCGCAAGGCGCCGCGCCGCAGTGCCAGGTGACGCCGTAGTCGCCTTCGCAGATGATGAGATCGCAGAAGAACGGCTTGTCGCCCGAGAGCTCCTGTCCGATGCGCATCATCACCGCGCCGTACACGTCGCCCTCGCAAGCGCAGAGGTGGCCGTGGTTCGTGAGGTGACCCATCGTCGAACAGACCGCGATGCCGTAGAACTCGTTGAGGATCACCTCGGGCCAGCAGCGCATGGCGAGCGTGTCGACCATGAACTTCTTCTTGGTCTTGACGATTGCGCCGTAGAGGCGCACGGCTTTCTCGAACTGGTCGCCCTTCGGGCCGTCGCTCGCGTGGCACGGGGCGTCCTCCAGGACTTCCTTCTTCGCCTGCTCGTACTCGTCTGGCGTGAGGTTCTGCGCGGTGGTGAACACCTCGTGCTCGGTGATGATCTTCACCTCCGGGCCGATGAGCCGGCGCAGCATCATCTCGCTGCAGCAGCTCGTGTAGAAACCGGGCACACGCCCGCCGATGAGGCCGATGCGCATGCGCTTGAGCGTCTTCATCGTGCGCGCCACGTTGATGGCCGACGTCAGCTGCGCGGCGGCGTCGGGCGTGCCGGGCTCGGCGTGGACGTGGAAATACGGGATGTGCAGACGGTACATGTGGTGCGCGTTCATGTTCGCCGCGCAGAACGAGTTGTTCTGCAGGCGGCCGCCGTTCGGGTCGGGCTCCTTCATCGACCAGAGGACGACCGGGATGTTGCCGAGGCGCTGGGCGAACATTGGCGGCACCACGCCGAGCGAGAACGTCATGAAGTGCGTCACAAGCATGTCGGGGCGGTCGTTCTCCCACTGTTCCAAAAGCTCGACCGCCTCGCTCTCGAGCGTGAGCATGTGGTCGGGAGCCATCACCTCCGCGCCAGGAAGGGTCTTGAGGAACGCGATCGCGTTCGCGCGCGCCGCCTCCAGAGTGTCGTTCGTCCAGTTCACCTTGCTGAGCGGCAGGTAGCCGATCTTGAACTTCATGTCAACTTGTCCTTTCTTGTGTTCCTTGTGCCAAGTATTGTATCACAGGCGCAAAGCCCATGCTACACCGTTTGCGAAAATAATTCAACACCGTTTGCGAAAACTGTGGTATAATCCCGTTCCATGGACACGGTGTTCTTCTTCCAGGCGAAGCAGTATGGAATCGCGGCCAAGCGGCGTGAATTCGACGGGCTTCTCCGCTTCGCCGGCGAGGCGGGCTGGCATGTGCAGGAAATTCCTTTCGGAACCGATGGACGCAAGGTGCGCGCCATGATCGACTTCTGGAAGCCGGTCGGCGCAATCATAACGAACAGCGAGGGCGAGATTGCCGTCAAGCCGTCGACACTCGAACGGCTGCCTGCCGTCTACCTCTGCCGCAGTCCACGGGAAAGCCGTCACTACGCATTTGCGGTGTCGTACGACAGTTCGTCTGCGATGCAGCTGGCAGTCCGTGAAATGGCCTCGGCGCCCCTCAAGGCCTGTTCGTTCATCCATTATCCGGGGATGCCGGCATGGAGCGCAAGGCGCGTGGTCGCGCTCAAGAAGGAGCTTGCGCAGGTCGGCCTGCCCTTGGATGCGTTCGAGGCGAACAGCGACACGTCCTTCTCTCCGAGCTACTTGAAGAGGCTCGCCAGGTGGATTGCCGCCCTGGCGAAGCCTGCGGGGGTGTTCGCCGCCAACGACCATGTCGGATCCGCCGTGCTCGGCGAATGCCGGAAGCTCGGAATCGCCGTCCCTGAAGAGGTCGCCGTCATCGGCGTTGACGACGACACGACGGTTTGCGAAAACACGCGCCCCACCCTGACCAGCATCGCGCGAGACTACGCACGCGGCGGGTACGAAAGCGGCAGGCTTCTAAAAGAAATCATCAACGGGCAAATGACGGGGTCGGCATTCTGGACGATTCCGACGATCCGACTCGTCAGGCGTGCCTCCACGATGCGCATCATGCGCATGGACAAAACCGTCAGGGAAGCCATGGAGCAGATCAGGCTGAAAGCCTGCGAGGGGTTGATGGCGCAGGACGTGGTTAAGTTGTTCGACTGCTCCCGGCGCATGGCAGAAATACGCTTCCGAAATGCCACCGGCATGTCAATCGTGCAGGCAATCCGCGAAGCGCGACTGGAGAAAGCCAAGGAACTTCTCGTTTCTGGACCGCGCGACCTCGGAACCGTCTCAAACCTTTGCGGATACGCGACCGCCACCAGCTTTGCAAACTTCTTCGCCGCCGAGACAGGTCTTTCCCCGACTCACTGGCGCAAGCGGCAAGAGAGACCGCCGATTCGCCGCTAATCCACCCTCATCGCCCAGGAAACTGCCGGGCGATTGTTTATTCGCCGCCAAGCAGAAACGCCGTCAAATAGCGCGTAACGACGTCTATCGAGTCCGCCGTCGACCATTCGTTGGACGCGTGCGAACCGCCGTGCTCGTGGCCGACGTTCACGACTGGGACCTTGCACGAAACGAAGCACCTCGCGTCCGTCGCAAACGGCATGCGCTCCAGCGGGACGGGCGCCTTGATCTCAGCCTCCATCGCCCTCTTGAGCCGCTGCACCTGGGGGTCGTTCCGGTCGCACGAGCACGGAGGCGAATAGCGCACCGTCTCGACCTTGCCTTTCGTCGTCTCCCTGATGAGCTGGATGCACTCGTCCTTGGCCTCCGGACGCACCGAACGCAAGTTGAAGTTCACCCACACCTCCGACGGAATGCGGTTCAGCGCCGTCCCCTCCGAATGGATGATCGTCGGCGTCAGTATGTCGGTCCAGTGGTCGTCGCCCCCTTCCGACATCGGATGGCGCCTGTACCATTCCTCCTTGATCTTCACCACTGCGGCCGCGAGTTCCGTCACAAGGTCCTCGCATGCCCACGGAGCCGACGAGTGCCCGCCCTTCCCCGTCAGCGTCGCCCTGACCATGAGCTGCCCCTTTGTCGCATATCCTATCTTGCCGTATGCGCTGTCGACAACGATTACCATCTTGCGCGGACGGTAGCCCATCTTCTCCACCATCCACGTCGTCGTAAAGCCGCCAAGCTCCTCGTCCGCCCCGAAGATGCAGCCGACCGAGACGTCCTTGCCCGCCAGCGCGGTGAGCGTCTGCGCCACCGCGAGCGAGCCTCCCTTGTCGTCTCCGACGCCACGCCCGGTCAGGCGCCCGCCCTCGTTCTTGAGCGTGTACTGGCCTTCGTACGAAGCCGGCACCACGTCCAGATGCGAGGAGAGGATGTAGTCCTGTTCCTTGCCAGGCTTTGTCGAGGCAAACAGGACTTCGCGCCCCTCCTCGTATTTCTCGACGACGCAGAAGAGCCCGCGTTTCTCGAGATAGGCCTTCATCGCGTGCATCGCGCGGTTCACCTGCGGATAGTCGATGGACGAGCTTGGTATCTCGACCAGCTCCTTCAGAAACGCCAGGTCAGCGCCGCAGGCGGCGCACGCCGCGAGCGCTCCCGCGCAGATTGACAGGACCTTCTTTCCTACCATGTTCATTTTCGTCTCCTTTTGCCTGCTTTGTCTCAAGCTGTGGAAAATCATATCATAGTATCGCCTCGCTCCGCAACCCCAAGACGAAAAAAGTTAGTGATGCGGCGTGATTCGGGGAATAGGGAATAGTGGAAGAGTGGAGGAGTGGAAGAGTGGAGGAGTGGAG
>JAFRBA010000164.1 GCA_017405115.1 Kiritimatiellia bacterium
GGCAGCCTTGGCCGCGGCGGCGGGCTTCTTCGCGTCGGCCTTGGCAGCGGCGGGCTTCGCGGGCGTCTTTGCCGCGGGCTTTGCAGCGACGACCTTCTCGGCCGGGATCTTCAGCTTCTGGCCGATGCGGAGCGTGTCCTTCGAAAGTCCGTTGAGCTCCTTGAGCTGGCGTATGTTGATGCCGTTGGAGTACGCGATCGCGCCGAGCGTGTCGCCGCTCTTGACGACATACTCCTTGGTCGCGCCGGCATAGGGTGCGTACGCCTTCTTAGCCGGGCGCGCGGCGGCGGCCTTCGCAGGCTCCTTCTGCACGCCGACGTCTATCTTGCCGGGAAGCTTGATCTTCTGGCCGACGCGCACGACGTTGTTCTCCTTGATCGACGGATTGAGCTTCTTGATCGAGGAGATGGTGACGTTGAACTTCTTCGAGATCTTCGCGAGGTAGTCGCCGCTCTGCACGATGTAGACCGTCGTCTCCGGCTCGGCCGGCGCTGCCACAGGGGCAGGCTTCGAGAGGTCGGCCTGTATCGTCGGCTTCGACTCGACGACACACATGCAGTCCGCCGCGCCGCATGCGCAGGGCTTCGTGTGCCGCGTACCTGGCGCGCACGTGCAGTGCCGCGCCTTTGCGGACGGAGCGTCCGTCACGGCAATGTCGGCCGGCTTCGCGACATCGCCTCCAGCGAGCTTGACGTCGTTCTGGGACGTTGTCTGCGTCCCGCCGTACTTGTAGTCTGGGTCCTTGCAGCCGGCAATCACCGCAACCGCCGCGACGCCGATCACCATTCCGAACTTGTTCATTTGTCTTTTCCTTCTTGTTTGACGAGTCCCGCGAAGACGTCTCCGCGTTCCCCGAAGCTGTGAAACTGGTCGAAGCTCGCGGCTCCGGGCGACAGCAGGACCGTCTCACCCCTCACCGCTTCGCGCTTCGCGCCCGCGACCGCCCGGTCGATCGTGCCGCAGACCTCGCAGTCCGCCGCGTCACGCCAAGCCTCCGCAAGCGCTTCCGCGCCCTGGCCGATAAGATACACTTTTTTGACCCGCCTTGTCAAGGCGGTGCAGGCGATTTTCGGGTCGTCGCCTTTCAGCAAACCACCTGCGATAAGCCGCACTCCGTCGCCGGCCATCGTGACTCCAGCCACAAGCGCGGCCATGCTCGTGGCCTTGGAGTCGTCGACATATCGCACTCCTGCGATCTCCGCAACGAGGCTCATGCGGTGCGGAAGCGCCTCGAAGGCCGAGAACGCGCGTCGCACCGCCAGGTCGTCCAGCCCCGCCGCGCGCATGAGCCACGCCGCCGCCAGACCGTTCGGCGCAAGCACGTCGTTGTCGAAATACGACCCAGCGAAGAGCGCGCCGGCCTCCGCCCGCGCAGCGTCCGCGCACGTCTCCGAGAAGTCGCGCGCGGCCCGGGCCATGCCGAGAAGCCTGCGCTTGAGCATGTGGTACACGTCAGCGGACCCGTGCCTGTCGAGATGGTCTTCCTGGAGGTTGAGGAGCGCCGCAGCCTCGAACGCGTCCGAAGGCAGCGACGTCGTCTCCATCATGAACGACGAGACCTCGACGACGGCCCACGCCGGCTTCGCCGGAGCGTCGGCCGCCGCGACTTCGCAGACAGGTGTGCCGTAGTTCCCGCATGCGACCGCGTGCCCGCCCGCGAGGCGGATCGCGTCGGCCACGGCCTTGACCA
The DNA here is from genome assembly GCA_017405115.1 of Kiritimatiellia bacterium. The sequence goes on from JAFRBA010000164.1 coordinate 1,691, forward strand.
CGCTCGACTTCCCCTTCGATCCGGTGACGGCCATGAGCCGCCAGCCCTTTCGCCGGAGCGCTTCGCAGCCGAGCTGCAGCTCGCTGACGACGCGCACGCCCGGGCTTGCCACCACTAGGTCGCAGCCGTCGGCGAAGGAGACGTCGCGCCCTTCGGCGCGAAGGATCTCCGCCGCCGCCTTGCCGCTCACGCCGCAGCCCAGAACGAGCGCACTGCCCACGATTCGCGATACGCGAGGCGAAGTCCGTCAGGGCGCGAGAAGCGCGTCTACCACGCGGCCCGCAGGCGTGCGCGCCTCGGGCACCACGACAGTCGTGTGCGTTTGCTGCGGCACCACGACCGCAGGCGCGGGCGCCACGACGGCAGGAGCCGGCGCAACCACCGCAGGGGGCGGCGCCACGTATGTCGGCGCAGGCGCGACGACCGCAGGCTGCGGAGCCACGACAACCGGCTCAGGCGCGATTACGGCCCCCGGCTGATAGAGCACCGCGCCAGGAACATCGACGACCTCCATGTAGTACGGCGAATAGCACGGGTAGCCGTAGGCGTCGTACCAGACGTCGTCGATCCAGACGCTACGGTAGTGGGCGTGCGGACGCGGCCCGCGGTACCAGCCGCGGAAGTCCGGCGGCGGCACATGGTAGCCGTTGGCGTAGCGCACGCCGCGCATCGCGGCCCTGCCGCCCGCGCGGATCGCGCGCGCCTCGTGGCGGAGGACTTCGCGCTGGACGTGTTGCTGATGCTGGATCGCCCGCGCCTGGTGGCGGAGGACGTCCTGCTGGTGGTGCATCACCGCCTTCTGCTGCTGGTGCTGGAAGTGCTGCTGCTGCTTGATCGCACTCGCCTGGTGGCGGAGGACGTTCTGCTGGTGGTGCAACGCGGCCTTCTGCTGCTGGTGCTGGAATTGCATCTGCTGGCGCGCCATGTTCTGCTGCTGGCGCATGGCCGCATTGGGGGGCATCGGGTGCGCCGCCACGGCTGCCAGCGTCGCGCCGCCGGCCAACATGGTAATCAGGATCTTCTTCACGGGATCTCCTTTCATTGTGGTGGTTGGTTGTCAGAAATCGAGATTGCGGACATTCAGCGCGTTGTCTTCTATGAACTTGCGGCGCGGCGCGACCTCGTCGCCCATGAGCAGCGTAAACATCCTGTCCGCCGCAACCGCGTCGTCGAGCCGCACGCGCAGCATGCGGCGCTTCGCGGGGTTCATCGTGGTGTCGAAGAGCTCGGAGGCGTCCATCTCGCCCAGGCCCTTGAACCGATACACGCTGAGGCCCTGCTTGCCGTGCGCGCGCACGTCGTCGAGCAGCTTGCGCAGGCCGCCGCCGAACCAGTCGCCGGGCTCGTATCCGAAACCGGAAAGCGACGAGAACTGCTTCCTCAGCATGGACGCCCCGCCGCCCTGCGCGGTCTCGTCCTTCACGAGCTCCGCCGCGACGAACCCGCGCTCGCCGACCATCCTCTCCGTCGCCTCGATCTCCGCCAGCAGCGTGAGAAGCGCGCGCGCGCGGCCCGCGTCGAGCACTGCGCCGGACTTGTCCCTCACCTCGTAGTCGTCGAGGCCGAGGGTAAGGAGCTTGTCGGTAAGCTCGCCGTCGGTGAGCACGTATTCGCTGCGCTTCTTGCGCTCCACCTTATAGAGCGGCGGCTGCGCGAGGTATATGTAGCCCTTCTCTATGAGCTCGGGCATCTTGCGGTAGAAGAACGTCAGGAGCAGCGTGCGGATGTGCGCGCCGTCCACGTCGGCATCTGTCATGATGACGATCTTGTGGTAGCGGGCCTTCGACACGTCCCACTCCTCGCCGAAGCCGCAGCCGATCGCCGTGATGAGCGTCCTGATCTCGGCGTTGGCGAGCATGCGGTCGACGCGCGCCTTCTCCACGTTCAGTACCTTGCCGCGGAGCGGGAGTATCGCCTGCGTCGCCCGGTCGCGGCCCTTCTGCGCCGAACCGCCTGCGGAGTCGCCCTCGACGAGGAAGAGCTCGGTCTTCGACGGGTCGCGCTCGGAGCAGTCGCGCAGCTTGCCGGGCAGCGACAGCCCGTCCATCACGCCCTTGCGGCGCGTGGACTCTCTCGCCGCCCGCGCGGCCTCTCGCGCGCGCGCCGCGAGAAGGGTCTTCTCTATCACCGTCTTCGCCACGGCCGGGTTCTCCTCGAAGAACGTCATCAGCCGCTCGCCGACGATGGACCCGACTATCCCCTCCACCTCGCCGTTGCCGAGCTTCGTCTTGGTCTGCCCCTCGAACTGCGGCTGCGGGACCTTGACGCTCACGATTACGGTGAGGCCTTCGCGCATGTCGTCGCCCGTCAGGTTGTCCTTCTCCTTCAGCAGCTTGTTGTCGGCCCCGTACTTGTTGATGGTGCGCGTCAGCGCCGCGCGGAAGCCGGAGAGGTGGGTGCCGCCCTCGATCGTGTGGATGTTGTTGCAGTACGTCTGCTCGAGCGTCGAGTAGCTGTCGGTGTACTGCAGGGAGACCTCGGCCTGCACCATCCCCGTGAGGCCCTCGCGCTCGCCCTCGAAGTGTATCACCGGCGACAGCGGCTTCTTGTTCGCGTTTAGCCACTCGACGAACTCGTCTATGCCGCCTTCGTAGTGGAACGTCTCCTCGTGGTGCGCCTCGCCCTCGTCGTCGCGGAAGTGGATCGTGACGCCCTTGTTGAGGAACGCAAGCTCCCGCAGGCGGCTGCACAGCGTCTCCCACTTGAACGCATGGCAGGTGAAGATCGTGTGGTCCGGGAAGAACGTGACCTTCGTGCCGGTCTCCGCGCCGCACTCGCCTACGACCTCGAGAGGCTTCGTGACGTGCCCGCGCGAGAACTCGATGTGGTGCACCTTCCCGCCGCGCTTCACCTCGACACGCATCCAGTCGGACAGCGCGTTGACGCACGAGACGCCCACGCCGTGCAGACCGCCGGAGACCTTGTAATTCGAGCCGTCGAACTTGCCGCCGGCGTGCAGAATGGTAAGCACTACCTCGATCGCGGGCTTGTGCTGCGTCGGATGCATGTCGACAGGTATGCCGCGCCCGTTGTCCTGCACCGTGAGCGAGCCGTCCTTGTTTATGACGACGTCGATCATCGAGCAATAGCCCGCCAGCGCCTCGTCGATGGAGTTGTCCACCACTTCGTACACGAGATGGTGGTAGCCGCGCTCCCCGGTGTCTCCGATGTACATCGCGGGACGCTTGCGCACCGCCTCCATGCCCTCAAGGACCTGGATGTTCTCAGCGTTGTAGTTGCTGTCTGTCTCTGCCATTTTCGTTGCCTAGCGGTTTATTACATGCATATTATACCAAATTTTCGCCTCCAAGGGCATGCAACTCGCGATAGAACACCGCTCGGGCCGTGAAGAACTTGATCATCGTAATGACAAGCACGAAGACGAGCGGAACGGCAATTGCCACCCCCGCTACTGCAACGACCGCGGAGACCAGCCACCAGTCGGAAACGCCACCTACCACGGCGACAATGGCGCACTCGATCCCCAGCCACGCGAATGACGCCACTGCGAGATACGACAGGTCAAGCCGGAACGCCTGCCACTTGAACCCCCTCATGATCCGTCCGCTCTCCCCCAGGCATCTCCACGCGCTCCAGTCGCCGTGCTCGCACTTCAGGTACCACGCCAGCCTGTAGCGGTAGACCGCGACCACGCCAGGCACCAAAAGCAGCAACGACCAGAGGAATACGCGAAGGCTGATCAGCACCAGCAGCCACGTCGCCTCCAGCGGACGCGCAAAGCCGCTGAACGCGGCCGCGAGCCATCTCCGCGAGTCGTTCCGCACCGCATTGAGGAAAAGGCGCGAAAGCCCGTACACAAGGATCGCCTCGAACAGTAAAACGATGAACTGCTGGAACGCGGTCGCGCCGGTCATGCGCCAGAAGGCGGAAGAGGATGGAACCGTGTAGCAAAGTCCTCTTCGCGCATACTCCAGCTTCGACGCCAGAAAGTCAAACCACGTCTGCGCGTCCAGCCTGCCGCAGGCCGCAAGCACCGCGCCGCTCAGCTCAGTGACAACGGCATAGAGCAACACCCCTCCGATGAACGAACGGCCAGCCCAGCCATCGAACAGTATTCGCTTCGCCTCGCGGCGTATTTCTCGGTTCGACTTCAAGCGAGCTCCGCCGTCAGGTCGTCGACCGGCAGCCTAAGCGAACGGCGCATGGCCTCCGCGACCGCGCGCACTCCCAGCACCTCGGTTGCGTAGTGCCCCGCGCACACCATGCGCATCCCGCAGTTCTCCGCCGCGACCACGTCGCCCCAGCTCGCCTCGCCGGTCACGTACAGCGCGCATCCAAGGCGCTTCGCCTCCTCTGCGAACTCTCCCGCCCCGCCGGAACACACTCCGACAAGCCCGCGGGGGATGTCATGCCCGCGCCCGCCGATCTCAACCGTCCGCGCACGCGGGCTCTCGCCGACCAATCCGATCACATTGCCGTGGTAGCAGAACGCCGGACGCACCCTCCGTAGCCCCAGGAGCTTCGCCAGCTGCACGTTGTTGCCAAGCGTCGCATGCGCGTCGAGCGGCAGGTGGCAGGCGTATACCGCGACATCGGCCGCCATCGCCGCCCGAACGACTCCGTAGACGCCGCCCACGAGCCGCCGTACGCCGCCGCCCCAGGATATGCCGTGGTGCACGACGAGCAGTCCGGCGCCCACGCGAGCCGCAGCCTCCACTGCGCGGACGCTCGCGTCAACCGCCACCGCCGCGCGGCACACGTCCGGACGAGAGCGGGCGATCTGCAGCCCGTTGTTGGACACGTCGTCGAAGTCGGCGACGCGAAGCGTGCGGTCCAGCCAGTCCGTGATTCGAGTCAGCCCCAGCCTGCGGGTCATGTCAGCACCTCCCTGTGATGTGTACAAAAAACGCAGTGCCTACACGGCGCACAGCACGGCGGCCGCCAGAACC
>JAFRBA010000165.1 GCA_017405115.1 Kiritimatiellia bacterium
CGTTTGGGAGAATATGGTATCATTCTCTCGTTCTCGCGATGGGATGGCATTGGCTGGGTGGTCGGTGCGGACATCCCGTCATGGCAGGGCAGGGCGTGTGCACGGGCGCATAACCCTACTCAATTGGGAAAGTTGTATTCTACAATAACGTCATCTACGGGAACGCGCTTGACGGCGCCAACAAGGACTGGACCGGCAATCTTCCGAACGCCGGCACATTCCTGAACAACGCGCTCACGGAGAGCGAAAGCCGTCACACGACGAGTGCCTACCCGACGATTGTGCTGCTCGCCGACGACTCCGCGTTCGCAGACTACGCGAACGGCGACTACCGCCCGGCGGCCGGCTCGGCCCTGATCGACGCGGGCGTCTCCGATCCGCGCGGCGCGGCCGCCTCGGCGACCGACCTTGACGGCAACTTGCGCGCGAGCGGGACGATCGACATCGGCTGCTACGAGTACCAGAAGGCGGACATGATCGTCCACATCGACGGGGCGGTGTACAGCCAGACCTTTGCCCCGGCGACCGTTACGTTCACGCACTCGACAGACAACTCCGCCTCGCCGGAGAACGTCGTCTTCACCTACGACTTCGGCGACGGCTCCGCCGCGGAATCGACGTCCGCCCTGACGATTTCCCACGCATACCTCACGCCGGGCGTTTACACGGTGACGATCGCGGCCGCGAACGAATGCGAGGAGGAGTCCGCCGAGATGACATACGACGGCTACGTGCGCGTTGCCTCTTCGACGGTCTACGTGACGCCTGGCAACGGCGCCGGGACGTTCCCCTACGACACTCCGGAGACGGGCTACGGCAACCTCAAGACGGCCGTCCAGGCGGCGCTCGACGGATACACGCTTCTGCTCGGCGAGGGCGTCCACACGACAGGCGACCAGATTTCCTTCAACAAGGCCATCACCATCCGCGGCCTTGGCGCGGCGCCTGAGGCCGTAATCGTCCGCAACACGGTCGCGACGCCCGACACCTACTACCACCGCACGATGGAGGTGAACAACGCCGACGCCCGCGTCGAGAACCTTACAATTGAAAACGGCTGCGTCAAGAACCAGTACGGAGGCAACCTGCGCATTGTGGCGGGCGTTGCCTCCAACTGCGTCATCCGCGGCGGACTCGTTGTTGCGGACGGAGGCAACGCCGCCGGTGCGGGCGTGGAACTTTCAGGCACCGGAATCCTCACGCACTGCGTGGTCACGAACAACCTCGTGTCCGGGACGTCTTCTTCGGACGCCTACGCGGGCGGTGCGGTGTTCCTTCCCTACGGGTCTAAGGGCAAGATGTACAACACGCTCGTCGCCTACAACACCTACACGCCGTCGGCAGGCGACAAGCGCGGCGCGGCCGGCATCCGATTCGGCGGCGGCAACGAGCAGGCAGTGGTGGAGAACTGCACCGTTACGTCGAACGTAGTGGACGGCACGATCACGTCGTCGTCCGCCGGGGCGTTCTGCAACTCCTGGAGCACGACGGTCCGCAACACGGTCTTTGCCGGAAACTATGAATCGGGCGAAGGGAAATTCTCCTCGGTCAGCTTCGACTCCCACATGAACGTCGTCAAGTGCGTAATGGACGACGTCGCTTTCAACCAGTATTGCACCGTAGGCACTGTAGACGATATCTTTGAGGACTTTGCGGCCGGTGACTTTGTTCCGAAAGTGAAAGGGCTGCTGTACAACAGGGGCAACAGCCCGTCCATCCTGCCCGCCGTCGACCTCGCCGGCAAACCGCGCGTGTTCGGCAGGGCGATCGACATCGGCTGCTACGAGTGCCAGAATAGGCCGGGGGCCACGCTCATATTCCGCTGACGTCTCCGTGGCGGCGATATGAAGTTCGTACCTGTCGCATTTGCAGCGCTTGCCGCCCTTGAGCTTGCGGCCGCAGACGAACTGTCGCTCGCGAACGGCAGGGTCGAGGCGGTGCAGAGCGGCAGACTGACCTTTGAGTCCGGCGGCTCTGTCGTGCTCAAGAGCATGAGCGCGGAGTATTCATCCGGCTTCCGCCTTTTGCCGCCGTCCGGGAAGACATCGTTTGATCTTTCGTCTGGACGTTACCTCGCAGCCGACCTTGAGAGCCTCGCCGACCACCAGCAGCGGATATGCCTCCAGATAAAAAGTGCGGAAGGCGATACGTACGCCGGCATCGCGCTCGATCCGGACGAGAAGGCGACCGTGAAGCTTCATCTGCCGCACGACTTCGTCTATTCGTCCCCGTCCGGCGCGAAGGGCGTGAAGACGCTCGACACGCACAGCATAACGAGCATCGCGTTTCTCGTCGTGTGGCCGTACGAAGGGCAGTTCACGGGGCTCATAAACTGCCGCGTCTCGAACGTGCGGCTGACAGGTGCGCCGGACTGGGCCCGGCGCGTGCCCGGCGCGTCGTATCTGCCTTTCGTGGACAAGTTCGGGCAGTACGCGCATGGCGACTGGAAGTATAAGGTGAAGTCCTACGACGAGCTTCGCGCAGACCTCGCGGCGGAGAGCGCGGGGCTGAAACCGGCGCCGGAGTCGTGGGACGAGTACGGCGGGTGGGCGAACGGCCCGCAGCTTGAGGCCACGGGGCATTTCCGCACCGCGAAGATCGACGGCAGGTGGTGGCTCGTCACGCCGTCGGGCCATCTCTTCTACTCGCTCGGGATAAACGTTGTCAAGATCGAAAGCGACGCGCCGAGCGGCAATGCACACCCGGAGTGGTACGCAAGCAGGGCGCAGTCTTCGATGAGCTTCACGACGTGGAACCTGCGCGAGAAGTTCGGCAAGTCCGATTTCAGCGGTGACTACTACGACTTTGTCCTTCAGCGGCTCGATTCGTGGGGAGTCAACACCATCGGAAACTGGTCTGACGGTGAACTCACGAAGATGGGCCGCAAGCCATACGTTATAGTCGCGGTCTCCAAGCCGGAGGGACTGCCGTATCTTTCCGGCGGATTCTACGACACCCTCGACGCGACGTTCGCGGAGAAGATGGCTCTTGCCGTGTCGAACGCGCTCTCGGCGGCGGGATCCGCCGCCGAGAAGGCGGCGACCGACCCGATGTGCATAGGTTTCTTCATCGACAACGAACTTTCGTTCCCTGCGGACAGCGCATACTACGAGCCGTACTTCCAGGCCTGCAAGGAGGCGCTTGCCGCCGCCGCACCAGGCAAGCTCTACCTCGGCTGCCGGTTCAAGGGACTTCGCAACTCCGAGGCGCTCTGGAACGCGGCGGCGAAATGGTGCGACGTCGTCTCCGTGAACTCCTACGTGAACAGCGTCGCCGTCTTCACCGACGGAAACTACGCCGCGCCGAAGTTCGACCGCCCGGTGCTGCATTCGGAATTCCACTTCGGCACGCTGCACCGCGGCATGTTCTCCGCCGGGCTGTGTCCCGTCGGCGACCAGTGCGAGCGCGGCAGGTGCTTCCGCCGCGTCGTCGAGGGCGCGCTCAGGCATCCGCTGTTCGTCGGCTCGCACTGGTTCCAGTACCGCGACCAGCCGCTCGTCGGGCGCGGCGACGGCGAAAACTACCAGATCGGGTTCGTCGACGTCTGCGACAGGCCGTATGCGCAGCTTGCCGAAGCCGCGCGTACGATAGGCGAAAGCATGTATCAGACAAGGTACGGCGGGGAGTGAAGGGGGATCCTATGACGAAAGCCGCATTGGCATTGCTCTGCCTGGCGCCCTGCGCGTACGGCGCCGCGCCGTCGCTTGGCGACTTCCAGGGCGTCTACAAGGCGAAGGTCGAGCGCGAGGGGGCGAACTGCGTTCGCGTCAGGTTCCCGAGCGCGGAATGGGGCACGGGACTCAAGTGGACGTCTGAGGAAGGTGTGGACTTCTCGTCCGCGAAGTGGCTGTCTGTCGACGTGGAGAACCTCTCGAAGACGCGCCAGTCGCGCCTTACGATGCACGTCTCGGCGGGCGTCGCGGAAGGGGACTCCGGCGACCACGCGACGGCGATATTCAGGAAAAACCGCTCCGTCAACACCGGCATTGGCCTCAACCCGGGCGAGAAGGGCACGATGCGCCTCCTGCTCGCGCACCCCTCGATATACGGCGCGCCGGACGGCGCGCGCGGACCGTACGTCATCGACACCTCGCACGTCACCTCCATCCATTTCCAGATGCAGTGGCCGTACGAGGACGAGGTCGACGACCTCGCGGACATGAGGATATCCAACCTGCGCCTTGAAGGCGAGCCCGACGCCGGGCGCCGCGTGGAGCCTGCGAAGTACGTTCCGTTCGTAGACAAGTACGGACAGTTCGCGCACGCGGACTGGCGCTTCAAGGTAAAGGACGACGATGCCTTCGCGAAGGACCTCGCCGCCGAGCTTCCGCGCCTCAAGGCCGCTCCCGAAACGTGGGACCGCTTCGGCGGATGGAAGAACGGGCCGAAACTCAAGGCGACGGGGAGTTTCCGCACGGAGAAGGTCGATGGCAAGTGGTGGCTTGTCACGCCTGAAGGTCGGCTGTTCTTCTCGGTCGGACTCGACGTCACGCGCATAATGACGGACATAACGGACGGCAACAGACATCCCGACTGGTACCAGGGCGAGTTCCCTCCCGACGGAAAGATGGCGTTCACGATATGGAACCTCGAGAGGAAGTTCGGCAAGAAGGACTTTGCCGACGACTACTACGACCTCGTGCTCAGGCGCTTCGACTCCTGGGGGCTCAACACGATCGGGAACTGGAGCGCTCCAGAGCTCGTGATGAAGTCCAGAAAGCCATACGTGGTCTCGGTCCTCGAGCGCGCGAAGGGCGTCAAGAGGCATCCGAAGTTCCACATCTACGACTTCGAGGATCCGGACTTCGAGATGAACTTCCGCGCGGCGATCCGCGAGAAGTTCGCGACGGACGGCTCCCTTGCGCACGCGGCGAAGGACCCCATGTGCATTGGGTTCTTCGTCGACAACGAACTTCAGTTCCAGAAGTGGATGCCGGACGTCGGAGACGCACGCGCCGCCCCGCTCGCCGACCTCTACTTCCGCGTATGCCGCGAGGAGCTTGCGAAGGCCGCGCCCGGAAAGCTCTACCTCGGCAGCAGGTTCGTGGGCTTCAGGCAGCCAGGGCTTCTTTGGCGCACGGCGGCCAAACACTGCGACGTAGTTACGGTCAACGCCTACGCCAACTCGGTCTACAACCTTTCGGAGAAGATGTTCGCGAAGGGTGCCGACAAGCCGATACTGGTCGGTGAGTTCCACTTCGGCTGCCTCGACCGCGGAATGTTCAAGCCCGGACTTGCGCCAGTATGCGACCAGGCCGAGCGCGCGCGCAGCTACACGCGATTCGTGGAGGGGTGCCTGCAGCATCCGCTGATCGTTGGCTGCCACTGGTTCCAGTACCGCGACCAGCCGCTTCTGGGGCGCGGCGACGGCGAGGCGTACCAGATCGGGTTCGTGGACGTTTGCGACAGGCCGTATCCGGAGCTTTGCCGCGCCGCGCGCAAGATAGGCGGCGAGCTATATGAAAAACGCTCTAAGGGCGCTTGGTGAGAGCGTTCATGCTTTGAGCAGTTCCGCGGGGTCGCGGCGTTTCACTGGCCAGGGATAGGCGTTCAGTTCGCCAAGGGCGAGTCCGGCGAGGAATAACGACCCGCAGATAAGCGTAGGACTCTCGCCGACTGCCTTGATTGCAG
>JAFRBA010000015.1 GCA_017405115.1 Kiritimatiellia bacterium
AACACATACGGAAGTGTCAGACCCTTTTTGCCTGTGTCGTTAAGCATATACAGTAAAACATATACGGAAGTGTCAGACCCTTTTTGCCTAGGGGCGAAGGGGAGCGAAACTGATGAAACCAGTCCCACACGGAGAGCCGTATGCGGGAAAACTGCACGTACGGTTCGATGAGGGGTAGCCGCCGAAAAACGGCGAAGTCCGTTTTGAGGGTAGTCGAAGACCGAGCGGGCGTACCCGACAAGGGGCGCTCCGCTCTACTCTACACCCTTTGGACCAAGGGAAATTCTCCCAGCCGTAATTGCGACGATCCTTGGCTGGCTGGCGCTGTCAGGAATGCAGCCAGCCCTCGCTCATGGCGATTGCGACGGCTTCAGAACGCGACGATGCGTCAAGCCGGATCAGGATGTTGGCTATGTGCTCCTTGACGCTCTCCGGGCCTATGTTGAGAAGCCTGGCGATCTCCTTGTTGGTGAATCCCTTTGCGACGAGTTTCAGCACTTCTGCCTGACGCGGCGTGATCTTCGCTTCGGGAGGCTTGGTGTCTGGCTCCTGGAGCTGGATCGATGGCGACTTTCCGGCTACGGCGTCGCGGATGGCCGAGATGATGACGTCCTGCGAAGAGTCTTTGTCTAATACTGCAACAGCCCCGGCGTCGACGGCCTGCCTGACTTCCGACGCTCCTGTAAACGACGTGATGATGATGATCTTCGTCTGCGGGGATTCCCTGAGTATGGCCGCAGTGGCGCTCGCGCCGTTCATCTCTGGCATCATCAGGTCCATTATGATGACGTCGGGCTTGAGCTGGCGGGCCTTTCTGACGGCGTCAAGGCCGGTTTCCGCCTCGCCGACTATGGACATGTCCTTTTCGAACGATATGATGGACGTCATGCCCATTCTGACGACAAGGTGGTCGTCTGCGATGATGATGCGCGTCTGGTTATTCTTCATGGCCCTTTGCCTCTATGGCGTTCATGGTGACTGTCGTTTTCGTTCCTTTGCCAACGGCGCTTTCCATCTTGATATTGCCTCCGTACTGTCGCAGGCGCTCGCGTATGCCGGAGAGTCCGAAATGCCCCTGCGAGGGTCCGGGAGTGCGCGAGACGTCGAAGCCGCAGCCGTTGTCGCGCACGGAAAACCGCACGACGCCGTCGCGCAGCTCCCCGGCGACCTGCACATGCGTGGCGTGTCCGTGCCGCACCGCATTGGACACGAGCTCGCGGATGATGCGGAGAATGGCATGGGTGACGGGCTCGGTAAAGAGGCTTCGCGCGACGTTGAACCGCACGGTGACAGCTGCGTTCCCCTTGTGCGGCTCGATGGTGCGGATGATCGCCTCCGTCATGTCCTTTTCCTCGAAGGTCCTTCGGTGCAGGTCCCAGAGGCAGCTTTTCAGCTCTCTGCGGCATGACGACAGCATCCATATGCCGGTCTGGAGGAACTTGTCGACCGCCGCGTTTGCCCCGCCATTGGCCCGGCTTGCCGACTCGACATGCATGGCCACGCCCGTCAGCGTCTGCGATATGGAGTCGTGCAGCTCGATGGCGAGCCTTGTGCGTTCCTCGATTTTCAGGGATGCGCGTTCGTGCTCTATCTGCTCGCGGTAGAGCTGTTGCCCGCGCCGCTCCGACAGCTTCCGCAGCATGCGGTTCCAGGCAAGGACTATTATGACGACGACGCCGAGAACCAGGATTACGACGAACATCCTGCCTGCCGTCCACCATGGAGGGCTCTTGATCGTTCGAATGTCGGAGTCCAGCCTTGGAACTATGGTAAAGCCGCGGAAATGGTAGAGTCCTGTTGCCGCCGGATGCAGTTCGTATTCCGGCAGGCAGATTCCGGTCACCTCCATGACTGCCGACATTGAAATGAGCTTCTGGTCGGTCTTTGGGAGACCGGAGACGTCGATGCGGTAGTGCCGTTCCTGCGAGACGATTACCGGAATGGCGTCAGACTCGCCTTGGTCGGCCAGTTGCGTCACCCCCGTGACGCGAACTACGCGCCCGTACAGCTCCCGTGCCGCCTTGTATGGGTTGCGCAGGTCGGGAGGGGATTTCGCGAGGTCTATTTCGGCAGGCAGGATTCCGACCGGGGGCCTTGGCGTGGCCTTTACGAGAGCGCCAAAGAGCTGGAGCCCGAAAGGTCCGCTCGTCGCATACCCCGAAACCGAGACCTTGTCGCCCGTCTTTACCGTGAAGGGAATGTCGGTCGGATAGACGGGGAGGCATGGGTGTTCCGTTGTTCTGATGAAAAACCTATTTCCGCAAGCCGCGAGGACGGTTCCTCTCATGTGCTGGCGCATGATGTCCAGGGCCCTTGGGACAGTCGGGGCGTCCAAGTGGTCTACAGTCCCGGTGCGCACGACCCGTATGTCGTCGTCTCCCGCAATCATCACAAACGAGCCGCTTGCCTTGCGGAAGAACAGGAACGGAAGGACTGTCCCTTCCGCTTCGACAACGCTGTTCACCATGCCGCGAAGCTTGGAGACGTCATGCTGCTGGTCGAATACGGCGGCGCAAAACGTCTCGTCGCGAGTCGTAAAGACAAGCCAGTTGAACCTTTTGTCAAATTCGTCGCGGTTGACCGACGTGAGTGCGCCGGTAACCTTGACGCGGCGATATAGGGATTCTGCGTCGGACAGTTTCTTGGCCTCTATTGGAACTGCCTTTGGAGCCTGGCGCCGTTCCACCACCTCGATGCGCCTGCAAATGCGGGTCTCGCGTCCGACACCGCCGTCGTACAGGTTGCCTTCCACATGCACGACGTCGCCCACATGGGCGTCTTTCGTCATGCCGTCGGCACATTCAAACCCCTCGTGGTGTTCGCCGTTTGTGATGTCGATCCACCATGGCGTAGAGATCAGCACGACTCCGGACAGGCTGAACGGCCTTCCTGCGGCATAGTCGGTCTTTGCGAGTCCCGGGATGTCCAGTATGTTCGTCACGCAGTTGTGATCGCCTGGCGTGGCGACGGATGCGGCGGCAAGGCAGAGCGATATTGCGGAAACGATGAAACTCATGATTTGCCCATTATACCAAATCTGGGTGGTTTGCAGTCCAAATGCCTATCCCCCATATGGGGGATGGCGGTTTGGGGGCACCATTTGATACAATGCCGCCGTAAACGCGAAAGGTGAAGGCGAAATGAACAATCGCAGAGAGTTTTTGAAGGGCGCCGCGTGGATGGGCGCTGCGGCGATGGCCGCAGGCTGCATGAGCGCTGGCAGGAAGATATGCGACTCGACGGGAGCGCCGATGCACGGTTTCGTGGTTCCGCCGATGAAGAAGATACGCGTCGGCATGATCGGCGTCGGCGGGCGCGGCATCGGCGCAGTGCAGCGCATCGCCCAGATACCGGGCTGCGAGATCACGGCGATTTCGGACATCAACCCCGCGATGCTCGACCGCGCACAGAAGTGGCTCGTCGACCACGGCTACCCGAAAGCTAAGGAGTGGAGCCGCAACGGAGACGAGGACGCGTGGAAGGGGCTTTGCGACTCCGACATCGTCGACGTCGTGTACTCGGTGACGCCGCGCACGCTCCACTGTCCGATAAACGTCTACGGCATGGACCACGGCAAGCACGTCCTCCAGGAGGTGCCGGGCGCGTTCAACCTCGAGGAGTGCTGGGCGACTGTCGAGGCCGCCGAGCGCAACCGCCGCCACTGCATGATGCTCGAGAACTGCACGTACGGCGAGGCGGAGATGCTCGCCTTCAACCTCATCCACAAGGGGAAGCTCGGCGACATCGTGCAGGCGGAGGTCGGCTACACGCACGACCAGCGCTCGCTCCAGTACAATCCCCGCGACGGCCGCTTCTGGCGCCTTACCCGCCACCTTAACCAGCACGGCAACTACTATCCGACGCACGGGCTCGTGCCGGCGGGGCGCTGCCTCGACATAAACCGCGGCGACAGGTTCGACTACCTCGTCGCGATGGAGTCGAAGTCGGCTGGCTTCGAGGAGTTTGGGCGCATGAACTTCCCGGCAGACGACCGCGCAGTCGACATGAACGGAAAGCCCTTCAACCGCCATTCGGCGAAGATGACGAAGGGCGACGTCACGATGTGCCTGATGCGCACGGTGAACGGGCGGCAGATAGTGCTGAAGCACGACGTCTGCAATCCGTGCCCGTACGACCGCGGCAGCCACTACATAGGTTCGCGTGGCGTATTTCGCGGGATTCATTTCCCCGAGACTGCGGCGGATGCGTACAAGATGGGCAGCCCCTGCCGGTTCGGCTGGATTGACGGTCCCAAGTGCATGGTCGAGGACTTCTTCGACTTTGACAAGGCGATGAAGTTGCGCGAGGAGTTCAAGCACCCGTTCTGGAAGGTCGCCGGCGAGATATCGAAGAAGGTGGGCGGCCACGGCGGCATGGACTTCATAATGGACCTCCGCTGGGCGTATTGTCTGCAGAACGGCCTGCCGCTAGACACGGACGTGTACGACCTCGCTACATACTCGTCGATCGTGGAGCTTTCGGAACGCTCGATCAACGCGCACAGCGCGGCGATTGACTTCCCCGACTACACGCGCGGCGGATGGAATGCGGCGAAGCCGTTCACTGTCGACGAGATCGACATGGGCAAGTTCGACTTCAAGAACGGCGTCGTCCACGCAAAGGACGCCCAAAAGACGTGAAGATGAACAGACGCGACACAGGCTTCGGCGGCATTTTCATGCCTTGCGCGGTAGCGTTGCCATTGGCGGCGGCGGTCTTACCTGTGTGCGTCTTTACGTCTCTCACGCCGTGCGCATTCGCAAAGACGGAAAAATCGTCCTGTCCGGACGCGATTACCGCCGGCTGGGAGAACTCCGCACCGGAGAGAAAGGAGGCCGAGGTCGACAGGGGGAAGCTCCTTTGGCTCGCGGACATGCGCCTCGAACGCGGCTTCCGGCTGCTGAAAATAGACGGTGCCGAGGGAGGGGTCGAGATCCGCAACGGGGAGTTGCGCATCCACAAGTCAAACTCCGTGGGGTCGCTGATCGTCGAGGCACCTCCGTTTTTCCTCCAGTCAAACGTCACGACCATGGTTTCCGCGGAGGTGACCGTCGAATCCTCCACTTCCGGCCGGTCGCACGGCTGCCTGATGGTTACGCCCGGCAGCGGCATATACGGCGTCCAGCCGGAGACCAAGGCTCTGGACGGCGGCAACGGGCGCCACATCATGTTCGGGCTGAACGAACAGCCGTCTGGGACCTACTACCGCAAATACCGCCACTACATAGGGACGGGCGCGGACATTCAGCCGATGATCGTTGTGTCTGGCGACCCGTCCGTTTCGTCATGGCGCAACTGGCGGGCGGAGAATGTCGAGGATTCCCGCGCCGTCTACCAGGGGTTGCGCGACGAGGCGGAGAAAAGACGCCGCTCGTCCGGGCTTAAGCTTGCGTCCGCCGAGGAGGTGGCCCGCCAGTGCGCCGAATCCATCGACCACACGGCCAGGGTCGAGACCGAGAACGGCGTGCCGTATCTCATGATCGACGGAAAGAAGACGCCGCCTGTGGCGTTCCATTCCGTGTACCATCACGGCGACTATTCCGAGATGACGTCCGGCCAGCCGATCACCAGCCGTGGCGTTCCGATCACCATCGCATGGGTCTTCGGCGCGAACACGATGTACAAGAAGGATTCATCCTGGCCTACCGGCCTCGAATACGACGCCAGGAAGGCGGCGGACAACTTCCGCGACATGATGCGCGGCGACACGAACGCGCTGTACATGGTCTGCTACGACTGCAACGCGCCGAAAGACTTCGTGGAGAAGTGCTGCCCTGACGAGGGGTGGATCGACGAAGACGGCGAGCGGTTGATCGGCAGTTCCGGCTATATCCAGAAGGGCCTTGGCCCGAACTACGACCGCAGCAAGTACTGGCCCTGGGTGTCGATGGCGTCACCGACGTGGCGCGCGGCGGTCAAGCGCAACATTGCCGCGTTCGTCGACGAGCTGAAGCGCACGGGGCATGCGCGCAAGCTGATCGGCATACATTTCCTCGGGTACAACGACGGACAGTTCGGCATGGGACGCCCCGACTACTCGCAGTGCGCGCAGTGCGAATACGAGCGCTATGTCAGGGAAAACCCCGGCGTGTCGACCAACTACTGGCAGTTCTGCCGCCAGCTCGGCACCCTTGCGCAGGCGGACTTTGCCCATGCGTTCAAGAAGGCGATGGGCAAGGACGTGGTTGCCATCCGCTGGGACGACGCGCCGTTCGTGGTCGACTATTCACACGGCACGATGAACCGCGACCCTGGCGGAATAGACATTACCGTCTCGCAGCCGACATATGCCGACCGCTGGCCGGCCATCGCCGATGCGCCGTACGTGCCATGGTCGTCGACATCGCTTCACGGCAAACAGCACTGGTACGAGTTCGATCTGCGCACATGGTGGGCGATGGCAGGCTCTTCGATGCCTGGCTCGACGGGATCCGGCTATTCGCCGGACATAGTGCACTGGCGCGCGACGTACCGCAAGCTCGCGGGCGAAATGCTCGCAACGCGCTCCGGCTTTTGGTTCTACGACATGGGCCGCGGCTGGTATTGCTCGCCAGAGATTGCCGAAGACATAGGGGATTCGCTGAAGATCGCAAGGCTGCTGATTGAGAAGACGCCGTCGCCCTGGCGGAGCGACGTCGCAGTCGTAGTGGACGAGGAGGGGCAGTTCGGCGTGGAGGGCGGGAGGAAGTTTCCCTGGTCCGGAACGCTCTACAACATCTGCCAGCGGCAACTTTCGTACATGGCCTCCGCTGGCGTGCCGTACGACTACTTTCTCGCAGAGGACGTGATGGCGAACCCCATGCTTCTCAAGGACAAGAAGGTCGTTGTGTTCATATTCTGGAGGCAGTTCGACGAGCGGCGGATTGCCGCCGTGAGAGCCCTGGCCGGACGCGGGCAGACGCATGTGTTCCTCTGCGAGTCCGGCTGCCTCGGCGGCGCCAAGGAGGCTACAGGCTTCGACATAGAGTACTTCACAAAGGGCGCGCCATCCTATGTTCTCAAGCCCGAGAGCCATTTCAAGGAAAGTGTGACAGGATCGTTTGAGGCCGAGATGCACCGCGGATGGATGCCGCCGCTCGGCGCCACCAAACCGTTCGTCGAGCCTCGCGGGCGGCAGGTGTGGATCAAGGAGGGGGCGGGGGTCATCGTCCACGCGCGCTACGCATGGGACACGAACCGCGTCGCGATCGCCGAGCGTCGCGACAAGGAGGCACGCCGCTGGTATCTCGCCGCGCCGGGAGGGCTCTCCCCTGAGATATTCAACCGCATCGTGCGCGAGTCCGGCTCCTATGTGCCTGTGGACAAGACCGGGCTTGTCGTCAACATGAACGGCGACTTCGTGTCGATCCATGCGCTCATGGGCGGACGCTACGACTTCAGGCTCCCGTTCGACTGCGACGTGACGAATGTCGCGAGCGGCAGGCGCGAAGCGGCGGAAGGGCGCATGATGCGCCTCAATGTTACCCCAGGCGAGACCTGCTGGTTCCTGCTTGAAAGAAAATGACAGGGAGTCAGCATGAATGTAAAGTCGCGAATTCTTCTGTCGATTGTGTTCGCCGCCGTAGCGGCGTGCACCGAGGCGAAGCCTATTCGCGTGCTTGCGGTCGGCGAGGGCGTTTCGGAGGTAGAAGGCGAATACATCCGCAGGATAGCGAGGGAGAAGGGCCATTGCGTCGATCTTGTCTCGCGGGGCGCATCCGACTGGCGTCAGGCCGATGGATCATTCGACTTCGTGGTGCTCGTTCCGCCGAGCGGCGCGGCTAAGACGAAAGAGGGCCTTGCGGCATGGGGCAACGCGCTTGTCGCCGAGCTGCGCACCGCAAGGCCGGGGGCGCTTCTCCTGCTGCGGCAGCCCTTCAGCTGGGACGTCGGCGATATCGCCGCCTACGATGCGCTGTCCCTCAACTGCATGCACTTCACGGTTCGCCACGACATCGGCACGATGCCGGCGGGGTTCGCCTGGCAGTGCTACAGGATGGAGTCCGAAAATGGTCGCGTTCCCGCAGAGTACCTTGACGCGTGCGTATGGGTGGAGAAACTCTGCGAGGCGAATGTGCGCGTGCTCGCGTACCGTCCGGCGGGGAAGGTCGACCCCGACGACTGCGATTTGGCGCGGAGGTGCGCTGTGGAGGCAGTACGCATATTTTCGCCCGTGCCGGTCAGGAACTGCGCGCTCGAGGCGATAGGCCGTATGACGCCGATGCCAGTCGAGGCCGACTGGTGGAAGAAGCGCCTTGCGGAGAAGAAGCGGGAAATTGCCGCGCTGAACGGCGAAGCCGACCTTGTGTTCGTCGGATCGTCGCAGATACACATATGGGAGACCCGTTGCCCGAGGCAGCTTCGCGACATCCACCGCGATTTCAAGCTGTTGAACCTCGGATATTCCGGCGACTCGTTCCAGAAGGTGTGCTGGCGGCTCACAAAGGGGCGGGAACTCGACGGTTACAAGGCTAAGTGCATAATGCTCGTACAGGGCGGCAACAACACTTCGGAGGTGCCCACGGCGCTTGTTCTGGGGATGAAGCAGATACTCGACATCTTCGCAGTCAAGCAGCCGCAGGCAAAGGTGCTTCTTCTGCCCATCAATCCGCGGCGAGAGTGGGACTGCGGCACTGCTCCGCGTCCGCGTCCGCGCGTAGACCGCGCAAACGAGATGCTGAAGCACTATGCGGACGGCAAGCGCGTATTCTGGGTCGACTTCCGCGAGGAGTTGTACGACGACAACGACGACACCGCCTGGTGCATGCCGGGCGACCGCCTTCATCTCGGCTCGGAGGGGCTGAAAATCTGGTATTCTCACATAAGTCCTCTTTTCCACGAGATATGCGGCAAGCCTGTGCCACCAGAGACAGAGGGATGGGTCGACCGCAGGCCCGACGTGCGCAAGTACGTGCAGGGCGACTTCGTGTGGGCGGCGCGTCTCGACAAGCGGGGAGGGTTTGAACTGGAGAAGGTCGATGGAGCCGAGGGCAAGGTCGAATTCTTGGACGGTCGCATAATGGTCCACAAGACCAACGCCCGCGGCGCATTGGTCTTGAAGGCGCATCCCTTCGCCTCGCACACGAACATCAAGGTGCGCGTCTACGCGGATGTCGAGGTCGTTTCGTCGGGACACGCCCGTTCGACCGGCTACCTGTCGGCGGACGGGTTTGGTCTGTCCGAGCCGGAGCACGAGTTGGAGGCGCGTCCCGAAGGATGCAGGATTCGCCGCTACTTCCACGTTGTCAGCACGAATGGCGACATCCGGCCCCGCATCGTCGTGGCCGGCGCGCCGTCGAAGACCTATTGGTCGAACTGGCGCGCCGAGGATCTTGTCAATCCGCGCCGCGACGGTCGGCTGGCGCACAATCCGGAAAGAACAGCACCCGATCCGCTGCCTGCGACATTCGCCGGCCCCCGTGCCGTGGCGATCGTGACCGACGAGCTCGACGCCGACGCGCTTCGCCAGCTGAGGATCATCGAAGGGTCTTCGCTCCTATATTCGTTGCATCCTCTGGCTGAGTTCGCCGCGAATCCTGCGGCATTCGCCCGTACGCGGCTTCTCCTTTTCCTCGGGGTCAGAAAGATCGACGGTCGGGTCATGGAGGCAGTCAGGTCGCTTTCGGCTCCGGCGCGCACTCTGGTGTACCTTGGCGGCACGGGTGTCGACGGAGGCCTCAAGGAGGTCTCGGGATTCACGCTCAAGACGGCTGGATCCTGCGCATCGCCTGTCGTCACGTCTGAGTCCGTAAGGTGGCCAGACCTCGAAACGGGAGTGTATGGCCTTGTCGCCTCTCCGCTCGCGAGCGTCGAAAAGGAAGACAAGGTCGTGTCGTTCGCGCATTACGGGGCAGACGTTCAGGCCAAGTGCGTCGCGCTCCGCCGCGAAGCGAATGGATGCCGGCATGTCTGCATATGCGCTCCGTGCGGACTCACCCCGGAATACTTCAACCGGCTGGCCCGCGAAAGCGGTGTTCGGGTTCCGACGGACGAGACGGGTCTCCGGTTAGCTGTGTCGGGGCGAACTCTCGAACTTGAATGCTACCAGTCCGGCAGGTACGACGTCGATCTTGACGGCGCCGTGCGGGCCGTGAATCTCAAGAGCGGCCGGCAGGAAACGGTCGAGGGGGGTGTGCTCAAGGTGAATCTTGTCGCGGGGGGCGTATACAGGTTTGAAACTGAAAGCGAGCCCGCGCCGCAGCGCTCCGGCGATAAAACCCCGGAAAAGGGAAAGGGGAACTCAAATGAGTAGCCGGCGAAACTTCCTGACGCGTAGGGGATTTGTCGGCGGCGTCGGCGCGCTGGGCGCGTTGGGCTGCGCACGGGCATTTGCGGGCGCGAACGACTCCGAAAAGCCGAATCTGCGCGTCGGCATCGTCAGCGACATCCATGTGCGCGTGGATCCGGCCACGGGCATGACGGTTGGCTATTCGGACGACAAGACGTTCGTTCACGCCCTTGAATGGTTCAGAGACCAATGCGTGGACGCCGTGCTTATTCCCGGTGACATGGCGGACTACGGCAAATTGAGCGAAATGAAGGTCTTGGCCGACGACTGGTTCCGCGTGTTCCCGAACGACCGCGCGCCGGACGGGCGCCATGTCGAACGGCTGTTCGTGTTCGGCAACCATGATTGGGACGTGAGTAACTGGCCGACGCCGGAGGCCAGCCTGAGCCGCTACGGCGCGGCAGACGCATCCGGCATCAAGAAACTCGTCATGAGCGGCGATCCGGCGCGCAACTGGGACCGTTTCTGGCACGAACCATTCGAGCGCGTGTTCCTCAAACGAGTGAACGGCTACGTGTTCATAGGCGCGCACTGGATGGACGGCGACGCCAAGGCGCGATACGCTGCCGTCAAGCCGTTCATCGAGGCGCGCCGCCGCGAAATCGACCCGTCGCGCCCGTTCTTCTACTTCCAGCATCCGCATCCACAGGGGACAATCTTTCCCTGGACGAGATTTCACGACGGCGGCGCGGCGACGGATGCGCTTTCTCCCTTCCCGAACGCCGTGGCGATAACCGGCCATTCGCACTACTCCATCACCGACGAGCGCGGCATATGGCAGGGCGCGTTCACCTCTGTCAACGCGGGCTGCATGCGCTTCACCGAGCCCCCGCTGGACACCCGTCCGCCGCTGGGCTACGAAAACACTCGCGCCACCTGGGATCAGCAAAAGAACGATCCAGTCAAGATGATGCCGCTCATGTGGGCGGATTGGACCGGGCGGCAGGGAATGCTGATGGACGTCTTTGACGACAGGATTGTCTTCAAGAGGCGCGATTTCCTCCACGATCTGTCCCTGGGCGACGATTGGGTGGTGCCTCTCGGACGTGAGGCGCCGAAGACGTACTCGTTCGCTCCGCGCGAGGCTGCGAGTGTCGCGCCGCAGTTCCACGACGGTGCGAAACTCAGCGTGCGGCGTACGCGCGCAAAAACGCGCGGCGTGGCCGGCCGGCCGGAGTCGCGCATCGAGAAGGAGGCGTTCGAAGTGACCGTTCCGCAGGCGAATGCGGTTGCGGCGGCGCGTCCTTTCGAGTATGAACTTTTTGCCGCCGCAGCTGACGGTTCCCGCACGCCGCTGACTATGCTGCTCGACGCAGGCTACGCCCATTCGCCGAAGAACAAGGATCGTCAGGTCCCGCTCAAGTGCCCGGTTGCACTTGAACGGCTTCCAAAGTTCGGACGATTCCGGTTTGAGGCCGTCCCCGTCGGAAACTGGGGAAAGAGGGGCCGTTCGATTCTCTCGGACGAGGTTTCAGCAACTGAAAAGACTTGAAAACGACAATTGAGAAAGGAGATGCTCATATGGCGAAAAAAAAGATGATGGGTGGATCGTGCGCATGTGCGATGCTGGCGGCAGCGGTTGCATGTGCCGCGTTCGGCAGCACGGACAAGACGTCAGACCCGAAGTTCGTGTTTTTGGACACGAAGACCAGTTCGTTCTGGCGCACCGCCACCAACAGCGTCGTGACGCTGCCGGTGAGGTATCCAGACGGCGCGACGACGGCGACGCTGACGGTCGTGGGATCTTCTTGGTCGATGACGACAAACCCCCCAGCGGGATTCTTCGACCTCGCCCTGCCAGAGCCGTCCTCCCCGGAAACCGAGGACGTGTACGACCTCACCCTCGCTTTCAACGACGGAACGGTGCGCAGCGCGAAACTCGGCCTGATTCAGGGTCTGATGCCCGACACCGAAGGCGCGACGCGCTGCGTCATTCCGGAAGGCGGAAGAAAGTGGCGCAAGATTCGCCGCCATGCAGTGCTTCCAATCCCGTATGGCGCTGAGTCGTTCTCCGTGACGGTGGACGGACAGGAGGTGGCGTCAGATTCGGGGCTTGACGGAGCCAAGGGCTGGTATGCGCTCGACGGCGTAGGAATCGGCTCCAACGCATCCATCTCGTTCACGCTCGGCGGCGTAAGCTATCTTGCCAACCTTCTGTCCGGCGACAGCGGCTTGCAGTTGCTCATCAAATAACAATATCCAAATGTCCAAGAGAAAGGAAGAAAACCATGAAAACGCAAATCAGGATGTTTACGATACTTGCCGCTGCATGCGGCTTTGCGAATGCCGCGGCGCACGCCGCTGACATTGATCGCGTAATAGTGCGCCAGCAATGGCCGTGGTCCACCGACATCGAGATCGAATACATGCTCTCCGGCGTGACGTCGCCCGTGAACATCCACGTGCAGGCGTACAACGGCAGCCAGGAACTTCCGGCCGAGCAGCTTGCGGATGCAATTTCCGGCGACCGCTACGGCGTTGCGCACGACGGCATCGGTCTGCTCACGATTGATCCCGTCAAGGCGTTTGGGACGGATAGCGTGGTGCTGCCGAACTTCAAGGTGAGGCTTACGCTTAGCGATTCTGCGGCAAACGTCAACGAGGTGATATACAAGATATTCGACCTCGCCACCGGGGACTGCACCGATGTCTCGCGCGCCGACATCCTGAACGGCAAGTACGGCGCATACGAGACAGACTATGGGAAAATCGGAGAGGGATACAATACGACGCTCGAGGACGTTTTGATCTGGACGGGCGTCACTAACAACATCGAATACAAGACAACAAAGCTTGTGATGCGCAAGATTCCGGCCAATGGCGTGGAAACGAAGATCGGCGGGTTCGAATGGCAGACGCTTGGAAAAGCCAACGCGGCTGTCCGCACGGTGTCGTTCACGAACGACTACTACATGAGCGTGTTCGAGTTTACCGAGGGTCAGTTCCTGACGCTCGTGACAAACACCCCGAACAGTACCATTACATACAGTAGAAACAAGTTCACCAACGGAGTGGAGCGCTACATCCGTCCGATGAACATTCCCGACTATGTGTCACGCGCACGCCTGTCATACTGGCCGACGGAGGAATCATACGGCAAGGGGCCGTTTCCGGACAACAGAGGAACGGTCATCGGCAACCTCCGGGCTCAGACAGGACTCGTGGGGTTTGACTTGCCGACCGAGGCCGTCTGGGAATATGCCTGCCGTGCTGGCACCACGAACGACTTCTACACCGGGCTGAATTTCACAAACAACGACGATTACAAACTTATCGCCCGCTGCAACTCGAATTCAGGCAATCCGACTCCACAAAATTTCGACAAGCCGGAGATCACCGATCTGCTCCCCTCTGAAGGAGGTTCGGCGATAGTAGGGTCGTACAGGCCCAACGCATGGGGTCTGTATGATATGCTTGGAAATCTCGCGGAATACTGCCTAGACCACTACCAGGCCGATGTTTCGGCTTATGGCGGCCCGGATCCCTGGGGACCGGTGCCTTCTGGCGGCTCCAGTCTGTATCGCGTCTTCAGGGGGAGTTCCTACTATCTCAACTACAGCTACGGAAATTGCTCATACAGGCAAAACCTCAGCGCAAACAGCGGTTCCAATCCGATAATTGGCCTTCGCCTCTGCCTGACAGTCTTCTGAAAACTTGATACAAATGAAAGCAGTTGCAATTGTTGCATTTGCCGTGCTGGTGCGCCTCGCCGCCTATGGTGGCGAGGCGCCTACGGTTAAGGCCGCGTGGTTTACGCAGGACATATCGTGCGAGATCGGCACGCTGGTCGCCGGATACGGTCCCAACGACGTCTCCGTAGCGAAATACGACGATCTCCAGTTGCACGGGCTGGCGCTGGACGACGGAAGAAGCAGGGTCATGATTCTTTCGTTCGACTTGCTGGGCATGAACGCAGACCTCATCAGGAGGATTCGCTCCGCATGCGCCGCAAAGCTCGGAGTGCGCGACGAAAACGTTCTGCTGACATGCACGCACACGCACGGCGGGCCGCATACGCGTCGTTATTCCGCTCCGGCAGGCGACGGCAAGGAGTCCGACGGGTGCGCCGCTCCGAGAGGCATCGACGCCAAATACGTCGCCTTCCTCGAGAAGGCGACGCTGAAGGCCGTAGGCGACCTGGTCGATGGCGGCCAGTGGCGCGAGTGCGCCGTCGGCTTCTTCTCTTCGCAGTGCGACGAGAACCGCAACCGCAGGTATACGACGGCGGACAACTGTGCGTCATTCAACGCGCACAGGCGCGCTCTCCACAAACTCACCACGGGAATTGCCGACAAGGAACTCGGCACCATTGTGCTTCTGGATCCAAAGTCCTTCGAGCCGCTGTACGTCGTCGGGAACTATGCCGCGCATCCGCTTGCGTTTCACGCCCCCGGCAAGGGCGGTCTGACCATTACTGCAGACTATCCAGGATTCTATCGCCGCTATGTGTCGGACAACACAGGCGCCGGCGCGATGTTCATCAGCGGCGCGTGCGGCGACATAGTGCCGAAGGACGACGAGCTTGGCGTGGCCGGCGCGCGCCGTGTAGGAGAGAATCTCGCCATGGCGTCGCTGGCCGCCGTCATCGACATTCAGCGCAATGCATCGCGGTTCGTGATGGACAGGCCGAGGCTTGGCGCGAAGATAGTCAGGATGGAGAGCCGCCTGCGTGCGCCGTACCGCAAGATGTACGGCAGGGAGAAAATCGAGCTGGAGCTGCAGCTCCTGAGCGTCGGCGATGTTGCGTTCGTCGGAGTGCCTGGCGAGCTTTTGAACGAGCTCGGACTCGAGATAAAGTGGCACAGCCCGTTCAAGCGCACGTTCATAGCCTACTGCGCAACGGACTATTTTGGCTACATGTCGCCGGCCAACATGGTTGCCGCCGGGGGATACGAGCCGCAGAGCCAGATGTATGCGTCGCGAGACACCCTGAATCTTGTCATGTGCGCGCGCGACGGGCTCTTCGCCCTGCGCGAGAGTCTGTTCCCCGAGGATTCGTCCGAAGAAGATTCCTATCCGGACAATCTTGCCCTCCCTCTTGTGAACCTTCCTGGCGGGATAAAGGCGTCGAAGTGGCAGAGAAACATCAAGAAATAGCGAAAGAAGGAGAAGCGTGTGGTTAAAGTCAATGCGTGTGTGAAGTTCGCCGCGGCGGCGGTTTCTTTTGCATGCATTCTCGCGGCGACGGCCCAGTGCCAGAGCGCCGGAGAGGAATGTGCAATTGGCTGCTCGAAAATGGACCGTAGCGGATGGAAGAGCCGCTGGGAGGCCAAGCAGAGGGAAATCGCCGCGTTCAAAGGAGGGGAGGTCGACCTTGTCTTCGTCGGCGATTCCATAACGCACATCTGGGAAACGCGCTGCCCCGAAATAGTCGACGAGATCAACCGCGACTTCACCTACCTGAACCTCGGCTATTCTGGCGACGACACCTCGAACGTGTTGTGGCGCCTTGGGCCGGGCGGCGAGCTGGACGGCTACAAGGCGAAGGTCGTGCAGCTCATGATCGGCACGAACGACGACGGAAGCGATCCGCAGCCAGTCGCCGACGGCATCCGCAGGATACTCGACCTCTTGCTCCGCAAGCAGCCGCAGGCAAAGGTGCTGCTGCTGCCGATATTCCCGCGGCGCGATGGCGACCCTGGCATTCCAGGTGCGAACGACCACCCGAATCCGCGTCCGCGCAACGTGCGCGTAAACGAGATCATCGCCAAGTACGCCGACGGAAGGCGCGTGTTCTGGAAGGACTTCAACCACAGGTTTCTCGACGAGAACGACGACACCCTGTGGTGCATGCCGGACCGCCTGCATCCCGAGACCGCAGGACTCGAGCTGTGGTGGGCCGAGGTCGAGCCGATCTTCCGAGAGTGGCTCGGCAAGCCTCGTCCGCCGAGGACAGCCGGCTGGGAGGACATAAACCTCGGGCGCAACCCTTTCCCTTCTGCCGAGGCGATATGGAAGGCAGACTTCTCGAGCAGCGGGAACTTCGTCCTCGAAAAGCACGACGGCGCCGAGGGCAAGCTGGTTGTGCTCAAGGGCGGGATGCGCCTGCAGAAGACGAACGACAAGGGCTTTCTCGTCGTAAAGGCGGCGCCTTTCGCGGTCGAGACTAACCGCGTGGTGTCGCTGAGCTGCGACGTGGCTGTGCGCGGAGCCTTTCCGGAATACTCCGTGGGCTTTTTGCGGGCACATGGAGCAAAGCCTTCGCTCGGCATCCAGAGGGACGTTCTCTCCTCCCTCGGCGAGCGATGCTTCGGCACGCCGCAGATGTCGTTCCTGCTCAACACGCCGCCGGGAATGACCAACCGCAAGTACTACTTCTACAGAGGCGACGGCGGCGCCGTCACGCCGATGGTCGTTGTGGCCGGAAAGCGCTCCACCAGCGTGTGGACCAACTGGAGGGCCGAGGACTACGTCGAGCAGAACAGGCTTTTCTGCAAGGAGTGCTTCCGCCCCGTACCGCCCGTCCGCGCCAAGAAGGAAATAATGAGCGACGAGGAGTTCGACAGGATGATCGCCAACGACATCCAGCACACGGCGAAGATCGAGCAGTACGGCATCGGCACCCGCCTGCTGATCGACGGAAAGCCAGCGCTGCCCACGGCCTACGAGGGTATGCGGCATTTGACGGACTACTCGGAGATCACCGAGGCCGGAGGGCTCATAAAGGCCGGCGTGCGTCTGGCCGGGCCCATAGTCATAGGCGCATCGAACAAGTCGCAGGCGGAGTCCATAACGTGGACAAAGGACGGCTACGACGCAAGGAAGGCGGTCGCCCTCGTTCGCGAGACCATGAAGGCGAGCGGCGATGCTCTCCTGCACGTGCAGTACAACTGCAACGCATATCCGGAGTTCACGACCGACATGCATCCCGACGAGATCTGGTGCGACGAGAAGGGGCAGCCGATCGTCGGCAACTTCATCTCCAGCCGCGAAGGGTACGCAGGCTTCACGGCGACGAGCGAACGCTGGCCGTGGCCGTCCATGGCGTCCCCGCACTGGCGCGCGGCCGTGAAGTCCAACATCCGCGCGTTCGTCGCCGAGATGAAGCGCCGAGGGCTCGACAAGCGCTTCGTCTCGATTCACTTCGCGGGCTACAACGACGGTCAGTTCGGAATGAGCCGTCCTGACTACTCCCCGTGCGCGAAGGCCGAATACGCGAATTACCTGAAGGAGGTCGAGGGCACGGGCGCCTCCACCAACTACTGGCACTTCTGCCGCCAGCTAACCGCTCGGACGGTCAATGAGTTCGGCCTGTGCTTCAAGGAGGCAATAGGCAAGGACGTCGTAGTGCTTCGTCGCGGGGATTCGCCGTTCGTCGTGGAGTTCGCGCTCGGTGCGAACAACCGGCTGCCTGGCATCGACGCGACGGTGACCGGCATGACCTATGCGTACCGCGACCCCGCGATCTCGATTTCCTCTTTCGTGCCGTTCTCGTCGTCCAGCTGCAACGGACGCATGATGTGGAACGAATTCGACCTTCGCACCCAGTGGGTCGTGCATTCCAGGACGGTGACGGGCTACATCGAGAATTCGCCCTACTTCGACATCCAGCGCTGGCAGGCCGGATACCGCAAGCTCGCGGGCGCCCTGATGGCCGAGCGCGGCGGCTTCTGGTTCTACGACATGGGCCGGGGATGGTTTTCTGCGCCGGGTGTCGTCGAGGATGTCGCCGACTCGTTCAAGACCTTCCGAAAGCTCGTCGAGAAAAAGCCGGACGAGTGGACGCCCGACACGGCCATCGTCGTGGACGAAGAGGGGTTCTTCGGGTGGGGCGGCGAAGAGCACGGCTACCCGGGGCACACATACCACATAGTCGAGCGACAGCTGCGACTTCTCGGCAACGCCGGCGTCCCGTACCAGTTCTTTTTCGCCGAGGACGTCCTCGCGCGCCCGGAGCTGCTGAACGGCAAGAAGGCAGTGTTCCTGATGCTCTGGCGCAAGTTCGACGATCGGCGTACCTCCTTCATGAAGAGGCTGCGCAAGGACGTGCCGTCCGTCGTGTTCCTCGCCGAATGCGGCTCGCTTGGCGAGAACGACGAGGAGGCGACCGGGTTCAAGATCGAATTCTCGTGGAAGCCGAAGAGCTTTGCCTCCGATTCCCTGAGCTCAAGCTTCAAGGTCGAGACGCGCGGCGTCATGGACATGGAGATGTACACCGGCGGACATTTCGGCATGTATCCCGGGCGCACCGTCATTGAGCCGCATGGCCGCCGCGCGTCGGTGGTCGAGAAGCCCGGCATCGTTCCGCTCGCGCGCTTCAGGGACGACAAGTCGGTTGCGATAGCGAAGTACAGGGAGGGGAAGGGCCTCAAGTACTATGTCGCCGAGCCCGGCGGGCTCAGTCCCGACCTCTTCAGCAAGATTGTCGCGGAGGCCGGCGGCTACGTGCCAGTCAGGCCATACTGCCTGCAGGTCAACATGAACGGCGACTTCGTCTCCGTCCATGCGCTCAGGACGGGCTGCTTCGACTTCAGACTGCCGTTCGACTGCGAGGTCGTCAACGTGAAGTCGGGACTGGCGGAGAACGTGTTCGAGGGCAAGATGGTCCTGAACGTTACAGCCGGCCAGACATGCTGGTTTGAGCTTCGTCGCAGATGATTCCGAAATCTCAAGAAAGGAAAACGCAATGGTGCGCCAAGCAATGAAGAAACTGATCGTGATCTTTGGCAAGACCGCATCCGATAGTTGTCACGGGGCCTTGCGCTGAGGAGGTAGACGGTGTTGCTTCAGGCATTGATGCTGGCGGCTTCAGTGTTCATCGAGGCCGAGTCGTTCTCCGACCTGGGCGGATGGGCGCTTGACACCCAGCACGTCGAGACCATGGGCTCGCCTTATCTGCTGGCACATGGGCTCGGCAATCATGTCGCCGATGCAAGGACCGATTTTCTTGCAAAGGAGCCCGGTTCGTATGCCCTCTGGGTCCGCACTCGCAACTGGACTGCTCCGTGGAGCGAGTCTGCGGCAGGACGTTTTCGCGTGACCGTAAACGGGAGGGCTGTCAGCACGGAGTTTGGCGTAGGGTCCGGCGAGTGGCGATGGGTGAAGGCGGACGAGGAGGTCGAACTAAGGCCAGGAACCAACACGCTCGCCATATGCGACCTGACAGGCTTCGACGGGAGGGTGGATGCGATATGCTTGACGTCGGGCGCAGACGCCCCAAGACGTCCTGAGTCTCCGGTCGTCGGCGAACTGAAGTTCGACCTTGTCGTGTGCGGCGGCGGCATTGCAGGTGTGTGCGCGGCGGCTTCCGCTGCGCGGCAAGGGCTAAAGGTGGCGCTGCTGCAGGATCGCTCTGTCCTTGGAGGCAACAACTCCAGCGAAGTGCGTGTGTGGCTTGGCGGCCACATACATGTCGGGAAGTATCCGAAACTTGGCGACGTTGTCGCAGAAATAGCCCCCGAGGGGGGCGGCAATGCCCGGTCGGCAGGCTTCTTCGAGGACGAGCGAAAGCTTTCCGTCGTACGGCGCGAGGAGAACATCGCGCTCTTCCTCGGCACCAAGGCGATTGACGTCGAGAAGGATGTCGACAGGATTTCCGCAGTAATTGGACAAGACGTGCGCTCCGGCGAGAGGCGTCGGTTTTTTGCGCCGCTCTTCGTGGATGCGACAGGCGACGGGACGATTGGCTTTCTCGCCGGGGCGGAATTCCGCGTAGGACGCGAATCTCGGGCGGAGACAGGCGAACGCCTCGCGCCGGAGAAGGGCGATCGCATGACGATGGGTGCGAGCTGCCAGTGGCGCGCAATCGAAACCGGCAGACGGTGCGCGTTCGCGGCAGAGCCATGGATGCTGTCGTTTGACGACAATACGGCGACTATGGCGATGCGTGGCGATTGGGACTGGGAGACGGGCCTCGACCGCGACCAGATTTCAGAGGCGGAGTACATCCGCGACTACGGGCTGCTCGTCGCATATTCCAACTGGTCCTTCGTCAAGAACCGTAGCCGCTCCAAGGAGGACTTCGCGACCAAGAGGCTCGAGTGGGTCGCATATGTCGCCGGCAAGCGCGAGAGCCGTCGTCTAGTTGGCGATCTTGTCCTTTCCTGCGAGGACATTCTCGAAGGACGGACCTATCCCGACGGAACGTGCCTGACGAGCTGGTCCATAGACCTACACTATCCCAAGACGCGGGAGGACACCGGGTTCGCCGGCGAGAGCTTCCGTTCGCGGTGCGAGCAGGAAAAGATAGTGATGTGTCCCGTTCCGTATCGGTGCCTGTACTCGCGCAACGTCCGGAACCTCTTCATGGCGGGGCGCAACGTCTCCGTAACGCATGCGGCCCTGGGAACGGTTCGCGTTATGAGGACGACGGGGATGATGGGCGAGGTCGTCGGCATGGCGGCAGCCGTCTGCCGTGCGCATTCCTGCGAGCCGAGGGACGTATACGGGCGGTATTTCAAGGAACTTGAGGAAAAAATGTTGGCCGGCGCTGGCAGGGGTCTTCCACAGGCGCGGCAGACCTACAACCTGCACCCCACTCTGGGGACGGACTATGCGAACGATGATCTAAAGGAGCTTCACGGGCTGTTGACATGGGGTCTCACGAAACTGTATTGGCACAGACGTGAGTTCGGCAAGGACGGCGACCCTACGTGGGACTTTACGCCGGGCGTCGAGAGTGGCGTGTTCTCGGCGGGCGAACTGACGGAGGGAACCCTGCATTGCCTTTCAAGGGAAGCACCCAGGTTGTTTGTCGGCGGGTCGCTTGACGAGTTGCGTCAGAATCGTCTGGCAGGCAAGTCTGTCGAAGTGGTCAGAGGTGCGCTGGCGGACGAGTGGAAGAGCCCGACAGAACTGACGTTCCACTACTACTATTTCGAGGGCAACATTCTCGACACATGGTATCGCGCGCGATAAGACGGCCCTCGTGCGGCAAGTTGGCTGCACTTTGCGGCGTGTTTGTTTCTTTCGGTATGGCCTGTCGCTCCGCTGCCGCGGAATCGCATTGCCTTGCCCCGGACGGCGCGGCCGATATGACGCGGCCCTTTATGGACGCAGTCGCCGCGCTTAACGCGAAGGGCGGCGGCGAGCTGAGTCTCGCACCCGGCGAATACCATTTCCGTTCTCCTGTCAAGCGCGGCTGGCATGTCTCCAACCACGACAACGACCTGCCCCGTGGCGTGTTCCTGCCGATAGAGGGAGTGACCAACGTCACCATCTGCTCTCCTCGGGCGGAATTCGTCTTCCACGGATGCGGCATCGCCATCGGGCTCGTTCGCTGCGAGGGCGTGAAGATAAAAGGCATCGCCGTTGACTACTCGCGTCCGCACGACTCCGAATGGCGATTCATGGGCTTTGACGGCGGCATGCCGGTCGTTGAGACGGATCCGGGGAAGTTTCCGTTCTCGACCGACGGCGGCATGCTCCGCGCGGTTGGCGACTGCATGTATGCCGAGGAGCGCCTTGTGGTGGCTTTCGGCGGCAACGACCACGAGAAGATATGCGCGGAGTGGACATCCGGCGCTTGCCAGAGGCTTTCCGACAGTCGCGTGAAGTTGCTCTCGAACTTCGACAAGTTGCGGTATGTGGCCCGCCCGGAGTCGAACAACACGGTGTTTGTCTTGCGCAGCTGCCGTCGTCCTGCGCCGGCCGTGTTCGTTGCGCGTACTGAACGCCTGCTGCTCGAAGACGTCATCGTGCGCTCCGCCCCCGGAATGGGCGTAATATGCCAGCTATCCGGGGGCATCACGATTCGCGGGTCTGGGACCGCGGCGGACCGCACGGCCGGCGCCATGCCGCGCGAAGGGTCCGGGCGCATCACCTCGCTCCAGGCCGACGCTACGCACTTCTCGAATTGCCGGGGACTTGTGACAGTAGAGAACTGTACGTTCGAGCGCATGTGCGACGACGCGATAAACGTACACTCCACATGCCTTAAAATCGACCGTCTCCTGCCGCCAAATAGGCTTGTGGCCAAATTCGTCCACAAGCAGGCAAAGGGATTCGAGTTGTTTGCGCCTGGGGAAACTGTGCGGTTCATAAAAGCTCGCACGATGGAGCCGGGAGCGGGGGCGGTGGTCGCGTCCGCAAGGCTCGTCGACCCCGAGACGTACGAGCTCGAGATTTCCGGCCCGCTGCCGGATGGCTACATGGTCGGCGACACGATAGAGAACGCCGACTGGCAGCCTGCTGTCAGGTTTGCAAACAACATCGTGAACCGCAACGTCTCGCGCGGCGCTCTTTTCACCACTCCTTGCCGCGTCGTATGCGAAGGCAACAGGTTCATCAGAACGTCAAGTCCGGCAATCAAGCTTTCGGGCGACTCGATGAACTGGTTCGAGACTGGTGCCTGCCGCGACGTCGTGATCCGCGGCAACGTCTTCGAGGACTGCGGCACGAAATGCCGCACAGGCGTCATATCCATCGACCCAGAAATCGCGGCGCCGTCCGAGCAGCTGCAGCGCTACCACAGGAACGTCGTCATCGAGGGCAACCGCTTCAAGGCTTTGGACGTGCCGCTCGTGTGGGCGAGAAGCGTCAGCAATCTCGTGTGGAGGAACAACTGCGTCGAGAGGGGCGTCTGTGGACGCACGCTGCGACGCAAGCCTTTCCACTTCGAGTATTACGACGGCGTTGTCATTGACGGCGTGTCTGCGGAAAGTCACAAGGACGCCTCCACCACCCCCGAACACACCTTCATGTTGCTTGCTTCCGGGAACGAAGAGGTAGCCGGATGCGAGAACGAGATAGTTGAAATTGCGGAAAGCCGTGGGTTTCCGTTTGTGTTTGGAAATGCGGCGGGACGGCTGCTTGGCGCCTTGCCGGACGGACGCTGGGAGGTGCTGCTCCTTGACGAATCTGAAGCGACCTGCGACCTGTTGAAGACCGTCGCGGAGCGCGCCCCAAAGTTGAAGGTCGTCATTCAGACTCGCAGGACAAAGGCGTCGGACTGGCCCAAGTACAGGACCATCGCGGTTGGCGAGGTGGTTGGCAAGGCGCGCGCCGAGATCTGGGCCCGCGAATTCTTCGCGGACGCGGATGATGCCGCATCCAGCCTGCGCAGTGTCGTCCGCTGGCACTTCCCCCTTAAGTCGTGCCACGAGGGAATCCCGTTCGGAAACGCCGAAAGCGGGTTTCTCGTATATGGCGAAGGCAATGTGCTCAAGGTCGTCGTCGGACGTGACGACACGTGGGACCATCGCGGCGGATACGAGTGGAACGACGACCAAAGCTACGCCAACATCGCCGCCGCGCTCAGGGCTGGCGACAAGGATCGTCTCGAGGCTCTCTTTCGGCGCGGCGACCGCAAGCCCGGCGAACCGGTGAATCCTCAGATAATCCCGGTAGGGCGGTACGAGTTCGCGATCGGCGAGGGGGCCTTGCTGAAAGACGCCGAGCTTGACACCGCGACAGGCGTTGCCCGGATCGACATCGTGCGCGGTGGCGGCAGGGAGTCCGCCGCCGTCGTTGCGCTTGACCGTAAAAGCGGCGTGCTGGCCGTGAAGTGGCCGGAGGGAACTGACCCGGAATGCAAGGTCCTTCCGGCATGGCGCGAGAAGATGTACTCGACCGAGGGAGAAGACCCGCTTGAACTTCCGCCGCCGGTGCGATTCGTGTTGCGGGGCGGAGGCGGCTTTGCGCAGCCGCTTCCTGAAGATCCCGCTGTCGGCTCCGGTTGCGTAGCGCAGGACGGCACGAGCTATATCGTGGCCGTGCGCGGCACCGACGCGGCGTCCGCTAAGAAGTCCGTGTCGGATGCGCTGGCGACGCGCGCCGACCTCGGCTTCTCGGCGACCGAGGAGTCGTCTCGGAGGTTCTGGCGCGGCTGGTGGAAGGATACGCCGGAAATATGCGTGCCGGACGCGGTCGTGCGCGAGATCCACGACCTCGGAATGTACAAGTTCGGGTCGATGGCCGGGGCCGACGGTGTGCCGGCGCCGCTGCAGGGGCCTTGGATAGAGGACTACCGCCTGCCGCCGTGGCATGGCGACTACCACTTCAACATCAATGTACAGCTCTGCTATTGGCCGGCGTTTCGCGGCAACCACCTCGAGGCGCTCAAGCCGCTGCTCAGGATGATCCGCGGCTGGTGGCCTGTGATGCGCGAGAACGCACGGAAGTTCGCGGGGGTTGAAGACGGCTTCATGCTGCCGTTTTCGTGCGACGACCGCGGCAGGCTGATCGGCGGCTACTGGGCAGGGACGATGGACTTCGCCTGCACGCCGTGGGTCTGCCAGATGATGATGCGCTATGTGCGCATGTCGGGGGACGTCGACTTCCTGCGCACCGACGCGTATCCCCTGATGACTGGCTCGATGAGGACGCTGCGGGCCCTGATGCACGACGACGGAAAGGTGTTGTCATATCCGGCCTCAACTTCGCCCGAGTTCGACTGGCGCGGCGGTTGGGGGGCGGACTCCAGTTTCCAGCTGGCGGCCACGCACCGTCTGGCCGAAGACCTTGAAGAGGCTTCGCGGCTGCTTGGCGCAGCGCCCGACCCAATGTGGGCCGACGTGCGACGGAGGCTTCCTCTGGCCTCGTTCAAGGGCGGTGCGCCGGGTGGCGAAATCGAACTCTGGAAGGGGCTTGCGCTTCCCGAAAGCCACCGTCACCATTCACACCTCGCCGGATACGTGCCGTTCGACGTGCTCGACCTGACGGACGACGCGATACGCGTATCGACGACGGCGACTGCCTCCAGTTTCGCGCGTTACGGTCTAGGGCTTTGGAGCGGATGGTCGTTTGGCTGGGCGTCGATGATCCAGACGCACTGGGGGAATGCCGACGCTGCCGAGATG
Source organism: Kiritimatiellia bacterium (assembly GCA_017405115.1). Next base: position 25,006 of record JAFRBA010000015.1, read on the forward strand.
CTCGTCAAGTACTGGGAGAGGATGTACACGAATGCCGGGCACGGGTCTCGGCACGACGTGCAGTTCCCCGGGCTCTCCGTGATGCGCCGCGGGACTAACGCCGAGGCCTGGGGCGTCGTGGGCGACGCCCCGGGGGAGGAGATCATGCAGATTGACGGCGCCATGGCCTGCACAGCGGCGATCCATGAGATGATGGTCTGCGAGGTTCGCGGCGTGACGCACTTGTTCCGCGGCGCGCCCATGCGCTGGCGCGACTGTTCTTTCCGAAACGTACTTTCCGACACGGGCATCCTCGTCTCTGCCGGACGCAAGGACGGAGAGGTGAAGTACGTCGGGCTTCACGCCCCACGAGGTGGGAAGATGGTCCTTCAGTCGCCGTGGAATCCGTCAGAGCTGATAGAAGTAACTCTCAAGCCCGGCGAATCGTGGGAGAGGGTCCGTGCGACCTGTGTTCCCGATGGAGGCGAATGGCAGGACAACCAGCGGCTGTCGCTTGGCAAGGAGCCTTCCCGCGCCGCGTTTGTGCCGTTCTCGAACGAGACCGACGCGCTAAAGATACTGCCGGAATTCTCGGATCGGCAGGTGTCGCTCGATTCCGAGACGGACTGGAAGTTCCACTGGTCGAAGGATCCGGATTCCCGCCCGGTCGACTTCTGGAAACCGGAATACGACGTCTCTCGCTGGGAGTCGATCAAGGTTCCATGTTCCTGGCAGGCCCACGGCGCAAACGGAAGGGGCGGCTGGGGGACGGCGCTCTATACTAACATCGCCTATCCATTCCAGAAAGACGTGCCAGGCGGATGCCGCGTCATGCTGGAACCGCCGACAAACTACACTGCATACGCGGCGCGCAACCCCGTAGGCAGCTATCGGCGAGACTTCGACCTGCCCGCCGGCTGGGAGGGGGATCGCGTGTTCCTGAAGTTCGACGGCGTCGATTCGTTCTTCTACCTATGGGTCAACGGACGCTACGTCGGCTTCGCCAAGGACAGCCGCTCGCCTGCCGAGTTTGACGTCACGGACTATGTCCGGCCTGGCGGAAACACCGTGGCCCTCGAGGTCTACCGCTATTCCGATGGCTCCTATCTTGAAGACCAGGACATGTTTCGCCTTTCTGGCATCTTCCGCCGCACATGGCTCGTACGCCGTCCTCCGACGCGCATCCGCGACTTCTTCGTGACGGCGAAACCGATTGTCGACGGGGACTTCAACGGCGCGTGGAGTCTTAATGTCAAGGCGCAAGGCGAAGGTCCGCGGTGGACGGTCGCACTCTATTCCTTTGACGACAAGCTTGTCCAGAAGAAGAATGTCGCCTCGCCGCTCTCCAACTCCAACTCTGAACTCCAACTAACAGTCTCATCTCCACGCCTCTGGAGCGCCGAGGAGCCGAACTGCTACAAGGTGGTCGTCGGCAACGGATTCGAGTTCGTCTCGACGGTGTTCGGGTTTCGCGTGAGCGAGATTCGGGGAGGGCGCTATTTTCTGAACGGACGGAAGATCAAGCTGAAGGGTGCGAACCGCCACGAGACGCATCCAATGTTCGGGCACTGGGTGCCGAAGGAGACGCACGACCTCGACGTCCGCCAGATGAAGGAGGCGAACTGCAACGCGGTGCGCAACTCGCACTATCCGCAGGACGACTACTGGTACTACCTCTGCGACACGAAGGGCCTCTACGTCGTCGACGAGGCGAACGTTGAGTCACATGGCTACGGATACGGCGAAGACTCGCTTTCGCACCAGCCTTCATGGCGGAAGGCTACGGTCGACCGCAACCTTTCCATGGTGGCGCGGAACAAGAACCATCCGTCCGTCGTAATATGGAGCCTCGGAAACGAGGCGGGGCCGGGCGAGAACTTCGCCGCCGCCGCTGCGGCGGTGCGCCAGTCGGACTCTACGCGTCCGCTGCACTACGAGCGCGACTGGAGCTGCGTCGACATGGAAGGGCGCCAGTATCCGACTGTTGACTGGGTAAGGTGGAAGGCCGGCGACACGAATGCGGTCAAGCCGTTCTACATATCGGAATACGCCCACAACATGGGCAACGCAATGGGCAATCTGAAGGAGTACCAGGACGCCATAGAGTCGTCGGATGTGATTCTGGGCGCTACGATCTGGGACTGGGTTGACCAAGGCCTGTATAAGAGTGTAAAGTTGAGAGTGGATAGTGAAAAGTGTGAAAAGGAACGTCTCATCCTCGCCTTTGGCGGTGACTTTGGGGACGTTCCAAACGACGGGCAGTTCTGCATGAACGGGTGCGTGCTTTCCGATCGCACTCCAGAGCCGGGGTATTTCGAGATGCGCCACGTGTTCCAGAATTGGTCTGCAAATCTTTCGGACGACGGCGACAAGGTTGTCCTAAGGAACAAGAACTACTTCGTTGACGCGTCCGACGTGGAATGTAGGTGGACTGCGCTCAGCAACGGCGTCGCCTTTGCTTACGGGGTCTTCGACTTGGGCGGGCTTGCGCCGCAGGCCGAATGCGTTCGCGCACTGCCACGCGAAGTGGCGGCGTTTGACGGTGTGGGCGTCCTTTCGCTGCGCATAGCGTTCAAGCGCGGCAATGTTGTCGTGGCCGACGACCAGATGGACTTCCCGCGCAGGCGGCCGGCTGTGCCGGGCAAATGCGCAGCGCTGCCGCGACTCGTGGCCACGGACGCAGCCTATGGGTTCGAGACGCCGCGGGGCGGCTATGCGTTCTCGCGCGAGACGGGTTCGCTCGTCTCGATCAAGTCGGCGGACGGCCGCGAGTGGCTGCGCGGCCCGGTTGTGCCAGACCTGTTCCGGGCGCCGAGTTCAAACGAAGTGCGGCCTGCCGCGAAATGGATGATGCTGGGCTTGCACGACATTGCGACTGAACTTGTTTCGTTTTCAGAGCCTTCGGGGAACGCGGGCGGCTTGACCTTCACGACCGTCGTGCGTTGGAAGGGGAGGCGTGCCGTGGCGATGAAGGGGCATCGCGCCCCGGAAATCGAGCTTGAAGACAAGGGGCCGGTGACGGATGACCTAGCATTTACCGCCGTCGCGGAATGGACTGTTCGCAACGACGGCAATCTCGTGCATCACGGCGAGGTGCGTTCCGACGGATATCGCTACGACCTTGCGCGCGTTGGCTACCGATTCCCGCTTGTTGCCGTAAATCCGGCTGTCGAATATCTGGCGGCAGGTCCGTTCGAAAACTACCGGGACCGCATTTCGGGGGCGTTTCTCGGCCGATACGAGGCGCGGGCCAACGACTTCTACTTCCCGTACGACCGCAACCAGGACTGCGGCAACCGCGAACAGGCGCGCGCCGTGGCGTTTTCGATCGGTGACGCGCGCTTGGCGTTTGCTACGCTGGCCAAGCCGTTTGCCTTTGGCGTGAACCCGTATTCGCCTATGGAGCTTCTGAGAACGGTTCATCCTCCGGAACTGCCGCCGCCTTCCAAGACCGAGTTCGGCATCTATGCCGAGACGCGCGGACTTGGCGGCGCGAGCTGCGGTCCGGGGCCGGTTGCGGCCGACGTCATACGAACGGACCGTGACTATGCGCTTGATTTTGTAATTGGTCCTGATCTCGCCCTGCAAGCATATGCGTCGCCGCCGGCGAAGCTGCCGAAAACGGAGCGCATGTCTCGGGCGGCGATGCCGCGAGTGGTAGAATGTTCGAGCCGCGAGCCGGGGTCTGGAGATGCCGAGCATCTGTTTGACGGAGACAACTCCACGAACTGGGAGTCGCAGCATGGCGAGACCATGGGCGTATATCCGCATGTAGTGACTGTCGATCTTGGCGTCGAGGCCGATGCCGTCGCGGTGGAGATGCTTCCGAGCGTGTGGGGCGAGCGAGGGCGCATCAAGGATTTCTCGTTCGAGACTTCGCTAGATGGCATGACATGGACGCTCCAAGTGGACGATGCGCTGCCAAAGAAGGATATCAAGTTTTTCCGCTTCCAGTTCTCAAAGCCGGGACGCATCCGCTACTGGCGTTTTACGGCCAAGAGCGGACATGGCGGCGACGACCTTGCCGCGCTGTCGGAGATTAGAGTTGTCGCTGCAGACCTGGCGGTATGCACGATAACGGCGCCCATATCGGGGCGCGTGGGCTCGACGGCGTTCACAGAGGGCAACTTCGTGAGCCGGGGCGGTGCCGCGCTCGTCAAGCTCGTGCAGACCGACCCCGTCCGCGTGGTCTTCGAGCTGTCGAGCGTCGACTATGCGTCGGACTTTGGTTCCGATCCTAGCCGGATGTCGTCGGAGGGCGTCGTGGAGCTGCGGCGGGTCGCCGGCGGCACGGTGGTGGCTACTGGGCGCGTAGAGTACGTTGAGAACGTCGCGAACCCCGCGACAGACTCAGTGAAGGTGTACGCGCTGGTGGACAATGCGTCAGGCGCGCTGCTCGCCGGGCAGACGGTCATGGCGACGCTTTCCGCGGCAAGGGGCGTCCCGGTCCCGGCGGTGCCGCCGAACGCGGTCGCGCTCGACGCGCGCGGGGCGTACGTGTGGGTGCTGGGCGCCGACGGCGCGGCTCAGATGAGGCGCGTCACGCGCGGCAGGCTGCAGGGCGGGCGGCAGATGGCGAACTGAGGCATTTGCGCAAGAAAGGAACGAAAGATCATGAGCAAGGCATTGGAATCGCTTTTCGCGGCATGCGAGGAGCTTGAGGCGAGCGACGTACACGTCATGGCGGGGCGGAGGCCGAGCTTCCGCGTGCGCGGGTCGCTCGCGCCGAACGGGGACTTTCGTGAACTCGACGCCGCCGAGACCGAGACGCTTGCGCTCGAGCTCGGGCGGCTGACGATGCCGCCGGGAGCGGGAGGCGGTGACGCGGACGTAAAGGCGGAGCTTCTCCGGCGCGGTTCGCTCGACGGGGCGGCCACCAGCGCGTCAGGCGTCCGCTACCGCTTCAACGTGTACCGCACGAGCGACACATGCGCCGTCGCACTGCGGCGGCTCGACTCGCGCTTCCGCACGTTCGACGAGCTGGGCGTTCCGCGACGGCTCGAGGAGTTCTGCGGCGAGCGCGACGGGCTCTTCATCGTGACCGGCCCTACGGGCAGCGGAAAGTCGACGACGCTTGCGACGATGATCGACATCATCAACCACAGCCGCGAGGGGCACATCATCACAATCGAAGACCCGATAGAGTACATCCACAAGTCGGACAAGTGCAACGTCAACCAGCGCGAAGTCGGGCGCGACGCGAGGAGCTTCAACGACGCGCTCGTCGAGTCGCTCAGGCAGGATCCAGACGTAATCCTCGTAGGTGAAGTAAGGGAGCTTGAGACGATTCGGACGGCGCTCCGCGCAGCCGAGACCGGACACCTCGTATTCACGACGCTCCACGCGGGCGATTGCGTCGGCGCGGTGGAGCGCCTTGTCGCGGTGTTCCCGCCGGACGAGCAGAACAGCGCAAGACGCCAGCTCTCGCTCGTCCTGCGCGGAATCTTCGCTCAGCACCTTCTGCCGTCGTCCGACGGCTCGCGGCGCCCCGCATGCGAACTTTTTGTCAATACGATGGCTTCGGCGAACCATATTGCCTCCGGCCACACGGCGCAGATATACTCGGTGATCGAGACCGGCGGCGCGAACGGCATGGTCACGCTCGACCAGTCGCTCGAAAGACTTGTCGGAGAAGGGGCGATAACCCCTCGCGCCGCGCTCGGACTTTCGCGCTATCCCTCGCAGCTAAAGCAGAGGCTTGGAGTCGTCTGAAATAAAATGAGAACACGGATCGGAACAATTCTTATAGCGGTTGTGGCACTCGCCGTCGGTGCGGGGGCTGGCTGGCTTGCGGCGCAGTTGGGGAAATGTGAAAATGTGGAAGTGTGCAAATATGGAAATATGGAAACTGCCAATGCCGTCGACAAGCCGCGGCGCAAGGCTCTGATCCGCTCTTCGGCGGACGCCGAGGTGCAGAAGCGCATTCTGGAAAACAAAATTAGCTATCTCGAAAAGTGCATCGCGGCGGCTAAGGTGAGCGATGCAAAGCCCGCCGAAAAAAAAGCGCGAGACAAACGCCGAGATAGTCGCGCGGCTGATGAATCTGCCGACGGATAATGAACGCTACTTCGCGTTTACGCGTCTCGACGAGAAAACCCAGATGTCGCTGACGATAGGCGAGTTGAAGAAGATATGCACAAGGCAGATGACAATTGACGAGGAGCCGTCTCCCGCGTGGGCGGACGTGAGGAGGCGGACTTGACAGGGGGAAAAAGGCGTATAATACGCAACGCAATCGAAGAAAGGAAAGAATCCATGGCAACAGGAAAAGCACTCGATGGAAAGCCGTATGCGGGAAATCCGCACGTTGCGCCTTCGCAATGCTACGGCGGCACAGGCCGGTTTGACGAGGGGGAAGTCGCACCATGCACCGCAGCGATTGAGACCGAAGGTCGAAATAGCCCGAGCATCGCGAAGGGCCTACCGACGCTTCGGAGGGTACATTGCCGGAGGCAACCCGAAGCTATGACCCGACCGCAGGTCGCTTCGCGTAGCGAAGTCGCTAGAGGTCTGCGCGCAAGCGTGTGCGCGGCAACGCCGAGGCGTGGGTCTCTACTCTACAATAAAATCGGAGTGTTGTCATGTGCCATATTGGTGCTGTCGTCGTGTCGGCTTTCTGCCGCAGACACAGTGAAGGCCGCATGGTTCGCGCAGGACATATCCTGCAAGGTCGGGACGCCGCTCGCGGGATACGGGCCGGACGACATTTCCGTCGCAAAGCTCGACGACCTTCAGCTTCACGGCCTTGCGCTGGACGATGGCGGAGCAAAGACGCTCTTGATCAGTTTCGACCTTCTTGGGATGGATGCCGATCTCATTCGGCGGATGCGCCACGCCTGCGCGTCCATCCTTGGCGTGGAGGACAAGAACGTCATGCTCACCTGTACCCATACGCACGGTGGGCCGCATGTTCGCCGCTACTCGAAAAAGAAGAAGTATGGCGTCAAATCCGATCCGTTCGAAAAGGCAGAAGACATCGACGCCGAATATGTCGCGTTCCTCGAATCGGCGACGGTGGATGCCGTGAAGCGGCTCGTCGAGGACGGCAAGTGGCGCGAATGCCGCGTGGGGTTCTTCTCGTCACAGTGCGACGAGAACCGCAACCGGCGGTACACCACGGTGGAGAACTGCGCCTCATTCATCGCCCACCGGCGCACATTGCACCAGATCGCGACCGGCATCGCGGACAAGGAGCTGGGCACCATCGCGCTGCTTGACGCCGAGACGTACGAGCCGCTCTATGTGATCGGCAACTATGCCGCGCATCCGCTCGCGTCCCACGCGCCGGGGAAGGGCGGGCTCCGCATCACATCGGATTTTCCCGGATTCTACAGGCGGTATGTCGAAAGCGAAACCGGCGCTGCGGCGATGTTCGTAAGCGGCGCGTGCGGCGACCTTGTGCCGAAGGGCGACGAGCTTGGGGTCAACGCCGCCCGAAAAGTCGGCGAGAACCTGGCGATGGCATCGGTGGCGGCACTCTGCGACATCAAACGCAATGCCGGGCGGTTCGTGATGGAGAGGCCGCGTCTCGGCGCGAGCATTGTCACGATGGAGAGTCGTCTGCGCGCGCCCTACCGCAAGATGTTCGGGCGCGACACCGAGAAGATGGAGCTGCAGGTGCTTTCGATAGGCGATGTCGCCTTCGTCGGCGTGCCGGGCGAGCTCGTGAACGAGCTGGGGCTCGAGATCAAGTGGCACAGCCCGTTCAAGCGCACGTTCATCGCGTATTGCGCGACCGACTATTTCGGCTACATCTCGACGCTGAACCAGGTTGCCGCCGGCGGCTACGAGCCGCAGAGCCAGCATTTCGCTTCGCGCGACACGCTGCGCCTTGTGGCGACGGCGCAGGAAGCGCTTCTGGACCTCAGGGCAAAGGTGTTTCCGGAAGACTGCACGGGCGACGATCCGTACCCCGACAACCTTGCGCTGCCTCTCGTGAACCTGCCCGGCGGCGTGAAGGCGTCCAAGTGGCAGAGGAGCGCGGAGAAATGAGCGGCGCGGCAAAGCGGCTGGAGTCGCTGGACGTTTTGCGCGGCTTCGACATGTTCTTCATCCTGCTGCCCGATCCGGTGCCGTGCATCGTCATCACGTTTCTCGCGATGTTCGGGCTGGAACATTCCGCGTTCGCGCAGCAGTTCGACCACTGCGCGTGGAACGGCCTCAGGTTCTACGACTGCATCTTCCCGCTGTTCCTGTTCATATCTGGCGTGACGTTCCCGTTCTCGCTCGCCTCGCAGCGGGCGCGGGGCTGCACGACCGCGATGATCGTGCGGAAGATCCTGCGCCGCGCCGCAGTCCTGTTTCTCATGGGCGCGATGCTGTGGACTGTCATCGACGGGACGCTTGAAAAGAACATCCTCTCGTTCGAGTGGGAGCATTTCCGCGTGTGGAGCGTGATCGGGCGCATCGGGATCGCATGGGGCGCGGCGGCGCTGCTCTACGTGTTTCTCGGGCGCAAGGCCCGCATCGGCGTCGTTGCGGCGATACTTGTCGGGATGTGGCTCGTCATGCGCTTCGTGACTGCGCCGGGCGCACCGGCGGGCGTGAACCCGATGGAAAGCGGCGAATGGCTGCTCTGCAACTGGATCGACACGAACTTCCTCACCACCGCGCACCGGCCGGAGGGCGGGTTCACGACGATCACAATGGTTGCGACGGCGATGTTCGGGATGTTTGCGGGCGAAATCATGACGGGGCAGTCTGACCAGCGCCGCAAGGCCGTCAGCCTTGTGTTGTTCGCGCTTGGACTCCTCGTCTCCGGGCTTCTCGTGGCGTTTGCGTTTGGGCCCTACTCTCTTTCCGTCAACAAGCCGGTGTGGACGAGTTCCTTTGCGCTTGTGGTGGGCGGCATTTCGGCGGGGCTTCTCGCGCTCTTCTATTGGATCATCGACATTCGCGGCTGGCGAAGGTGGGGCTTCATCTTCAAGGTGATCGGCATGAACGCGATAACGGTGTACATACTTGTGCGTACCGTGTTCAACTGGCAGTTCGAGTCGCAGTATTTCTTTGGCGGCATCGCATCGCTTCTGTCGCCGGCCGTCGGCGATTTCGTCACGCAGGCGGGGATGATGGCTGTCATCTGGCTGTTCCTCTACTGGCTCTACAAGAAAGGCATATTCCTGCGCGTATGACAAACGAAGGATAATATATGATGAAGGTTTCCCGCAAGAGCTTTATTGGCGGAATGACGGCCGCAGTCGCAATGGGTGGCGGCGGGTGTGCGTCACTCCCGACGGATCGGGTGCAACGCCCTGCTGATGACTGGAAGCCGTCCGCCAGGTGGCGCGGCTTCAATCTTCTGGAAACCGAGGGGACAGACCCCAGGGCGGACTTCATTTTTGCCGCGATTTTGTAGTGATTTGGCAAGATATCTGCCGCGAGGTGGGCGAGAGACCATGCAGAGTCACCTCTGGAGTAGACTTTAGAATGATGACGTTCTCGACATCTTCGGCTAGATATGGAGTCGGCGGAGGGGCAAGCCGCCGCATGCCGATAGGGGCGCCGATGTCGGGTTTTGAGAAGCCGCCGCGAGGCAGACGGCTATGCCCACGCCGCCGGGCGGTGGATCGTGCGGCCATGTGTCCCGATTGGGATTATGTCGGGAAGCTGGCACTTCGCCGGAAGGTCGCGGGGGATGTGTGCGTAGTATGTCGCCACTCGCTTAAGATGTTCGGAGACGGCTTCTCGTGGGTTGAATACAAGCACGGATTTTCCAAATTCGCGGCGGAGTGCGAGAACCGTTCCTGCCTGATCGGAGTCTCCGGTTATCAGCGCAAAGCAGTCGGCGTCGGAGTGCACGGCGTCGACAAGGGCTGCGACTGCAAGATTTACGTCGGATCGTTTTTCTTCAAGTTTCACGACATGAGCCATCCCGGCATGGGATTCTTTACAAACTTTGCATTTCCCATTGACATGGGGAAGCCATGCCTTCTTCTTGCTGTAAAACCCTTCGACGATCTCCACCCCGCCAAATGCGGCGAGTGCCTGGATATATATCTTTTGACGCTCCTCGGCGGCTATGTCTTGTGGGTATGTGCGGATGCGCGCCGTGAAATAGTTAACGGAGAGGATGTCGTGTTCCTCCTTGAACATGGCGGCGGCAAGTGCGCGAAGGTTGAGCCATTTACTGCCCGGCGAGTTTTTCAGCAGGCCGTAGTAAAGATTGTATCCGTCTATGTAAACAAGCGTCTTTTTCATGTCTGTCAGAGAATGCAAGGGGCCTCAACCTTTCGGCTGAAGCCCCCGCGCCGCATCGGCAGAGCCTCACGGGTGGAATACAACCCTTTGACGGGTTCGGTGTGTATTGTACCAAACTCTGCCGCGTGGCGCAAGGGGGTCGCGCGCGCGAAAAAGGTTGTGTACTGGTGCGTGACGATCATAGCCGACGACGGAAGGGCTGATGGATGAAGCGGACGGGGTATAGATGGGCGAAGATTCGCGGGGCGTACAGGCTCTCGCACGGAAGGCGGCTACGCCCACGCAGGATGGCGGTGGATCGTGCGACCGTTGGAAATGTGAAAATGTGGAATTGTGGAAGTGTGAAAGTGTGGAAATATGAAAATGGGTTAGGACTCTTGTCGATTGCGTGCTGTGATGACGCTTGCGGAGAGTATTCGTGTCAGTTCAACGGATTCTCCGATAAGGGCATCCAGCTTGCGATGTTCAATGTAGTCGCTTTCAACGATGATCTTGAGCCACACTCTTGTCTCGGAGAGTTCTTTCATCGCAATCTTCAATTTATGGATGAAGTCTTTGCGGGATTCCGCCTCGGTTGCTTCGGCATAGTTGGCGGCAACGCTTGTTGCAGAGCGAAATACTTGATCGGCAAGACTGTTGCTGCCGATTTTCTTTACAGGCAATGCTCCGCATGCTTTGATGCAACGTGCTGCAAATTTCACTATGCGATCTTCAAGCTCAACTTTCATGGACACACCTCATTTCCATATTTCCATATTTTCACAGTTTCATATTTACACAATTTCACAATTCTATCGGTCAAGCCATTTGTACGGAGTCCCTTTCAGTGCGCCGTAGTAGAGGTTGAATCCGTCAACATAAACTATTGTTCTCATCAGTTCCTTTCAGAAAGCGAGAGCCGCCCCTTTCGGAACGGCCCTGCACCCGTTCGCCGAAGCTATTCGGGGGTTAGATGGTGCGCATTTTACCAAATTCCGCCGCGTGGCGCAAGGGGGCGCGCGGGTGCCTGCAACGGGCGGGACGCCACCCCTGCTAGGGCATCCGCTTTGCGGACAGCCTTCGGCTGGGTTATCAGGAAATTAGGATTATCAGGAAATCTTCCTCTGGGCGAGTTGCGCCATTTGCCGCCGTTTGCGACGGCAAGCCATGTTTCATTGGATAAAGTTTACATTCGGCATGGCCGACACCGACCATGACAGGCGC
>JAFRBA010000166.1 GCA_017405115.1 Kiritimatiellia bacterium
GGCGGCCAGGCGCGGCAGCGCGTTCGCGCTCCGCTGCCGGGAGTGGCTTCTCTCCGTCCTGGGCCTCTCAAGCGGGGACAGTCCCCTTGAGGAGGGGGCGCTGATGAGGCGGATAGCGCAAATTTCGTGCGGGAAGATACTTGGGAGCGCGGTGTTCGTGGCGGAGATGCTGGGGCTGTTCGCGGACCGGGTGAGGTCGCGGAGCGCCCGGGCGAGGGCGGTGGACGGGATCGGGTTCGCCTCGCACGGCTGGAGGCTGGCCGCGATGCTGGACGCGGCGGCGTGAGCATGAGCAATTGACATGGGAGGCTTCTACATGCAAGACAGCAAGGTGCGGTGCAAGAGGTGTCCCCGGATAGGTGCAAGGGGGACTGTCCCCGGATAGGTGATTGTCATGGGAGGCTTCTATATGCAAGGTTGTAAGATGGTGCGCAAGAGGGGGACTGTCCCTGGATAGCTGCTGAGCCTGTCCTCGACCTTTTTTCAGGGAGATGCCATCCTTGAGCTGGCCAATAGGTTTTGGCGTCTCTGCCCATATCAAAATATGGTATAATTATAAAACAATAAAGAAGGCGAAAGCGTGAAATGAGCAGGATAACCGTAGTCTTTGAACGCGCATGGCTCGACAAGCGTCGGTCGGAGGGCGTGCGAGTCGTCAGGTTGCTGGAGAAATGGCTGGCAACGGAGCCGGGTGTCGCGCTCAAGTCGAGTTCCGGCACCAGCCTCACGCTCGAAATGAAGCCGGCCGGCCGGGAGGACTTCGTCCAGCATCTTGCGGCGCGCATGAAGGAGTTTGGCGAAGAGAGCCCATGGGGGCACGCGACGTTCTCAGGCGACATCGCGGGGCTTGACTTGCCGACGCGAAGCGACGTGGAAGCCGAGCCTTCGCGGCCGCCGGCGACGCCGTCGGAGAAAGCACCGGACGCGGCTGCCGGGAAGAACGATGCAAGGGACGCCGAAGAAGCGACGGAGCCCAGTCCGCAGGCGACGGTCGACGAGATCTGCGGGAAGATACCGATCAAGCACAGCAAGGAACTCGAAGGGTATGTGCGTGAGCTCGCCGCGGTGATTCCGACGCTGCAGCGTATGGGGGTGGAGCAGACGCTTTGGCATCAGCACCTTCTGCTGGCGGTTGAAGCGGGGTATGGACGCTCCGAATTCCTGTCGTCCCTCGCGAAACTCTACAAGGCGTTCGGGCTGATCAAGGAAATCGTACCGGAAAAGACAGTTCGCGAGTACATTCTCCTGCCAAAGGGGAGGGAACAGTCGGCCGACGGATACCGCGTGACATGGGACACTGTTCTGGACGCCGCGCAGGAGATGCGCCGCACGAACGAGAAGCACGGCATTGTCAAGGCCATCCTCTACGTCGACGTCTCGGCGTGGCAGTCCAGGCTCGCCGACGCCGACGTCAAGTCGCGCCTGCGCCGGCTCAACGCCCTCTGCGGCTCGTTCCTCGTCGTGTTCCGCGTGCCGTTCCTCGAGGGGCATGTTCTGCAAAACGCGGCCGACGACCTCAACGACATCCTCAACGTGCGGACGATATCCGTCCCGCCGACTACGCTTGACGACATGACGGACTATGCGCGCGAGGCGCTCGCGGCGAATTCCTTCCGGCTTGCGGAAGACACCGGCGGCGCTTTCGAGCAGTGGTTGCTGCGCGAGAAGGTGGACGACAGCTTCTTCGGCTACAAGACCGTGGACAAGATGGTCCAGCGACTCATCTACGAGAAGGCGCTCACTAACTGCCGCAAGGGCACGGCGGACCGCACGATCGGCCGCGAGGACCTGCGTCCGTTTGCCCTTGGCGATGCGGACGAGGGCAAGCCGGGCCGCTCGGAGATCGACAGTCTGGTCGGCATGAAGGGCGTGGCGCAACGTCTGGACGAGGTGATTGCGCAGATCAAGTTCCAGCAGGAAATGGCCGCCAAGGGCCAGAAGATCGAAAGGCCTGCGATCCACATGCTCTTCACTGGGAATCCAGGCACCGGAAAGACCACCGTCGCGCGGATCCTCGCCAAGATGATGAAAGACGCCGGGATCCTGCGCAAGGGGCACCTCGTGGAGGTGAAAGGCCGCGACCTGTGCGGCGAATACATCGGCGAGACCGCGCCGAAGACGAGCGCCATCTGCCGCGACGCCTACGGATCTCTTCTCTTCATCGACGAGGCGTATTCGCTATATAGAAACGCCTATGACTCGGCCCGCGACTACGGCCGCGAGGCCCTTGACACGCTTGTCGCCGAGATGGAGAACCACCGTGACGACTTCTGCGTCGTGATGGCCGGCTACAAGGACGAGATGGAGGCGATGCTCGCCGGAAACGCGGGCCTTCGCAGCCGCATCCCGTACGAGGTGGAGTTCCCGAACTACACGCGCGATGATCTCGAGGAGATATTCTTCAGGATGCTGGAGGGGAACTTCGAATGCGAGGACGGATTCCGGGATGCGGCGCATGAATTCTTCTCCGCCGTTCCGGACGAGGCCCTGCAGTCCAAGACTTTCAGCAACGCCCGCTTCGTGCGCAACCTCTACGAGCGCACGTGGGGGAAGGCCGCCTACCGGCACAGACTCGGAGGCGACGGCGCCACGGTGCGCATCCTGAAGAGCGACCTCGCCGGAGCGACAGCCGACAAGGAGTTCGACGCCCTGCTCAAGAAGAAGGAAGAGCGGCGTGTCATCGGATTTGGAGTTTGACTTACACAGGCAAAGGAAGGAGAGAGGAAAATGGACCAGGAACAGATAGTCGACGCACTGAGGGACTGGCTCGACAACGACGACTGGCATTATGAGTACGATGCCGAGAATCACGTCATCATCGCCGGAGTGACCCTTGACTGCAAGCTGCGGAACGCACGCGTGTTCATCCCCGTCCGCGAGGACGGCAGCTACATCGTCAACATCGTCTCGCCGATAAGCGGAGACCCGAAGAACATTGACGAACTCGTCAAGTACGTGGCGATGGCGAACTTTGGCCTGGCGAACGGCAATTTCGACATCGACGTGGAAGACGGCGGGCTCCGCTACAAGATCTACGTGAACTGCAAGGGGCTCGAAAAGCTTCCGGAGCAGATCATAAAGGACAGCATATACGCGGGCTGGTGCATGATGGAGCGCTACGGGAACGGCATCGCCGCGCTCGCGATGGGCTTCTCCGACGCCGAAGCGGAGATCAAGAAGGTGGAGGGCTCCGACGAGGAATAGGCTTGACGGCATCGTGCCGTGAACCTCGGCCACACGCCCGCCAGTTCCTTGACGCGGAGTGGCTCGTGAAGAACTATTTTGAATGACGTAGGCGTATGCTGTATGCGGTGATGGGTGATGTGCACGCCAATCCTGGCGCGTTTGCGGCGGCGAACCTCTTTTCGCGACCCGAACTGCTCTGGCTCCATGACGCCGTAGAACGCCTCAGGTAATCGCGGCCGATGCCCTCCCCCTTGCGCCCACAGTCAGAATTTGCTACAATTCCCTCGCCTATAAAACAGTGCCAACATTGACCATGCAACGGGTGTTGCACAGGAAAATCGCTGACAGACATGGCAACACAGTAGGGGACTTGCCCGTTTCTCCTTACTGCGAATCATGAAGGGCAGAAAGACGAGGTGGTTATATGGCTGAGAAGGTCAAGGGGGTATGTGACATCGTGTTCCTAATTGATGCGACTGGTAGCATGAGTCCTTCGATTAACGACATAAAGAACAACATCAAGCACTTTTTCAGAACGCTTGAGCAAAAAGATGCCAATGGGAATGCAATAGTTAAGGAGTGGCGTACTCGCGTGATAGGGTATCGGGATTTTAAGTCGGATGGATCCGAATGGTATGTTAGCAATCCTTTTGTCACAGATGTGTCGGCTGTAGAGGCTCAGATTGACGCATTGCAGGCGAAGGGCGGCGGAGACGAGCCTGAATCTCTTCTCGATGCGCTTTATAAGGTCGCCACATGGGGTAGCACGGATAAGGGCGCACAGGATCTTGATCCTGAAAAGTGGCGCTACCGCAGTGCTGCGGCACGTTGCGTCATCATCTTCACGGATGCGTCATTTGCGGAAAAGACGTCAATTCCTGAAGCACCAGGATTGACGTGGGAGGACATAGCGAACTACGCAATGCAGGAGCGGCTTCGCATCTCTTTGTATGCGCCGAAGATGGACTGCCACGACGATCTGACGCAGATCGACAAGTGTGAGTACATGGCCATACCATATGACCCGAGTGTCAAAAATGATGCGGTGAATAAGCTCCGCGAATTCACTTCCAACGTCGCTAACTTCCAGAAAACGTTGATTCAGTTGGCTAAGACAGTGTCGATGTCCGGACTGGTCGATACACTCTGACAAACTGCTTCAAGGAGAGGAGATAGAAAATGGCTGGTAGGGAAACTGCAGACATTGTGTTCTGCATGGATGCGTCAGGCTCGATGAGCCCGACATTCGAGGGGGTTCGGAACCATGTTTTTGAATTGCTGGATTCCCTGAAGGCGGATTTGCAGCGGTCATGGGACGTGCGTTTCGATTTCTTGGCCTATAATACTGCCTATAACTGTGATGGGAAGGCCGGAATGGTATTCGACACGGTTAAAAAGAGGAACATGGAGGTCTTAGATGGCCTTTACCGTAGTTCCGGGGATGCAAACGGTGGCTCGGCGTCGGGCTTCTTCACTTCTGATGTTAATGAGTTTCGCTCTGCATTGCAGAGGGTAGAATGCGATGGGGACGAGACGTCCGCGCCAGCTATTGACATGGCCGCTGACTTCCCGTTCCGTGATGCTTCCACATGCCATAGGGTCGTGATCCTTCTCACTGACGAGCGGATGGAGGACGGAACCTGTGTCCAGGAATCGAACTCCAAGTTGGCTGCATTGGCGACGAAACTCCAGGATCGCGGGATCATGCTTTACATGGTAACGCCGAGGAGCGACATGTACGACACCTTGTCGCCAATCGACAAGTGCGAATGGATGGTCGTTGGTGACGATTCCAACGGACTCAGCAACGTCGACTTCGGCAAGTTGATGCAGACCATCGGCAAGTCTGTTTCGGTGTCTCAAACCGGCAAAGGCGCGGCAGTCGATCCGAGGCCTCTCTTTAATGAGGCAAACTGGACCGATGAAGGTGAATGCATAAAGACGGACATGGAAGCATGAAAAGGAAAGGCACGTGAAATGGGATACATGGTAAGAGATGGCGACAGTGTGCGCAGCAAGCTGCACACCTATAAGATCGTCAAGGAGCTGAATCAGGGAGCCTTTGCGTTTGCGTACAAGGCTACTGACGAAAGCGGTACAGCCGTTTTCTTCAAGCAATACAAGTCTCCAAGCAAGCTTGTGCCGTGGTTTAAGGATTATTTTGCCTACGAGGACGAACTCAATCGCCGTTTGCGCGAGGATCCAGTCCTCAAAACCGCGTCCATCTATGCAAACGAGGTGTTTCTTGGGTTGCCTTACGGTCCTGGCGGCGAACTGATGTCGAAGCACGAGAACATCTACCAGGTGTTCCCGTTCGTGGAGGGCAACATAAATCTCGACGACATGATCTCTAAGAAGTCAGCGTCGTTTGATTGGGAGAAACGCCTATACGCATCTACGGTATTTGCGTTTGCCTTGCGTAGGCTTCATGAGATAGACATTGTCCACTGCGACCTCAAACCCGAGAACGTGCAGATACGCGAAGACCCGACCATCGTGATGCAGTACCGACCGCTACTCATAGACATGGACTGGTCCGTGCTTTCCGACAGGCGGGCGCCTTGGCATGGTTCACAGGGATATGTAGGGACTAAGGGGTACATGTCTCCGGAGCACATTCGCGGCGAGGCGCCGCAAGAGGCGTCGGACGTATTTACTGCCGCCATCATCTTGTCGCAAGTGCTTGCCGACGCACATCCGTTTGAAAGTCATCTGTCGGCGGACGACCTGGACGACTACGTCCTCTCTGGAAAGAACGATTTTTCGGCCAGCGGCATTCCCTTCAAAGGGAAGGTGACGAGCAAGCTGGGGGATCTTCTGATGAAGGCGCTATCCCCGATCGCCTCTGCGCGCCCGACGATGGAGCAGATACACATGGAACTTATGGATATCTGCAAGAAAGGTCCAGGAGATGGAGATAAAGAAGACGGAGAAGAATCAAAGCATGAGGAGAAGTTGAAACTAGTCTTGCGTGGCGACGTGGGGGAGTTTGTTTCCCGCGGAAAATTCCGCCTGGACCAGAACACCCTTGCTCGTGCCTCTTCGCAGGCAAACTTTGCGGATCGGACGAACCAGTTCTCCGTGGAAGTTTCCGAAGGCGGTTGGTCGATAGTTGGTAACCCTGCGGTAATGAATCCGACCACATTGAACGGGGTTGAGATTGGCGCATCACCAACACCCATAAAGGATGGTGACATAGTGGCGCTCAAGGGCCGATCAAGCGGGAAGACGGCAATGAAGCTAACGGTTCGGCTTGTCGCAGAGTAAAGCGAACACGGTGCCGTGCCGCCAACTGGCGGCACGGCATCCAGAAGAGTCAGTCACATGTCGCATTCGGACAAAAACATCGAGGTGTTCAGGGATACGGTTCGCTTGTGCGAAACGCATGAACGGCTGAAGACCTCTGTTTTAAAGTCTACGTTGTCACAGAAACTGATCCGCGAGGCTGACGTCATACCAGTGCCGACTATATGCCCAAGCGACTCTTCGACGAGAATTACAGTGTCCGAGAAACGGACCTTTGAGGCGGCCAGGTCTTATCGTGGCACGAGGACGGCTGTTCTTAATTTTGCTAATCCGTGGGAGCCTGGAGGCGGTGTGGAACGCGGAGCAGACGCACAGGAGGAGTGTCTGTGCAGATGCTCAGGACTTTTCCTCAACTTGAAGGCTATGGAGGATAGTTTTTACCTTCCGCATAAAAAGGCATTCAGCCCGCTTGCGAACGATGATTTGATTTACACGCCAGAAGTTCTTGTATTCAAGACCGATGCATGGGTTCCAAAACTTCTGCCAGAGTCGGAGTGGTATGCGGTTGATGTCATTACGTGTGCGGCACCGGTCTTGGCAAAGGGATTCTTCAAGGGAAGCCTTTCGAATGAGGAACTATTTGGCATTCACGAAAGGCGTCTGGGCAGGATCCTAGACGCCGCGATGGCGGAGCATGTTGAAAGTATTGTGCTTGGGGCGTTCGGTTGCGGTGCGTTCTGCAATGACCCCAATGTTGTCGCAAACGCCTTTAAGCATGTTCTGGCGCGATGCGGGCATGCGTTCAAAAACATAGAATTTGCAATTTATAGCTCTGATTATGAAATGAAGAACTATGAGATATTTCGTAGTGTTCTTGGCTCGCTGCCGCAGAAGAACACCGCGATTAACTAAAGCAAGGCACAGAAAGGAAAACTATGGCAATTTGCCCAAAATGCGGAACAGAGATTCCTGAAGGCGTCAAGGGCTGCCCAGCCTGCGGTGAAGGTTCGATTGCGCGTATAGTGCTGACGGGTTCTTCTGGGAAGATCTCGAGTGGCATAGACATCGACATAGGGCAGACGTTGGCAAGCCGCGTCTGCGGCGAGGAGTCTCGTTTCTTCGACAATAGGCAGTTCTCCCTTCACAAGGGGGATGATGCGTGGACAATCATCCCTAATGCTGACGCAAAAAACGAGACGTTCCTTAATGGGACGGCGTTGACCGGCGAGGCGAAGCTGGACGAAGGGGCGGAAATCTCGCTGAAGGGCAAAGCGGGTTTCATAAGAGTTTCCTTTCTTTGATACAATGGAGGTGGCATGGACGAGCCGAACACTATTAAGTCGACTTTGGGCTTAGGAACAGTTTCGTCTGCTCCTGATGCAGGAGAACAGACAGCAGCGACTACCCAGGATGTGATAACTGTTGCGCGTCAGGATGACTCATTTCGATTTGACGCGCTGAAGGCATGGCTGCGCGAAAACGAAGAGTCCATAGCCGAGAAGGTGCTGGCTGACGACGACAGGCTTTCTGGCCATGCTCTTGCGCTCTACCCTGCGGTGAAGGGTGGGTGCTTGGCCGTCGGGGTTGACTGTTTCGCTGGCGGCGGGAAAGACGCGCCAGTTTATCTGCTGGGCGATACGCATGGTGACTTTGACAGTTTCGTCGCCATCTTGGACTGGATTGTGGGCAATGCGGAAAATGACGCGCCTACGGTTTATTTGCTTGGAGACGTTATTGATCGCAATGGCGAAGGTTGCATGCTTGAGTGTGCGCTGATTATGGCTATCTTGCAGAAGAGCCTATCCGAAGAAACTGGTTTCGCGAAATTCAACGGGGTTCGTCTTGGCATAGTCAAGGGAGACCATGACATCGCCCTGAGATATCCAGAGCCATACGCCCCAGAGAACAGGTTTTGCGCTGCGGTAAGTCCGGCAGACTATTGCGACTGGCTCAACAATCGTCTTGACGATGGTGGAGGCGAGGATGCGACGAAAATCGGAAGGGCCTGGATACGGCTTATGCGTGAGTGCCCGGCGGCTGCGTTTCTAGAACACTCCGGCACATTGTTGGCGCATGGTGGCATCCCGCGCAGGGACATCCAGGAGCGTATAGCCAATGGCGAACCATATCTTTTGCAGTCTGATGCCTGTGCCAGGGACTACGAATGGTGTAGGTTGGTTGACTTCAAGAACAAACTGCTTAACCGCAACTCAACGACTTCCGAAATCGGGTGGCAGGAATTCGACTCGTTTTGCAAGACGGTTTTCCCAGGTGAGTCTTCTGACGGATGTGGCACTCAGGTTCGTAGATTTGTATTTGGGCATCAGCATCCCATATCCGGGTTTGAGCGATATACGAAGTGGTATGATGGATATGAGGTTGTGTGCATTGCCTCATTCCAGAAGTCAGATTCACTTCTTGGTGATACGATTCCTCATTTCTGCAGCCTGGCTCGGAATGGCGATGAAGACTGGCAATTGCAGGTGTATCGAATTGAGAATCCCGCTATGCCAGACAAAGAAGAAGCGCCTGTAGGCGTAAAGGAAGAGCCTTCGGAGTCAGAGACCACGCAGGAAGCTGATCAGGATGGCGTAGAGAGTGAGACCCATGGTGGTTTAACAGAGAATGACGAATCCGCAGTCGGCAATCCAGCTCCATGAGGTACCGGTGCAAGATTTGCGGGACTCCGGGCGAAGGGAAAACATTCCCCGTAAGCTGTCCGGCTTGTGGGGCCAGTGGATTTGAAAAGCGGCAGTTTGACGCGAAATGCCCCAAATGCGGGCAAGGGTATTTCAAAGAGGACAACCCGGTCATATGTACGGTGTGCGGAAAACGTCTTGTAGATCCTAAACCAGAAATAAATCGCCCAGCGATTTCCCCTCCGCCTCGGAAACGCACTGTAAGCCCGCCCAAACCAGTTCCCCCGCCGAGAAGAAGGCCGGTTCCAACGCCGCCGCCCAGGCCGCCAACAGTGCGGCATTCTCCGCACAGTGGCGGATCGAGCATAGGCGCAGTGTTGAGTATACTCAAGTTCATTGTCTTGATACCTTTATGTCTTGTCGCAAGCGTAATTGCTTGTTTTGTCATATACATTGTCGTAGTACAGCTTTGGGATGTGCTGTGCTTTATTGGCAGGCACTGGATAATATCTTTGATCGTCTTCTTTTTCATTGTGGGGTGCATGGATAAATCCTAAAAAACGCAAAAACTATGATTGAATACAGACTTGAAGGGAATCTGGGGGCGATGTCTAGCCGAGCTTCGTTTCGGTTTGACCAGCGCATTTTGCGGCGAGTTTCTTCTGATGCCCGCTTTGCTGATGATTACTGCCAATTCCGCATCTTTATGGAGACGGGGAAGTGGTGCATCGAGGGTAATCTCGATGCACTCAACCTCACGATGGTAAACGGAGACGTACTGTCGGGAAGTCGGCGGGAACTGCAGACAGGTGATGTCATAGAATTGGTAGGACGTACTAGCGGAAAAAAGGCGATGCGAATCGTTTTTCTCTCAGAGGGTACACTCTCCGCAGAGGAGGTAGAATTGCAGGACATTCTCCTGGCAGGCTGGAAGAAATTCTCGCCAGAGATAGACATTACGCAATTTGTTCTGAAGACGCAATGGGATTCCAATAGAATATTCGCGTGCAGGCGAGATGCCAGGTACAATCATCCGGAAATATTCTATTATGATGGCAGTGGAAGTATCCGTCGAACAATAAGCCCCAGTGGTTCTCTGTTGGCATGTAAGTTGGTCGGCTTGAAATACGATTTCCCTGCTTCGGAGCTTGATGCCAGAACGCACGAACTTGACGCCGCAGTGGCGAAGGCCATGGCTACCGTAGAGGGCGTTAGTGATGATGCCGAAAAGGCTTTGCGGCTGCATGATTACATCATCAAGGTGTGCGACTATGACGATGTCGCCGCTAAGGGAAAGGACTCTTCATGCCTGGCACGTACGGTTTACAGCGTTCTTGTCAGGGGACGTGCTGTTTGCGAGGGCTACACCATGGCATACCGACACCTCCTCAACGCAGTGGGAATCATCTCTGAAGAGACTGTCGGCAATGACGGACGCCATGTATGGAATTATGTGCGCATCTCCGGAAGATGGTACCATGTCGATGTCACGTGGGACGACACGCTTCATAGCGGATACGATAGGACGAGCGGGTTTATAAGTCGGCGAAATTTTCTGATGAGCGATAACAGGGCCAGGGAGACCGGGCACAAGGGCTGGGATGTGCATGGTTTGCCGCCTGCCGACGACAACAGCTATGATTTGCGTTTTCAGTGCTGAACTACTAAAGCATCATGGAGTCTTATGACAAGACGGAAAGGTAACCAATGATACGTAAAAGTGCAGACATAATTTTCTTGCTGGATGCGACAGGGTCGATGCAGCCAGCGATAGATGCTGTGAAGCTTGACATAGAAAGGTTTGTTGCGGCTCTTGAAGCACCGCATGTCGACAAGGAATTCGCCGTGTATGACTGGCGAGCCGCTGTTTTTGCATTCCGAGACTACAAATACGACACTGAAAATGCAGTCCCTTGGTTTGTCTCAAATCCGTTTACGCGTGACGTTTCTGAGGTCAAGCGCCAGTTGGACTCCATAGAGGCCACTGGGGGAGGAGACGAGCCGGAGTCGCTATTAGATGCCTTAATGAAGATTTCGCAGATGCCGTCGGCAGAGGCGATAGACCGTCAAGCCTACGAAGATCCTGTTGCATGGCGCGACCGACGTTCGGCAGCGCGGTTTGTCATAGTGATTTCGGATGCCAGATTCCACAAAGATGTATCGTCTACACCAGGAGTGACGATGGATGACATAGCGAATGTACTTATGTCATTGAGGCTACATCTCTTTATGATAGCGCCAGCTTTTGAAGACTTTGACGGGTATGACGACCTTTCGATGATTGACAAGTCAGAGTACTTTTGGATTTCGCTGGAAGGGCGCACGCCAGTCGATGCCCTTCGGGAATTCGTGCAGGATCAGCATTTGTTTGGACAATTATTTGATAGGATGGCGAGGGATATTTGCAAGTGTTGCTGTTGCACCTGCGGATGGAGGGATGATTAGCGTATGAAGTGGTCATTGCTTCATCCGTCCGCCAATAGATCCGTATATGGTAATATCGTGGTCGCAGACGGAGAAAGTCTCACGATCCGCTCATTAACTGGCGATGCGCATGTGGGGAGGGGAGCAACACTAACCATTGACGCATGGTGCTGCGGAAATGTTGTCATTAGGGACGGGGGAACTTTAATGTGCGGTTCCCTTTTGGGGAATATAACTGCTGGTAGTCGTGTGTCATTGACTATAAATGGTTTATGTAGTGGAGATGTTGATATTGATAGTGGGGGTAGATTAGAGTGTGGTTCGATTTTAGGGAGTATAAATGCTGGCGGCCATGCAGTGTTGACCATTACCCGTTCGTGTGGTGGGGATGTTAATCTTGAAAGCGGAAGTTTTCGGTGTGCAATTCTAACGGGGAATCTATGTGCTGGCCCATGCGCTGACCTGCGATGTGATGTGGCTTGTTACGGGGATGTTGATATTGGGTCGGGGGGAAGATTCCGGTGCAATTATCTGACAGGCGATATGCATATAGGACAGAACGCAAGTCTAACCTGTGACGGTTCAGCCTATGGGGATGTTGTGATTGACTCCGGTGGGATCTTGAAGTGCAATTTATCGTTGTTTGGGGACATAACAAACAGAGGAGGAAAATTTGAGATAGTGGGCATGCACCGTGGAAAAATCAGCGAGGTACGGGTATCTAAAAATCCGAAGCCTGTAGCGGCATTGGTTTCGGATGCCACTGTAATGTGTTCAATATGTGGAACTAGTAATGCAAAAGATGCTTCCGAGTGCATGGCCTGCGGCTCCGACCTTCATGCCGTTATAAAGAAGCCCAATAAAGGCATTTGAGGTTTGAAATGAGATATATTAAGTGGATAGTTGGCATTGCCGTGGCGTGTCTAGTCTTCATTATTGTCGTCTCATATAAAATTGTAAAGCATATGTTTCGTCTGATGGATGAAACGATGCGTGCGTTGTTTCGTTGATTTGCCCCATAGACGCACGCCAACGGATTTAGTATAATTCGCACATAAACGATGTACGGGCAGTCCAACAGATTCTCGCACTTGGCATCATGCAGGCCCAGACAAGGGCAGGCATTGGGATGTCGTGTCGCAATGATAGTAGGAGTGCGATAGTGCAGATTCTCTTCAACGGCTTGTGCAATGGGGCGCTGATTGCGTTGCTCGCAATGGCGTTCGTCGTTGTCTATTTGCCGACGAAGGTGTTCTATATCGCCCTTGCTGGCATCTATGTTCTGGCGGCGTATCTGACGAAGCAGCTGATGGCGTGGGGGCTGCCGTGGCCTGTGGCGGTGGTTGGTGCGCTCGCGGCGGGCATCGGCGTGTCGCTGCTCTGCGATTTGCTGAACCACCGCCCCTTGGAGCGCAATCGTTCCTTGATGGGTGCGCACATGATCTCCAGCCTCGGCATCTACATGATCCTCGTACAGGTCGTGGCGCTTGTCTGGGGGAATGATCCGCAGGTCCTGAAGACCGGCATCGGCGGCGTGTGGCGCGCGGGGGGCTTGGTCATGGCCCACTCGCAGATCGCTGCTCTTCTCGTCTCGCTGCTGCTTGTCGCGGTCTTCTTCTCCTGGCTCAAGTGCAGCGACCTCGGCTTGCGCTTCAGGGGACTTGCCGATAATCCTGTTGAAATGGAGCTTCTCGGCTACGATACGGACAATCTGCGCACGCTCGCCTTTGGCATTTCGGGATTCCTTGGTTCTGCGGCCGGCATCCTCAACGCTTACGACCTTGGCTTTGACCCGAACATCGGCATGTCGGCCGTAATGCTCGCGATCGTCGCCACGATCATCGGCGGACGCGGCACGTTCATCGGGCCTGTCATCGGTGGACTTCTCCTCGGCATTGTGCGTTCCCAGGTCGTCTGGCATGCCTCGGCCCGCTGGCAGGACGCCATCACGTTCTTCATTCTGGCGGTGTTCCTGCTGTGCCGCCCGAACGGCATTGTCGGCGGCGAGAGGCGATTGGAGGCGAACGAATGAACTACGTCTTCCATCTGCTGATCTACTTCGGCGTCTATGCCATCCTCGCCATGGGGCTGAACCTCGTCGTCGGCTACTGCGGACTCCTCACGCTCGCCCACGCGGGCTACTTTGCCGTCGGCGCATACGCCTACGCGCTCGGCACGTTGGCGTGGGGCATGGATTCCATCTCCGCGCTCCTCCTCGCCTTCGCCGCCGGCGGCGTACTGAGCCTCCTTACGTCGCTTCCGACATGGCGTCTGAAGGGCGACTACTTCGTGATGGCGTCGATGGCGGTTCAGGTGCTGATCTACTCCGCCGCGTACAACTGGGTCAACTCCGAAGCGCCGCTCGGCTCGCTCTCCAACTTGACGAACGGGCCGTTCGGCATCGCCGGCGTTTCGCGTCCCGTGATCTTCGGCTGCAAGCTCAGCTCTCTCGGCGCGATGGCCGCCTATTCGCTGGTCGTCGCGGCGATCTGCATGGGCGTGTGCCACCTTCTGCAGACCGCGCCTTGGGGACGTACGCTCAAATGCATGCGCGACGACGAACTCGCGACCAAGAACCTCGGCAAAAACGTGCAGCTCCTGAAGGTGCAGGCGCTTGTCGTCGCCTGTGCCCTTGCCGCCGTCGCGGGCGCGATCTACGCAAGCTACACGAGCTACATCGATCCGTCGCTCGCGTCGATGGACCAGTCCATCCTGCTCCTTTCAATGATCTTTGTCGGTGGCATGGGGAACCTCAAGGGACCGCTCGCCGGCGCGGCGATCTTGCTGCTGATCCCCGAAGTGCTCCGTTTCATGAACATTCCCGACGCCGTGGCGGCGGAGATTCGCGTGATGCTGTACGGGCTGATGCTCGTCCTGATCGTGCGCTTCAAGCCCGAAGGCGTCGCAGGCGACTACAGGGTGAACTGAAAGATGCAGACGAACGACAGAGAAGTGGTGCTTGAGGCCGAAGGACTGGCGAAGTCCTTCGGCGGCAACGCCGTTCTTACGGACGTCAACTTCAAGCTGCATCGCGGCGAAGTCGTTCTCCTCCAGGGCGCGAACGGCTCCGGCAAGACGACGCTCCTCAACATCCTCACCGGCAACCTGAAGCCCGACGGCGGCACCATGCGCAAGTCGGCGACGCTCGGGCGTACTTGGCAGGACGTCCGCCTCTTCGCCTCGCAGACGCTTTCGGACAACATCGCGATGGCCACACCGAAGCAGACCGGCGAGAACCCTCTGAAGGCGCTCTTCCTTGCATGGAAAGCGCGTCGCGAAGAACGCCGCAACGCCGCCGAGGTCGCCGACATCCTCGCGAAGATGGGCCTTGCCGACAGGTCTGCCGTATTCGGATCAAACGCCAAGATTGCGGAGGCAAAATTTGTCGCAATGGTTCGCGCCATCCGCGCGGGCGCGAAGGTGCTGTTCCTCGATGAGCCGTTGGCGGGACTTGACCATGCCGAGACGGAGGCCGTCCTCACGACGCTTCGTGCGCTCGTGAAGAAATACGGCCTCACGCTCGTCGTCATCGAACACGCGCTCAACATCCCGAAGATTCTCCAGATCGCCACGACAGTCTGGACGCTGAAGGACGGAATGCTCACCATAGGAACAACGGACACGGCGGACGAGGCCGCCGGTGGTGAACTGCGCACATGGCTCAAGTCGCTTGCCGTCGGCGGCGCGCTGACAGAAACAGACCTGCCGGGCGGCGCACATCTGACAATAGCCACGCGGAAGACCGATGCACAGCCCGTGCTGGCGGTGACGGACTACAAGGTCAATCGCGGGGCGCGTCCGGTCATCGCGGAACCAATTTCCTTCACGCTCAAGGAAGGCGACATCGCCATCCTCGAAGCGCCGAACGGCTGGGGTAAATCAACCTTGCTGGAGTCGATTGCCGGACTCGTCCCGGCGGCGGCTGGCAAGGTCGAATTGCAAGGCGAGGACGTCACGGCGCTGCCCGTGTGGAAACGTGCGCGGAAGGGCTTGCGCCTCAACCGCGCGGCGGGAACGCTCTTCACGCAGGCGACGGTGCAGGAGAACGCCCGGCTCAACCATGTCACGGAGCCGATTCTCCCTGCGCTCTCGAGCCGCAAGGCTGGATCGCTCTCTGGCGGTGAATCGCGCCGCCTCTCGTTCGAGGCTGTCCTTAACAACCCCGAAGCAAAGATTTTGATGCTCGACGAGCCATTCCAGGCCCTCGACATCACAGAGTCGGCGCGAGTGCGCCGTTCGTTGTCAAACAGTCAAAAAACAATCTTGGTCACAGTGCCAAGAGGTGTTAAGGAGGAATGTAATGAATAAAAAGATATTACTTTTTTTCGTTGGTATTATTTGTCTGGCAATAGGAATTGTGTTCATATACACACACGGGCATAATACTGAAAAGCAGACAATTTTTGCACTGATTCCATTAACAGGATCAATTGCTGAAGAGGGAAAAATTGTTCAGCAAGCAATTAACTTGTATACTCAATTGGAAGACAGTCCATTCAATATTGTGTTTGTTGATTCCGAATCAAACCCATCAAAAGCCATAACTGCGATTCAGCATGCAACGGTAAAAGAAGAAAATCCTATAGTGTTGACGTTTGCGGCATTTATCGCAAATGCAGTAATACCTGCCATGAAAGATAAGGGTGGTTTCGTTGTTACAATGGGAACAATTGAAAGTCTGGGGCTTGAGAAATTCGATAATTATCAGCGAATTAGCCACGGGGCACACGATTGTACGACTCCTATTGCTGACTATGCAGCGCAAAAATTTTCCCGTGTAGCGGTTATTTATTCAGATGAGGATTATGGGACTACAGGGTATAATGTTTTTAAGCAGCGTATTTCAGAGAAGGGAGTCGCAATAATTTCGGCTAATAGTTATGGACAAAATGTAGTCAATATGCGTGATATTGTCTCCAAATCGATCCGCTTAAATCCCGATGCTGTTTTTGTTGTAGGATTACCATCTGTCAGCTATATGAATGTTTTTAGGGAATTAAGGGCATTAGGTTTTGGAGGGAATATACTTGTTGATATGGCTTTTGACAGCCCCTTTGTTTATAAGGCTTTGGGAGAGGTCGCTAATGGGATTATTTCGCCTTGTTTTGATTCTGAAATTGATGTTCCTGAGACTAATTCTGGGCGTGAGTTTAAGATAGTTTGTCAGGCAAATACTATAGTACCCAATTTTTTGGCCGTTGAGTCATTTGATGCTGTAAATATTTTAAAAAGATTTGTCCATAATGGGAACAGAATTA
>JAFRBA010000167.1 GCA_017405115.1 Kiritimatiellia bacterium
GGCGGCAGCAGCCGCCCCGGCTCGCGCACCAGCGCCAGGGCGGCGCGGGAGGCCGATCTCCGCCCGAAGCCCGGCAGCCGGGCCAGGCACTTCTCGAGCTCGTCGATCGGCTTGGGCGTCACTTCCCGAAGAGCCCGCCCATGCCGCCGTTGGCCTGCATCATCTTGGCCATCTCCTGCTGCGTGGCCTCGCGCACGCGCTTGAGCGCGCCGTTGACGACGTTGAAGAGCATCGTCTCGAAGCGGGCCGGCTTGCCGCGCTTTACTTCCTCATATGCCTCGGGGGCGATGGAGATGCGCTCGATAGTCATGTCGCCCTTGGCGACGACCGTGATGCCGCCGTTTGTGTACTCTGCGGATATCTTCTTGATCTCCGCCTCAATGCGCTTCGCTTCGCTGCGCATGCGCATCGCTTCCTTGATCTGGTCCAGCATTCCCATGTGTGTGTTCCTATTTAAGAGGTTTGTGTGGCTTTGTGGGTTTTACGAAAGGTCCCTGCCGGCAAGGTCCTTGTACGCCTTCAGGTATATCTCCCGCGTCTTCGAAACCACGTCGTCCGGCAGCACGGGCCCCGGCGGCTGGTGGTTGAAGTTGACGGAGTCGAGCCAGTCGCGGACGAACTGCTTGTCGAGCGACGGGGGGTTCGCGCCGACGCGGTAGCTCGCCTGCGGCCAGAATCGCGACGAGTCGGGGGTGAGCACCTCGTCCGCTAGGACGAGGGCCCCGTCGGCGTCGCGTCCGAACTCGAACTTCGTGTCCGCGATTATGATTCCGTGCTGCGCCGCGTAGTCCGCAGCCTTCGTGTAGAGGCCTATAGTCGCGTCGCGCAGCTCCCTCGCAGTCGCCTCGCCAACGAGGGCGACCGTCTGCTTGTAGTCGATCGCCTCGTCGTGGTCGCCGATCGCCGCCTTGGTCGTCGGGGTGAAGAGCACCGAGTCGAGCTTCGAGGCGTTCTGGTATCCGGCGCGCAGCCGCTCGCCGTTCACCGTGCCGGACTTCTGGTACTCCTTCCAGCCCGAGCCGGTGAGGTAGCCGCGGGCTATGCACTCCACCTCGATCATGGCGACCTTGCGCACGAGCATGGAGCGCCCGCGGAGGTCGTCGGCATACGGGCGCAGCGCCTCCGGGTACTCCGCCACGTCGGCCGTCACGAGGTGGTTGCGCACGCCGAGCAGCCCGAGCCAGAAGAGGGAGAGCTGGTTCAGCACGCGCCCCTTGTCTGGCACGCCGTTTGGCAGGATCACGTCGAAGGCGCTGATGCGGTCTGTTACGACCATGAGCAGCCTGTCGCCGAGGTCGAAGACGTCGCGGACCTTGCCGCTTCGCCGCGTAAGCCCCGGAATCTCGCATTCCAGAAGGGCGTTGTTATTGTCGTATTTCATAAGCAGTCTCCTGGCGGAAGCACCGCCGCCTGACAACATTATACCATACTACTGGTGGCGGCGCATCTGCCGCGTCACGGGAGGGTCGACGACCTCCGGCACAAGGGCCCCGCCCTTCGGCGCCGCGGTCTGCCGCCTGATGATCCACATCTGCACTATCGAGAAGACGTTGGACAGGAACCAGTAGAGCGACAGCGCCGACGGGAACGAGTAGAACATGACGAGCATCATCGCAGGCATGGCGATCATCATCATCTTCTGCTGGCTCTTGTCGCCGGCGCTCGGCGTGAACGCGCTCTGCAGCGCCGTCGTCGCCGCCATGAGTATCGGCAGGATGTTGAGGCCTCCGAACGGGAACCAGCTCGCGAACAGTCCCTCAGGCTCCGAGAGGTCGGCTATCCAGAGGAACGGCGCGTACCGCAGTTCGACGGCTGAGCGGAGGACGTTGAAGAGCGCGATGAACACCGGTATCTGGATCAGCATCGGCAGGCACGAGCTCATCGGGTTCACCTTCGCCTCGCGGTAGAGGGCCCACGTCTCCTGCTGCATCCGCTGCGGATTGTCCTTGAACTTCGCCTGGATCTCCTTCATCTTGGGCTGGAGCTCCTGCATCTTCTTCATGCCGACCGTCGACTTGTGGGTGAGCGGCCAGAAGAGAAGCCTCACCAGGATCGTGAGGAGTATGATCGCGACGCCGTAGTTCGGAATCATGTCGTTGAAGAAGTTCAGCACCCACACCAGCGGATAGCAGAGCCAGCGCCACATGCCGAACTCCATCACGTCGCGCATGCCGAGGTCCCACAGAATCGCCTGCTTCTTCGGCCCGACGTAGAACGTCGTCGCGCGAGCGCATTCAGCGTCGCGGAAGAACGCACGCACGGCCACGGACTCGGGACGGTACGTCGCCAAGCTCATGTCGCGCGAGATGTCGGCGTCGAAGCCGGACACGACGGAGTCGGACGACGCCAGCGCCGTAACGAAGAACCGGTTCTTCACGGCCACCCACTTCTGCTCGTCCTTTATGCCGGTGCGGACGGTCTGCGGCATTCCCGCGGCGCTCTGCGAGCCGCTGCATCCGCCGGAAAGCCCCCCGACCAGATACGCCTTGAGCGGAGAGTCCCCCTCGCAGTGGTGGATCACCTCCTCCTTGCCCTTCGCGTTGTATGCGTCAAGCGAGTCGACGGAAAGGAGGTCGTTCTTGGAGCTGCCCATCGCCATCACGCCAAGCGAAATCGAGTTCTCGAGGCCCTTGAGCGGCGAGACGCCGCCCTCGCCCCTGAACTCCTCGGCGTAAGTGACCTTGTATCCCTCCGCCAGGGTCACCTTGCGCGTCGCGACGGCGTTCGCGAAGACGACTTCGTTGGAGGCGGACGACTTCACCTCGTACGCGGCGTTCGGCGCAAGCCCCTTCACCCCGCCCAGCTCGCCAAGCGGCGCCTTTGCGAAGTCAAACACCACCGGGGGGTTCTCCTCGCTCACGGGCCCAAGCCCCTGCGCGTACTTCTTGAGGGTAGCCTTCTTGACGACCGCGCCCCATGTCGAAAGCTCGAGCCTGAGCTCGTCGTTCTCCAGCACCACGGTCTGCTCCGGGACCGTCGGGTCCGGCAATGCCTCTTCTTTCGCCGCGTTCTGCGAAATCACTGCCGTCTCGGCGGCGGCCGGCGGGGCTGCCGCGGATGACGGCTCGGCGTTGGTGGAGGCCTGTCCCTGCACGGCCGCTGCGACCGTGGCCTCGACATGCGCCTCCTGACGTTCCTTCGCCTGACGCGGCATCTCGACAAACAGATACCATGCCAGCACCGCGCCCAGCACAAGGCAGATGATCTTCTCGGTCTTGTTCATCTCACGTACCCTTTCTCAAGTCATTTCTCCAGCGGCCCTTCTCCGGAACCGGGTCGTAGCCCTTCGCTCCGAACGGATGGCACCTCAGTATCCGCCAGAGCCCTAGCAGCGAACCCTTCACCGCGCCGTGGACCTGCAGCGCCTCCAGCATGTAGTTGGAGCAGCTCGGCGTAAACCGGCAGCAGTTACCCATCATGGGGCTCAGCACGACCTGGTAGCCGCGCACAAATAGCTGCAACATCCTCGACAACATCTCGCACAGTCTTTCCCGCAAGCGCCGAGCGCCCGACGAGAACCCATTCGGTATGCTCTGGAACGCTTCCCGACTTCACCAGAAGGCGGAACGCCTCGCGCATGAGGCGCTTGGCGCGGTTCCTGTCGACGGCGTCGTGGAAGCTTTTCTTTGAAACGACGACGCCGGCCCTCCGGTCGGCGTCGGGCGACTCCAGATGCCACGCCACAAGGAGACGCCCCCGAATGGAACGCCCCCGGTCGAAGACACGCTTGTATCTCGCACCCGGGAGCCGCGTGGACATCCCGCGCCTCCTCAGACCTGGGTGAGGCGCTTGCGGCCCTTGGCGCGACGCGCGGCGAGCACCTTGCGCCCGCCCTTCGTGGCCATGCGCGCACGATACCCTATCTTCCTTTTCCGCTTGATCTTAGACGGCTGCCATGTCATTTTCATGATTTTGGTTTCCTTTCAGCTGAAATGTTTGTATAGTATACCAAAAAACCGGTCGCCACTTCAAGTGGGGTGCACGAGTCATTACCGAGCCCAGGCGCGGCGCTGGCGTATCCAGAGCAGAAGCAGCACTAGGACGACGACCGCGACGACTCCCATGCGGGCTCGTCGGTACGCCGTTTCGGGATCTACCGAACGCTCCTGCCCTTCGAGCCTGTCCGGGGACAGCTCGACCGCCTTCTCAGCCGGGGCGGCGACATGCAACGCCCCCTTCGTACCCGGTATCGGCGGCGGAAGCTGCACCTCGCCGGCGGCGGACGCAGCCCTCGCCGCCGCAGCGCGCTCGTTCGCCACCCTCGTCTCGCGGCGGATCTTCATCGTCACCGCCATCGGGTCTTCGCTTGAATCTACCATTCTAGGCCCCCTCGGGCGGAGTTGACGACGTCGAGTCGAAGTCTACGACTCCGAGCGGCAGCAGCCGCCAGTCCACGGTTGTCGGCGGGCAGTCAGAAGCCTTCGCGAGGCCCACCTTGTCGTTGTCCACCGTCTCCGACGATCCGGAGTAGAGCCGCATGTCCCAGTTCAGGTAGAGGTTGCTCGTGTACTGCAGTCCCTCGTTGCGGCAGACGAGCGAGCCGTTTATCGAGCACTTGCCAAGCTTGCCGAATATCCCGTGGTTGTTGTACAGGACGGCGTCAATGCGTGTTATCGTGGAGCAACGCGAGGATATCTCGTCGTCTTTCACGACGGACTCGTAGTACTTGCGGTCGTACACCGTCCTCAGCTCCTTGTCGTGCACCATCGTCGTCGTCGTCTTCGGCCTGCCCCAGCGGTCGTACGTCGTGACGGTCTCCGGGTGGGTGGTCGCCAGCTCCACCTCTCGCACCTTGCCGAACTGCCCGGTCGAGGGGTTCCAGCCGCCCGGCGCATGGCTCGCGTCCGACCCCGTGCCCATGGCCGTCACCTTCTCGGTCGCGGCGTAGCTGCCGCCGAACGTCGAGGGATACCCGATCAGGTCGTCCGTCGGATCGCACGCATACTGCTGTACGTACGGCTGGCTCGTGAGGTACGTCCTGATGGAGCTTAGCCACGTGGAGTCGGTGTAGTCTCCCATGACGATGTTCCCCTTGGCCATGAGGCCGAGCATGTCCTTCGTGGAATTGCTTTCGTCCGACCGCTTTCC
This sequence comes from Kiritimatiellia bacterium, assembly GCA_017405115.1. Next base: position 5,089 of record JAFRBA010000167.1, read on the forward strand.
CGACCAGCTCGGGGGGTTCACGTACGTGATGTCGCCGACGATGTGTATGTTGCGCCCCGAATAGATGGTGCCCTGGCCGGTTACGTAGCCCTTTATGATGACGTCCGACTCCACCACGACCGGCCCGTTCACGACTATGGGGTTCGACTGCGTGCCCTCGAGGATCAGCACGCCCTTGTCGGCGAGCGTCGCGTCCCCCGACGGCCCCACGCCGTCGTAGTACTTGTCGACGATCACATTGCCGCCCTGCGTCACCTTGCAAAGCGACGAGTCCAAGGCCCGAAGCTCGTTTATCCACTGCCTGTAGTCGCTGTTCTCGGAAGTCAGGTCGCCGATGTACGGCATTTCGACGGGGTTCACCTCCTCGGTGTCGCAGTCGTGCACGCGGTTGATCTTGTCCTGCGTCGTCACGCTCTGCGGCGCCTCGTACCCGCCCGCGACGGCGTCTCCCGTCTGGGGGTCGACGGCGAGCGGACGCGCCATGTTGCTCGCGCCGTACGTCGTGCCCTTGTACGTGCTGTACGAGTCCATCGTGCCGTAGTTGGTGACCCGGCCTGACACCCCGAGCTCCGGGTTCGGCGCCGCGTACACCAAGCCGTTCACCTTGCAGCGCGAGTCCAGGTACATGTCGCCGTTGGACCGGACGTCGCCGTTGGCGGTGCCCCCCGAGCCCTGGAACCAGCCGTAGTTGTTCACGAAGTAGGCGTTGTCGAACACCTTGGAGCGGCTCTGCGCGAATCGCACCGTCTCCGCAACCACCTGCCGCGACTCTATTCCGCCAGGATTCATGCGCACGGCCTCCGCGACCAGCGTCACCTCCGCCCACTGCTTGTTGGCGGGGTGGTACACGCGGCCGACGCGCACGCGCACGGTGCAGCCGCCGCTCTCCACGGAGTCGTCGAGCGTAACCGCCGTCCCCAGCCCGTTCTTGGCGCCGATCGTGCGCGTCAGCGTCGTGTCGTCGCCGGTGCCGAACCAGTCGAACGCGCAGGTGCCGTACATGTTCATGTTCATCCCCGGGTTATTGAACCTGTTCACGACGGCGGCGGTGAACTCGCTGTTGATGGCCGTCTTGGCGAGCTCTATCTCGCCCTGCGCGGCGAGGCGGCATGCGTCGTCGCCCAGGTGCGCGGACGTCATGCGGGTGGCGCTTGCGACGTAGCCCAGCACGCCGCCGAGGACAATCGCGCACACGCCCGTCAGCAGCAGCACCGTGACGAGCACGACCCCCTTTCTCGCATTGCGCCATTCCATGTCAGTACCTCCCCGAAGAGTCCTTCATCGGCTGCAGCTTGCCGAGGATGGGAACTGTCACGCGCTCCCTGCGGACGATCTGCGACCCGTCGCGCATCTGCACGCCCGCCGCGATCCCGATGTCCAGGTAGATGCGGTACATGTTGGACCCGTTTAGGTTCCGCGCCTTGTAGCCAAGAACGTCCGACATCGACGTGCAGTCCGCCAGGGCGAGCGACCCCGGCCAAAGCCACCGCACGTACTTGTCCTTGTTCGGCGTACGCTCGTTGATCAGCATCTTGGTGTCGTTCACAGTCCAGACGAGGAGCCTCACTGACGAATCGGACGTGCTGTTCAGCGACGAGCCGACGGTATGGCCGCTCATCTCGACGGAGCTGTAGCCGCGCACTTCGCTCTCGTTCAGGCTGCTGCCGCTCAGGAGACCGCCGTAGTGGTTGCCCGATATGTCGGGCGACGCCTTGAAAAGGAGCTTCTCGCGCATCTCGCGCATGGCGAGCGACAGCTCGCTTTCGGCCATGGCGGTGTGGAGCATGTTCTGCGTGGCCATGAACGACGAGAGAATCGCGGTGAGCACGATTCCGCCGATGACGGACACCATCATCGCCTCGACGAGCGTGAAGCCGCGGCGGAGTCTCCCATGCGGCGCGCTCATTCCACAGTCCCCCTGTTCACCGGGCTTTTGTACACCGAGATCGGCCGGCCGTAGCTGGCGATGTCTTCGCCGCACAGCCCGTTCAGGCACTTCCTGTCGCCCTCCGGCCCCCACTCCACGTCGACGTCTATGCGCTTCGCCTTCAGCGACTTGCCGTGCCTTTCGAGCGCGCCGGCGTCCTTGCAGAGGACGACCCTCACGACGATCCGCGGGTCGCTGCCCGTCTTCGCGCTCGAAATCTCCGGGCAGTCCTCCTCGGATATCGCCATCCCAGTGTCGCTGGACGAGTCGTAGAGCGTTCCCGACGCCAGCGCGGGCAGGTCGTCGTACGCCTTGTTGAGCCACTTCCAGGCGGTGTCCCACGCGAACGCCTCGGCCGCGAGCAGCTGGGAGTTTTCGCGCGAAATCTTGGCGGCGACGATTATGCCCTCCATGAGCGCAAGCGTCATCAGCACGGCAATTGCGCCTGCGAGCATCACTTCAACGAGCGTGAAGCCGCCTCTGGAACGCCTCATCGTCACGGCGAAGAGTCTCCGCTGAAGGCCGCGTCGAGCCACTCCTCGGCCGACGACGGCATGGTTAGGTAGAACCTGCACTTGCCGGACTCCGAAAGGCGCCCGCGAAGCCTCTCGTCGGCCGGGTTCAGGAGCGCCACAAGCGCGACGTCACCGATCGCAGCGAACGGAACGGCGCCGTGTATGCGTAGGAGATCCGCCGGGAAGCGCTTCAGCAAGTCGGCCTTGCGCTCGAAGGACTTGATGGAGACCGGCGGCGTCGAGAACCGGTCTGCGAGGAATGCGATGCACTTCTCGCACAGTTCAAAATTCTCTTTTTCGAGAATCGCAAGTGCAGAAACGAGAAAGATGCGCCCTCCGACGGGCGTTGCGGCGACCTGGTCGAGCACTCTTTTGGCCTCTTCCTCGCCCGGAATCGCCCCGTTGGACCACAAAAACTCGACCAGAGAGCTCTCGGCGGAGATCGCCTCACGCGTCTCCTCCGCCGAAAGTTCCGCCGGCGTAAGCTCCTTCGGGGTCTCCGGGACGAGCTCGGGACCAGGGGCCGCAAGGCGGTGGACCTTGAGCGCCAAGATCTTCGCCTCGTCGGACTCTATCGCCTCCAAACGCGGCAAAAGACCCTCGGCAGCCGCAAAATCGCCCTGTTTCAGGAGAAGCTTCGTAAGCGAGACGACGGCGTTCTCGCCTTTCTCCTTCTCGTTCAGCTGGTCGTAGGCAACGACAAGGAACTCCAGGGTGGTGCGGTCGTCGGGCATCAACTGGAGCATCTGCTCGAAGTACCTCACGCCTTCTTCGAGGCGCGCGTCGAATTTTGGGGCTGGTTCTGCCATGGCACGGGCATACAAGCAAAATCCATGCCATGTCAGATGAGCATCACAGCATCTCCAAACTTCTCTCGAACTTTTTTAGCGTTTCGACGAGGAACGGATCGAGAAAGCCCTCCGCCTTTTCGCGGATGTCGGCAGAGACGCCGTAGTAGGCACCGGCAACCGCACCGCAGATGGCTCCTATGGTGTCAGAGTCGCCGCCGATGGAGATCGCGTTGCGGATGGCGTCCTCGAAGGAAGTCGACTCGAAGAACGCCTCCAGCGCCTGCGGCACGGATCCCTGGCACGACACGTCGAACTCGTAGGTCGGCCTTATCTCGTCGAGCGTGAAGTCAAGCGGATAGTAGTTCCGCACGACAATCGCCCTGATCTTTTCCATCGGCCTGCCAGTGCGGGCGAGGAACGTAGCGACGGCAGTCGCCTCAGCGCCCTTGATTCCCTCGTGATGGTTGTGCGTGACCTCCGTGACGGCGCGGGACATCGCCCTCACCTCGTCGAGCGTCTGCCCGGCCCATCCGCACGCGCTCACGCGCATAGCCGACCCGTTCCCCCAGCTATTGTAGGGCTGGGGGTCGTCGTCACGAAGCCAATGCCGAAACGCGCCGCCGTATCCTGCGTGCGGATAACGCCGTCCGTACTCCTGCATCTGCCGGACGGCCTCGGCGGAGAGCGCGTCGTACGAGCCGCCGCCCGATTCCCGCCACTTTAGGATGGCGTCCGCAACGGCCAGCGTCATCACAGAGTCGTCCGTGAAGCAGCACGGGCACCGAGACTCGCCCTTGCCCTTCAGAAAAGTGAATTGCTTGCTCTTGCGGTTGCGCCACTCGAACCGCGAGCCGACGATGTCGCCTATAATTGCGCCTATCATTCTGTTCCTCCTTCTTCTACCTCTTACTCGTTCATTATAGCAAAATCTTACACGGTGTTTTCACAATTCCGACTGTAGCGCTTACACATCGCCTTCTCGGGCTTCGCAGCGCCCCCTGCGGGGCCAGGCCCCACGAAAGGCCTATTTTACAAGGGTTTCTTGGGGCCTGGCCCCACAGCGCAGGCGGTGACTTTGAGTTCAGGGCGGGAAGCCCAGGGAGTAAGGTGGTCAGGTCTAGGGGCTTGCGCTTTTTGCCGCGCTGGTGTACGCACTTCCTGCCGCCGGTGCACGCTCATTCTACCGTCGGTGCACGCTCCGTTCCCCGTTGGTGCACGCACCAGTTTTGCCGCCAAGTTGACAAGATTTGCCGCCAAATCACACCATATTTGGCGGAAAATCTGTGGCATAATGGCGGCAAATCTCTACAAAACACAGAAGCCGACACATCGACTACGGGGCATCCAAGTCCCAAAACGCAAGAAACCACCTGCAAAAGCACATGGACACACGCACAAAGATCATGGCGGCAACATGGGAGAATGACACCGCAAGGAAGTTTCAGTCCGACCTCACGCCTGTCGAGACCATTTCTGGAAAGGAACTGGCCGAACGCTTGGTGGCCCGACCCCAAAGATTCTACTGCCACCGCAACCTTGCCTTCCCGTCACATATTGCAATATGTGACGGGGGCAGAGGGAAACTCAAAGGGGAGCCAATACAACCGCCGCGTTTTCTGGCCAAATCACCGCATTTTCAGAATTGGTGCGGAACCCGTCCCCAGACGCCCGCACTTGCGCAAAGGCTTATTTTACAACGGTTCCGCGGGGCCCGTCCCCATAGTGTTCTACCACACCTCGCGCCTTCAGCATTTCGTCTCTCTTTGGCATCGCCATTTGTTCAACCTCGTCCTCGCCTTCTCTGCTTCATCTGCGTCTGCGCGGTGGTATTTGCCTTGTTCTCTTTCTTGAGAAACTCTGTCATCTCCGCTCTCTTCGGCAACTGCAACTGATATTTCGAGACGAAAAGTCTCGGATCGATAAAGGCATTCACATACTCCATCGTTTCGCCACCGACTTCCGTGCAGAGCAATATCCCAACGGGCGGATTGTCGTCGGGTTGCATCACGTGCTTACGATAGTAGCCCATATACACGCCAAGCTGAGACACATCCGCATGATTAAGCTTCTTGGCCTTTAATTCAATCAATACATGGCATTTCAGGATTCGGTGATAGAACACAAGATCGACACGCTCATACGAATCGTCGTAGCTTTTGTCCTGTAGCGCCAAAGTCGGCGCGTCCACCAAAAGGCTACACGCCGTGTAGCCTTTTCCAAAACGCTCGCGTAAATAGGCCGCAACTTCAAGTCCCACTTCAGGGTAAACCTTGTAGAAGGCGCGATAATTCTTCAAACTCGGCAAGGCGAAATTGGAGTTGTTCAGACGCGCCGCCAGTTTCTTCAACAAACCTGTGCCGTATTTCGCTCGGTCTGCGCCATGCTGCTCGTACTCGACGATGTAGTAGCCCGTGAGCCACGCATGTTTCACCTCCATCATCTCACTCTCATCGTCGGCAATCTGTTTCTTAGGTTCTTCAAGTGTCATACCGCACCTTTACTGGATGTTTTACCACAAGACATGCCATTTCGCACCGCTTGAATTCAATTGATGACGTCTCGCCAATCGTCAGATCATTCTTGAATTTATCTGTATCCATGCGCGTTCCTCTTTTTAGTGCAAGCTGTATTTGCTCCAGCATGTCTCAATCGTATCGTCTCTCTGCGGCATCGCCATAGTCCCTACTCCACCATCTCTACTCCAACAATGCTGACCCTCTAGTCTCCCTCGCCAGATTATACCATACTGCCGCGCACCATCTCGCGAGCCAATTCATTCGCCATTTGGTCGATTGTCTTCTCGTCTTCTGATTTTGTCTTGCGTCGTGCCATTTCTCACTCAACTTTTTTATCTGTAATCAACCCCTTGCCGACAAGGAACCGTTTAAACGATCTATTCAACGCAGTCGACGACAACCCTTTTCGGCTCTTTTCATCTAGAACGTGATTGTATGGTTCTTTCATTTTTGGAATCATGGCCTTAACCTTCGCGGCATCTGGATCAAGTCTTTGCAAGATTAAGACTTGCAATTCAGGCTGCACAATATGAGGGAAAACACCTTCAAGCACTGTTGTTGAAAACTTCCTATAATTGACCTTCGTCAGGAATGTTGCCACCGCCGTTGCGACTAAAGCCTTAGACACGCACCCCTCATACATTTTCAACATGTCGCATTTCTGATTATCCGAAAATCGATCACCAGTAAAGATTCGCGCCAGATCCTTATGAAGCATTTCCCAGGAATTAGTCCTACATGCTTGAATGAACTCACTCGGAAACGCTTCCGCCAGCTCCATATGGCCTTCCTTACCTGCTTTCTTAAGTTGCTCATACAATTCCGCCGTGAATTTGATTCGACCACATGTTGTTGCAACGCGGATCCTTTCTGCAGGGATGTCCACCTTAGTTAATTCCTGAATCTTTATCGACGCAGGGAACAATTCCAATGCATCTCTTAATGCGTCTGCAGGAATGGTCTCCGTGCTAATCAACCAATCTATCCATTTTTGCAAATGCTCTCCTACAGACTGCCAATCTTGTTTCATAAGGGATTCCCTGTTCTTTTCAAGAAATCCTTGCGCGTCGTCATCATATGTAAACCGTTCTGCCGCGTGCACAACATTCTGCCACGAAGGAACCACCGTGTTCGCCATCAGCAGACGATTTGACAGATCATCATCTTTGACCAACGACAAATCTTCGATTAACCGTTTTTGCGCCCTGACAAACGCTTCTCTATCTTTGACCTCAAGAGCCCTGGCATTCGCCACGTCAATAACAACTTTCGGCTCATCTTCTTTTTCAGCATTCTCCCCGACATAAAACGTCTCTACAAAATGCCCAAAGTTTTCCTCTACATCTTTGACAACATCCGACAAGCCACTATTTCGAATACATGTCATTGGCGCCTGCTTGAAATTGGACACATCAACACCACTCGCCACCATAAGGCGTTCAAGCATTCCATTCTCATACGAATAGCAACCAAAGCGTCTCACCGCCTCCACATACTTCTTCTCATCATCAGACTCAAACACGCAGTTTTCCAAAAGCACATTAGCCCCATTCAACAGTTTAGCCATGGCCTCTGGATCATATCCCGCGCTCTTAAACATTTCACAAGGGTGCTTAGCTTCCGAAACAAATGTTCCTACCTCAGACGGCAACACCCCTTTCGAAGATTTAATCCATCTTAAAGTAGCTTCTGCCAATTTTACCTTTAAATCTTCTGTTAAGTTCCCTCCCTTAAACAAATCATCTAAACAGGTACTCCAATGTTCTATATATAATCCAATAACTTTAGTTGCACTATCATCAATGGCAGATGCCCGCGAGATCAGTTCAATTGCAAACCGTTGGTTATCCGCTGTATTACTGATAAATCTAGACGCAAACGCTTCAATCTTATCTTTATAACGATCTCGAGCCCTAATCATCGTTTCAATCAAAGAAAGGTTGCGTATGGCAGGCTTCGAGAACATCCCAACCCCTAAATGATCCGCAACCGCCGCTGGATTATCAAGCGCATAATCAAATTGATGTTCCACATTCTCTAACACTGCCGTTTCGAAATCGTTATCGTCTCGCGTCATATCACCTGTCTTAAACACCGAAATAAAATGCTCATAGTTCTCTCCAACATAACCACCATAAAATAACTGATACAGCAATAAAATCGTTTCTTTCTTAATGACTATTTCTTCCGGAGGTGTCTCACCCTTCTTTGCTTCGGGCTTCGGATAACAATCCTTTAAGGCGTTCCTAATATCATCTTCACCGAACCAACCCTTCTTGAGCATATCAGCAAGAGACAATCGGCAAACTGCATTTTTCTCAATGACTAATTCCGTAATACGCCGATTATACTCTTCCCGTTTCGCCACGACTTTATCCGCTATGGCCTTAATGCGTTTTTTGTATTCACCCATCTCCTTTTGAATTTGCGGGTATATAGACGTCCATTTGCATTCAGACGGCCTCCTTTCCCAATGATTAACATAGTGAGGGTTCTTCATTGAATACCACACACGAAAATCATTCCCATATAGCGAATCAAAAAGATCAGGGTTGGAAAAGAACTCCGACAATGTGAGACCCTCATGCCCTTTCCATTCAATTGATTCCGCACCATTAGGGAGTTCTTTACCAACGCAACACACCATATAGAGCATTTGAAGTTCGCGGACATCACCAATCTTCTCTTTCTCGGACTCGGCAATGACCGTCTTAATATTTTCCACTTCAGCAATAAGTTCCGATATTTTCTCCTCAACAATTTCCTTCTTCCGTTCCAATATTCTCGCCAAAAGAGAGTCCGTTCGCTCGTAGAGCTTCGCAAACTCGGCGGGAAAGAAATTCTTAAAGATTACCATCCCTAAGAAACGTAATCCATGCCCTTGGGTTGAAATCATCTCACGATACGCAGAAAACTCATTTACAATATTATTCATCAACCGCATATCCGAAATATAAGGCGACAAGGCATGTATCATCTCATCATATTCAGCAATCTTGTCCTCGCCAACATATGCAATTAGCATCTTCTTAAGTTTTGCCGCAGAAGACTTTGAATCAACAACCGGGACGATGGGAAGGATAAAATCAAAGAACTTTACGCGCTCCGTCCCCGTAAACACATTATCACGGAGTGCATATATAAAGCGAATCGGCTTTTGCTCAATCTGCTTAGCACTGTTTAGAATCAAATTCAACTCACGCAACTTCGCAAATATCTGCGTATCCTTAAATCGATCAATATCTTCAAAAAGAACAATTGTATATCCAGTCTCCTCAAAGAAATACACAACCTCATCCATATATCGGTTGAAGACGGACGTTTCATCTTCTTTTTCTATGTCAAGTTCGATGTTCTGAAAGTTTAAATTACAATGCTTGATTTTCTTGTAGAAACGCAAGAGCTGAAAGACACCGATCGCACCAACGATCAGCAACAACGCCACGCCCACCCAATACGCCACATCGCTCCATTTTAAAACTAACTTATTAGGTAGATGCTCAAGCATTGACGAAGGCTGAACTAAAAAGACTACTGTTACCATTAGCAGTAACGAATACCCAAGCATTCGCCACCATTTTCCCCATCCGAATCGCGTCAATCGCCTAAATCGCGAGAAAGGCAATTCGCCCTGTGTCACATGATAGAACATTTGCTGAAGAATGCTAATCTCAAGCAGCCGTTCTCGAGACTCATCCATCTTCTGCCTGCCTTCTTTTTCAAGGAAAGCGGCCATCGATATTTTTAAGACCTTCTCTTTGTTGCGTAACTTTTTCTCTTCCTTGGACAAATCTGTCTCGCTCTTGCGCGACTTGAAAAATGTGTTTAGAAACGAACTCTTCCCCGACCCATAGCGTCCAGCGATTGCAATATTCGTGACCTTTTCCCGCTTCAATACTTCATTAAGCATGTAAGCGTAACACTCGACTCCCTCTGCTTCATCAGTTGCAGTCAGGTCATAGACAGGGAAAGAAGGTTTCTCGTTCATGCGCACATCATTCCTTTCAAGCTGGCTATTCCTCGTACACACATAGTTCCATCTCTATCAGTTACTAGCGCTTTTCAGTCAAAGAAGCACTCGCTTTGATCAACGCATCATACCGCCGCATATCCACATGCAAACACCCAGCATCAAGTGCCTTATCAAACCATTCTTTCGCAGATTCTTCATCATGATTTTCATAATAAGCAATAGCACAATTATTGCACAATTCACAGTAGAAATATCTACCGCAAGAACCGAACTTCCCCTTCTTAAAAGTTCTCAGTGCTGCCATAAAGAGCTTTATTGCTTGTGCGTATTGTCCTCTATGTAACAACAGCATTCCCATAGTATTTAAGGCAGACCCCTCTTCTGGATTCATCTTAAGGGCCTTTGCCGCTAGATTTTCCGCGCCTCTATAATCTCCGCACTTAAAGTTTAAATAAGCCTTATTCCCAACAATCTTAGAAACCGCCAATTCCTTGTCAATATTCAATATAATCTCACGCGCTTTAAAGTAATCCCTTTTCAATGCATAACAAAAATACTGAATCGTCATGACATCTCTAACCATATCTTCAGGAGCGTCTTCTGAAAGATGTGCAAAACTTTGATTAGCATATTCGAGAGCTTGCATGTAATCATGCTTCTCGTGGAAATTTAACTGTGCAAGAAAATAAGATACGGAATAATTCGCAGAATTATATTCAATGGCGAGATTTAGATAGCTTATACCACGGTTAAGATCACGCGTCAACCAAATAACGCCAATCAATTCGTACAGCATAGAGAGTCGCTCTGGCTTCACATTTTTCAGCCATTTCTGTCGAGAGGCAAGAACCTTATATGCATTCAACGCAAGGTCAAAATGATCATTACGATGTGCATCAAAAACGATACGCATCAAAGACTGAGATGCAAAACACTCTAAACCATCATACGGCCAATCCGATTGAGAATTCGCATCGCAATAACGAAGTATCTCTTCTGCATTTCTAATTCTTGTTTTAAAATCTGACACCGTCACAAACATGTCCCCAGCAATCTCATAAACCATCTCCAAAAGCCCACGAAAACCAATTCTATTTTTAAGTGTTATTTTAGCATCGCAACACAAGTCCATAGCTTTTATAATACAAGCCCTACCTCGCCCCTCTTCTCTTATAGCACGAAACAAATCTTCTATCGTTTTAAAGCCAATGTCAAGGCACTGAAGATTTGTTTTCTTAATTACTACACCCATCCTTTCTGTTTTCGTATCCTGAGCGTAGGTGCCATCAAGCCTTTTACTCGTCAATTTGGATATGCGCTCCTGAGAATCCTGACTAGCAGCCCCCAACTGGTCATCAATCTTCTTTCTCAAATATCGTCGAGCCAAAACCGCAACTTGATCCGGATAGAATAAATACACAACAAACACTACACCGCCAAAAATTGCCACCGAACTGACCGCGCTAGTTCCAACTCCATTACAGAATTTGAATAAACTGAACAAATAGTTCAGGCCCAAGCAAATAGCTATTGCCAAACCGACCGAAACAAGCCCACAAGCAAACAGTTTCAGCAATTTCATTGCGCACCTCCCTCTAGTCTATTGTGTCCACCTTCATCTTTCCTTACGTTATCGTCCAAACGCGAACCGCTGAACGTTGATTTCGCCTCAAATACGATCCGCGTTATATTCAGAAATACATTCTTCATGTTTCACTCCATCGGCTTGATCATGGATTCGATGAACTTCTGCTCGGACTTGGTGACGCCGTATTTAGCGTAGAGCTGGTTGTCGATTTCGGAAACCGGGCGCGACCAGTCGATGTCGGAGGACGAGGCGAAATCCTGGATCGGGACAAAGGCGTAAACGTCGCGGGTGGCGTGTTGCGTCGCCTTGCGGAGAGAAACAAGAAATCTCACGAACCGTGTGCGCAAATAGTTTGCAAGGTTCATCGCCTTTGATTTAGATGCGAAATGCCCTGCCACGATGTACGTCTCCGTGCAAGCAGTCCCAGGCCCCGCGACAATTGGATTGGATAGGAACCTCGTTTCCACTGCTGAACTGGTTCCCTGCACAGCCGTCATCAAGACCTTCCACTCGTCAATCCATTTTGCGTTGGTTGTGACAGCCGAACGGTCAATCCATGTGATTTTCTGATTGCCATAGAGCTTGATCGCATCTGTAATCCCTGTAGCAGAGTCCGCGCCTTTAAAGTTGGTGGGAAAGCCAAATGGTTTCCTGCTAGACACTTCTTCGTCCATCTTCTGCTCTTCTCGCCCACACACCTTACGAAGAATCGGGACGGCCTCATTGCGTCTTACGAGAACATCAAACTCGTCAAGGAAACGGGTATCGGATTTGCCGACAGCTTTCCCGCCTTCCATTGTCGTGACAGCGCAAGGGCCGTTGTAATCGTTGTCCCAGAGGAAATAGGATATCCCTCCGCGAATCTTGACGTTGCTGAAAGGTTCGTACAGCAACGGGAAATCGACCAGCAAGCTAAGATGATGGTCTGCCAGAAGACGTGACCTGAAATCATCAAGCCCCTTGCCGCCTACAAACCAGCGCGACGGCGTTATGAGCGTCACGAAACGCGGACGAAGTGCGATGGCGGCATCAACAAAAATGTTGTAAACAGGACTTGCGGACGATGCGAATCCACCATCGTCTTCCTGATACGGCGGATTGCCGACCACTGCGTCGAACTTGAGCATCTTCATTTCAAACTCCTTGTTGTTCCATGCGTTGCCGCCACAGACCTTGTTGTAGAATTTCTTCGGTTCGTTCTTGAGCAGTTCCACGAGATTCTTGATGTACTGCGTGTTGACCGTTGCCTTTTCGTCGTAGCCGACGAGTGTGCGCTTTGTGATTGTGGCCGCCATCTCCGTTTTGCACACGACGAACAGCGAGCGAGCGACAACCTCGCGCCAAAGCTTGGCAAGCTCAGTCGGCTTAACCGCGTCCTCCGAGACCTCACCAAGCTTCCGACGATAGAGCGAATACGCCACATAAAGCGGATAGAGTCCGCTCTTTGAGTTGATCTCCAGTATTTTTGAATCCGGCTTGCCAAAAACATCTTTCGTCACGCCATCGTGCGAGACATGGCGCGGCGAATCCTCAAGCGGCTTTTCAAAGTTCTCGTCATAGAAGCACCAGCCACCGATCGTGTCCGCAAGGTGCATGTTCACGACTCGCCACGGTGTCAAGACCGTTTCCTTGTCGGGATTCTTGAAGTAGCTGAATATCTTTGCAATCTGCTGGACACGGCGCGTTGGCGGCAACTTGTCCGCGCTCTTGGCAAGCTTGCGAATCTGGGTGCCGGCCTCCGCAAACACGTCCGCGTCGTAGTATTCGACGAACTTCTTGAAGATAGCCTTTGTTACGCCCTGCGGCATGAACTCAGCCCAAGATTCGTCATCGACAAGGTTCGGGAATTCCGAGATGGAAATCACCTTTTCTATTGGAACATCCGCGCCGTAGATGAGAAGCGGCATGCGTATGGAAATGGCGCGAAGAATGAGCATGGCGTTCTTCTTCTCCTCGCGGCGACGCTTCATCTCCTCACGCGCCGCGCGTTCCTCTTCGGATAGTTCGCGTTTCGGCTTGGAGTCAACCTTGCCCTTTTCATGCTCCTCATCGTCAAAGTCGTTTTGATTCACATAAACCGTGTCCACCATCTTCGTCTGCTTGGTCGAGCCGACAATCTTGCGCAGGTCCTCGAACTTATCAAGGTCGATTTTAGTCAACTCAAGGAGGCGATTGGAATAGAGAGAGCTATCGTCGAAACCGTTGCGGATTGTCTTCATCACGAAGATGTGCTTGATCGAGGCCATCATCTTCTTGACATCGTGCGCATCCATCTTCGAGCCGGAGATGGATATGACGGGGCAGTAGTTCAGGAACTCGCCGAGGATGCGGCGTCCGTTCGATTCGGTCGTGTCGTTCTTCGAGACACGGCACGAGACTTGCGCGGTCTCGGCGAGAACCTTAAGCGCACGATCGGGGGCGAAGTCGAATGCGTAGCAATCGGTTTTCATCTTGCCGCCGAGGTCGCCCGGACTCTGAACGCGGAAAATCGTCTGCATGTACTGCGCGGCGGAGGCGACTGCACTTCCCGCAATCATTAGGACGGCAGTCCATTCAGGCACCGTCACGCCAGTAGTGAGCCTCCCGCAAGAAAGCGTAATGGAATATTCGTTGTCGCGTATGGCCTTCCTGACCATTTCAAGAGCGCTGTCGAAGTGGCGCTCTTCATAGTCGTCGCCCTCTCCTGCGACATTGGCGATACCATAATTCTTGAAGTACTTGTGATCATGCAGCATTGCGGACAGCGCCTTAGCAGCGGCTACGCCAGGGACCATCCAAAGCGTGTGGCGGAATAGGTCACGGTGCGACTGCGTGGCAAACGGATAACGGCTTTTCGGGCTGTCGCCGGATATGAGGTCGAGGAAACGCCGCACATCGTCTTCATGCACGAAATCGCCCACCTTCGCATCAGAGGGAACAGGGCGATGATCGACATCCTTATCGCCAGTCCATGTCCGGAAGAACTCGCGGAAGTTGAACGCCTTGCCTTCAAGATCGTCTTCGGAAAACCCTTCAAGTTCTGAACCAAGATCGTATGTGTAGAGGTTGAGGCGCGGCAGAGAGGCATACGGATTGGGTTCGTCGGGATGTTCCTCGTCCCAAGTTTCCTTCCGCTTCTGCTCCATCACGTAATCCCAGACGAAAACCGAGTCCTCGTCATATTGCGAGAGGATATTGAACGGAGTGCCGGAAAGCGAAAGCACCTTTGTATTCTTCTTGACGAGGAGCTGGCGAACTTCCTTGCCAAGATCGGTCTGCGTTCCTTCGTGGGCCTCATCCACAATGACAAGATCCCAATCCATATTGAACACGCCACGGTTCTTGTCGAACTTGCCGCCCGCCTTCTGCGAACCACGCAAGTCCTGTATGGACGCAAAATAGATGAAGCGTTCTCCAGTATTATCAAGGTCGGCAAGCTTCTTGTCGTTTTGCGATTCGATCTTGCCGCTGAACTCATAGTCGGAAGCGAGCGACGCTTTGCGATAGAAAGTATAGCCGTCGGCCTTTGTGAAAAGCTTGTTGAAGTCCTCCTGCCATCCACTGCCAACGACAGGGCGGTGCGTCACGATAATGACGCGGCGGAAGCGACCCTTGGCCTCTCGGACGACCTGAAGCGCGGTGAGCGTCTTGCCAAAGCGCATCTTGGCATCCCACAGCATTTCATTCTTCTTCTTGAAGCATGAAAGCGTCCTCTCCACGGCGAGATTCTGCTCGTCACGAAACTCTATTGGCTCTTCCTGTTCAACTTCGCCGCCAGCGATCACCGAACGGTAGTCTTTTACCGCCACGATAGCGGCCTTGACAGTCGCCAAGTCGGTTCCGAACCACTCGCGGCCTTTTGTACCACCGATGAACTTGTGGGGGAGGCCGGAGTTCTTCAGTACGGAATGAACCTTCTTGTCCGTGAAATGCTCCAGCACCGTCATTCCGTTGCCAAGATTCCTGAAGCGAACCGCCACTTCGGTGTACAAAAGAGCGTATTCAACGCCAGCCGTCTGCGTCTGCTGATCGATGCGATGCCGCGCTGCATCATTCAGCACCTTGCAATTAGGCGTCAACTGGTCTGGCAACAACGATGAAACAACATCAGTATCGCCAACCTTTAGATAGCCCTCGTGCTTCTTGTCCTCGATTGTGTAGACATAGATGAGCTTGTACTTGGTCGTCTCGACAAACGTCTTCTTGTCCAACGTGGCGAAGTCTGGATGGTTGTGCATTATCGATTGCCCCCCATTAGATCGACAAACCTCATTGGCACAGGATTGGGAGAAGCCTGCCAATCCATAACCATGCAATAGTCTCCTGAATGTTTGTAGATGTCGTTGCGCTTGCAGCCGGGGCATTGCATCGTGATTGTTTCTGAGGTTCCGTCAAGCATGGACTGATGCGTTCGCTTCTTTGCCTGGTTGCGCTCGCAACTCATTGGCACAACGCACTTGATGCCGTCCATCTGCCAAATGTTCCAGGAAATGATTTCTGCAAACTCCAACAAAGCCTTGGTTGTCCACTTGGAATGCGAACACTCTTCGCCGAAGAAATCAGCATTGAAACATTCAACCACCGCAAAAAGGACATTCTCACGGGCAAGAAGGACATTATCGCCCTGCCAGTCAAAACCATATACGCCCTGCACGGCACGTTTTGCATAGTACACCCAATCTTGCATATCACCTGTTCTTATATTTTCGGTAATGATACGCAGCTTACGATCCAGCAACCCTATGCGTTCACCAACAGGAATGACCTTGCCACTCACTGTATCATATCGACTCGTTAGATACGGTGCCTCACCACATGACACCTCAAGAAGTGTAGCCTTCACATAATCTTGCCATGTCTTGCCCTTGGGGAACTTGATACGCTTGCCACATGTTGACTTCCAGCCGAACTCTTTATCTGGATCGAACTTATTAACCTCATTGTTGAATGGACTTGAATTCGACTTCTTCCATCCAAACCAAGCAGCATCTACAAGATTGTTTTGCTTGTTGCAAATCCACGACGGAGTGAACACCTCAGCTCGCTTTTCAACACGCTTACGCTGCGCTTCGATGGCTTTGTCGACGCGTGGACGAATCACGGGATTGTTCTTGTCGATGATTTGTTCAATCTGTATTTCATCGCTTGCAGCAAATCCCTTGCCTCGTTCAGCATAGTCATCTGTCGCCCAAATCAAGTTTCGGCCAGTCGTGCGGTCCTTCAACAAGACAGTCAACACCTCTTCTGGAATATCCCATTCCAAAATGTCGCGCTCAAGCATTGAGATATCTCTTGCCTCGGCTTTCATAGCACCTCTTGCTTACCTCTGCGCATATTATACCATTTCCCCTTCACACACTCTTCTTCATCCCCGCGATTTAGGCGACTTGCCGTATTCCCGCCGTTCCGACGTCGCCTTGCGGATTGAGGCGAGAAGCCCGGGGATGATCTCGCCGCCCATTTTTGCCGCGGCGAAGGTAAGACGGCCAGCGTCCTTGAGCGAGGCGCCGGTCCAGAACACTTCCTTGCCGTCAACGATGATAAAGCGGTCGTGGCAGATTCCGCAGATCGTCTTGGTGAACTTCCCGCACTGCTTGGCAAACGCCTCGAAATCCGACTCCTTAAGCTCGCCGTTGGAGTGCGTAACAAGTTCAATCTTCACGCCGCGCCCGCGCTTCGCGAGCATATCAAGCGTCGCCACGCCAACGTATGCGTCAATTACAATCAGCTCCTTCTTCGCCCGCCGGATGAACTTGATCAATAGCGACTTCGCATCCCAATACCGCCCCTGATAGAAGATACCCTGCAACGGCGGCTCTTTCGTCTTCACAAAGAAATCGACCTTGTCTTTTAGCTCTGCAATGTCGTCATCGTGCTTGGCAAGCCGCCGATCCATCTTGTCTTCCAACTGGTTCAGGCGTGAATTAACGGAATAGCCACGAAGCAAAAACTCTTTTAGTACGCGCGTCGCCCATTGGCGGAATTGGATTCCTAACTTTGAATTGATGCGATATCCTAGCGAGATTATCACATCAAGGTTGAAATACTCAATGTCTCGGGCAACACTACGTCCAGACTCCAATCGAACTGTTCGAATTTTTTGAACAGTTGCCCCATAGTCAAGTTCGTTGGTCCCAAATATATTTTTGAGGTGATACGACACATTAGACTTTACCACCCCGAACAAGACACACAACTGCGCTTGCGTCAGCCATACCGTCTCGTTCTCAAGACGCACGTCCAACCGAACGGTCTCGTTCGGCTGATACACGACAATCTGATTATCACTTGTACCCATTCAACCTTGCCCACGTGATTGCAACTTGCCGTTCCGGTCAAAACTTTTGACCGCAATCTCGCAAACCGCCGCGTTCTGTTTCTTGTCGCTCATTCCCATGGCGGATATTATACCATTTTCACGGCTTGTAGTTTTCTGCTCCCTCCTTTTTGCCCGAATGCGCGCGCAGTATAGCAAAAGCCTAGGAGTCCTGCAAACCAAAGTTCAAAAAAATTTGAACTTCGCCGCTTGCCCTGCGTCCGAATACTCAAAGATAACTACAAAGAAACCTGCTCATGACGCCGCCTTTTCCGTACTATAGACAGCGAAACACACAACGAGACAACAACTGCAACCATACAAGAATATGGATAATTCGAAAGATGCAAAACATTCTTATCTGCAGTTCTTGCCATTATTGTAGCCTAATTAGTATGGGAGTACAGCACCAGCTGCCCTCATGAGCCTTACGCCACACTCTGATTTCGTGAAACCTGTAATCGTGCGCTTCCATTTTCCGATGAAGCTCCGCAATGCCTGCATTTCGCCAGTGCCACCACCAAAAGAACTGTCATCAGCCCATTTACAAAATGCCCTCATCAACGTTCGCCGTACCAAATCCGATTGGCTAAACCAACTGCCGACAAATAGACCATCACGCCCATCTTCTGGTGAGATCTCAATTAGCCGGGCAAGTTCTCGCTCGTATTTGTCGCTTGAGCCAAAGTATGCCATGTGAAGAAAATAAGTTCCCCATTCATCGGCAAAGTCCTTCGGGAAGAATTCTTCTGCGCGTTGTTTCACAAGCCCCCCGTGCTTCGCCGCGAGTTTCGAAAACTCGACATTGATATCCCAATTAAAGTTGACCTCCAGCCCTTGTGTCGAAAAGTAGAATTCAAGCAAAGACGTCTTAATGTCATCCGTACATTCATCGAAGATACATCTATCTTCCAGCATCTTCGGCCCGCCTTCGTAGTAGAATTCATAAGAATCTCTATCACTCGGGATTGACAAATCCAACACATCGTCCCGAGCGGACAGCAGGCTGCCAATATAATGAACTATGTCATTCAGTTTCATAAGGTTCCTCATTTTGGCGTTAGCGGATGTATGTGCACTTCACCCTGAGGTGTAACTTTCACCTGTATGAACGATGTAGGTTTCCCATTATGCGCACCAATATTGCGACCAGCATTGTAAATATAGCCATCCAACTGTTCTGGCCGGATCAATCCCTTTGACTTGGCCTCTTGAAATGCTGCGTTTGCCAACCTTTCGCCATCTAAATGAGTAAACCCAGGGCGAAATTGAGCCGGTCCATTAAGGGTACGCAGTACCCAAGGCTCCTTTGACCATTTGGCATAACCCGGCTGAGGACGTGAACTCAGTTTAAAATGTTTGTCTCCATATTTATTATAATGATAAGTCACTTCCAAACGTTTTGCGCCTGGGCATATCTTTCTAACATTAGAAAGACGTGCGGCCTTGACGAGCTTCGAGGCTCCTGCCGGAACGTAAGGAATCATAAGCGCCGCAGTGTCTGCGGTAAGCGCAACCTCGTCACCCACGCAGATGTCGTAGATGATATTGCCGATGTCCCAGATCGTATCTAGAGGAATACACCCATTGGGATCATACTTATTAATAGTGTCATTTCCACAAACGACGTAAAGATTCAACCCACCGTCTTCCTCTATCGGGTCGCGCGTGAGCCAGCGGGCGATGCGCGGCGAATAGAAACGATGGCCGAAGTAGTAGAGCCCCGCTTCGTCGTCGTGGTACTTCGTCGAGAAGCGCATCTTTAGCTCGTCAGCCTTCGCGCCGCTCTTCCGTATCGTGTTGCCAAATGCGTCATACTCGTATTGCGCAACAAGGGAGCCGTACTTATCTACGTACTGCACCACGTTCCCCATTCCGTCGTAAAGCGGCACATAGACTTCGCTGCCATTCTTTCTGAGGCATAAGAGTCCGCCGATTCCGTCTGCACCATAAAGCGTACCGGACAGGTCCTTGCCCCACCAGTAGTCAATCTGCTCCAGCATGCCGTTGCTTCTCTCGATACGCTCAACCATGAGCAGACATCCGTCGTATACGAACGTGTGCGTCGCGTCCGGCGTCCGCTTTATGACGCGGCGGCCAAGGGCGTCGTACTGGCTCTCGACGACCCGCACGCCGTTCGACCACACCTCGGTGAGCCGACTCGACGAGTCGTAGACATAGTCAAACTCGCCGAACGACACCAGCCCGCCGTCGGGCGAGTAGCCGAGGTCGTCAGCGCTCGCGGCGCACAAGCTCAGCAAACCAATTATAAAGATCAATAATCGGCTCAAAACATATCTCCAGAAAGCAAACTATCCAACTCTTGTTCATCCCTCATCGCTCCCCGAGCGCCCATCGCCGGGAATGCGCGCGCAGTATAGCAAAAGCCCCAAACCGGCGCAAACTGAAGTTCAAGAAAATTTGAACTAAGGTGCGCCTACATAGTGTGCATATATTCATACTTGCGCTTACGCGCGACCACGAAAGCTCGCTTTCGCGAGACACGAAATTTCTTGGACTTACATCGTCTGGTTAGTCGCTAGTCGTTAGCTGGTCGAGCCGTAGCTTTAGCGAAGGCCGGTCGTTAGTGGCTGATGTTGGCCACAGAGATGCAGAAGTAGACAGGCGAAGGGAGACATCTCCTGTTTCTCCTGTTCTTTGTGGCTAAATGACCTTTTCCATGTCTATCTTTTATCTTTTCCATGACTATTATAGTGTTTACATGGAGAATCTTATCATTTTCACCACATTCATGCAACGGCGCACGATTTGGAATATCCCCACCTTTTGAAAAGGGTGTCATTCGACCGCCTTTTCAAAAGGTGGGGACATTCCACCCGCGCGGTGGCATCGGGCAAAGTGGCAAGTGTTGTCGGGCTGGGCAGGGTTGATGCGGCAGGGACTGTCGGCAGGCGGGGATTCTTCTTTTCGAGAATCGCAGATGCAGAAATGCAAAAAACCAAAGGCCGCAGGCGCGCAAAATGCGCATTGGCACGCCTTGTGCTAATGCGAGTACGCATGGCAATACTCAGCACAAAACCGCTGCTTCGCGCAAAGCACAGGTCGATAGATGACATAAGGAACATCTCCGACCCGCGCAAGTTCATGTTTGCGGCGGCGGACTATCTCCACATCTCCCCGTTCACCCTCCCCCAGTCGTTCACCCCGGGGGAGGACCTGCTCTGCGGCAAGAAGGTCGAGCAGTGGGCACGCGTCAAGGCGCTGCCCGTCGCCAAGGTGGCGGGGCGGCTTACGGTCGCGTTCTCCGACCCGTTCGACCTGCCGGCGAAGGAAGAGGTGGCGCGCTGGTCGGGCGGCCGCCTCTGGCAGCTCGTCGTGGTCGACTCCGAGCTGCAGGAGGTGCTCGCCCGCCTGAAGAACGCCGAAGACGCCTCGAACCCCGCCCTCGCGATGGAGAACATCATGAAGGGCGACGAGACGGACGTGGAGATATCGTCCGTCGCCGAGGAGAAGAGCGACGAGATCGACGCCTCCGTGGACGCGGCGGGCGAGGCGCCCGTCATCAGGATGGTGAACACCATCATGATAGAGGCCCTGAAGACGAAAGCCTCCGACATCCACTTCGAGGCGATGGAGAAGACGTCGCGCCTGAGGTACCGCATCGACGGCGAGCTCGTGGACCGTCCGGCGCCCCCGAAGGCGCTGCACAACGCCGTGGTCTCGCGCATCAAGATCATGTCCAACCTCGACATCGCCGAGCGGAGGCGTCCGCAGGACGGGCGCTTCAAGGTCCGCGCGATGAAGAAGGAGGTCGACGTGCGCGTGTCGATCCTGCCGACGGTGCACGGCGAGAAGGTCGTGATGCGAATCCTCGACAAGGCGAACCTCGCGCCGGGCCTTGCGTCGCTCGGCCTCGACGAATACGCCTACAAGGCGATGAAGTTCGCGATCGACCAGCCGCACGGCATCATACTGGTGACAGGCCCCACGGGCTCCGGGAAGACGACGACCCTCTACTCCTGCCTGCAGGACCTGAACCAGCCGAACGTCAACATCGTCACGGCCGAGGACCCCGTCGAGTACGAGCTCGCCGGCGTCAACCAGTGCCACGTCAACGTGGCGCAGGGCCTCACGTTCGCGGGCATCCTGCGCTCGGTGCTCCGCCAGGACCCGGACATCGTGCTCGTGGGCGAGATCCGCGACAACGAGACCGCCGACATCGCCGTGAAGGCCGCGCTTACCGGCCACCTCGTGCTCTCGACCCTGCACACGAACGACGCGTGCGGCGTCATACCGCGACTCATCGACATGGAGGTGCCCCCCTTCCTGCTGGCGAGCTCGCTCATCCTCGCGCAGGCCCAGCGCCTCTTCAGGCGCCTGTGCCCGTACTGCCGCAAGCCGGTGGACGTGAATCTGCAGCTCCTGGAAGCGAACGGAGTGGACCCCGCCCCGTTCGAGGGCGTGCAGATATACGGCCCGGGAGGGTGCGCGAAGTGCCACGATTCCGGCTACAAGGGACGCGGCGCGTTCATGGAGGTGCTGCCCATATCGATGAAGATCCGCTCGATAATAGAGAAAGGCGGCAACGCCGAGCTGCTGAAGAAGGCGGCCGACGAGGAGGGCATGGTCTCGCTCAAGGAGGCCGGAATGCGCAAGGTGAGAGACGGGCAGACCTCGCTCGAGGCGGCCTTTGAGGTTACGGGAGGCGAATGATGGCCGACATTCCGAAGATAAAGGGCGTGAAGAAGATCGTGGCGAAGGAGGTAATCCCCTTCACCCGCCAGCTTGCATCCATGATAGGCGCGGGCATGCCGATCCTCACCACGATGCAGACGCTCGAGGAGCAGTGCGACAACCCCGAGTTCAAGAAGGTCCTTACGCACATCCGCGCCACCATCGAGGGCGGCGAGCCGATGTCCAGGGCCCTGTCGGCGTTCCCGAAGGTCTTCGACGACATGTACGTGAACATGGTCGTCGCCGGCGAGCAGTCGGGCGAGTTCGCGGGCATCCTCAAGCGCCTCGCGGCGATACTCACCAGCTCGTCGCGGCTGCGCAAGAAGGTGAAGAGCGCCATGACCTACCCGACGGTCATCATCTCCATCGCGCTTATCATGTCCGCCTGCCTCATCCAGTTCGTCGTGCCAATCTTCGCGGAGATGTTCTCGGGGT
Source organism: Kiritimatiellia bacterium (assembly GCA_017405115.1). The sequence goes on from JAFRBA010000167.1 coordinate 27,824, forward strand.
TCGGCAAGCCCCTTCCGGCCCTCACGCAGTCGCTCGTGGACATCTCGGAATTCGTCAAGCACAACTGGTACTTCGTCATCGGCGGCGTAGCCGTGTTCGTGTTCCTGTTCAAGCGCTGGAAGGCGACGGCGAAGGGCCGCTACCAGTTCGACGAGATGAAGCTCAAGATGCCCGTATTCGGCCAGCTCAACCTCAAGAGCTCCATCGGCCGCTTCTGCCGCATCCTGGCGCAAATGACCAACGCTGGCGTGCCGATCCTCAAGTCCCTCAAGGTCGTGGCCGGCTCCATAGGCAACCACGTCCTGGAGGAGTCGATCCTCGCGGCCCGCAAGGAGGTGGAGCAGGGCAACCAGCTCAACATCGCGCTCGACGGCAAGCCGTACATGCCCATAATCATGGTGAGGATGATCGCGGCGGGCGAAAAGGCTGGGCGCCTTGAGGACATGCTCGGCTCGGTGGCGGACAGCTACGACGAGGAGGTCGAGGCGATGCTGACCACGCTGACGGCGCTGATGGAGCCGTTCCTAATGGTATTTCTGGGGGCGGTCATCGGCACGATCGTGCTCGCGATGTTCCTCCCGATCTTCAACATGGGGTCCCTGGCGGGCTGAGCACTGCGATGGAAGAGGAAGACAACAGGACAGACGACACAGCCCGGCGACTCGCGATCGCCGAGATGCAGGTCGAGCGCTCGAAGGTGGTGATGGAGTCCCTCGCGGGCTTCTGCCACGCCCTCGGGCAGCCCGCCACAGTGCTACTCTCCTCGATCGAGCTCCTGCGCATGCCGGAGACCGACGAGGAGACGCGCCGCACCGTGCTGGACATGTGCTACGACGCGGTCATAGAGATCCGCTCGCTTCTGGCGAAGATGAAGAAAAGGCGCGAATATGTAGCCGAAGCCTATCTGGCCGGCAACGAATCCGCGGGTAACATGATATCGCTTGGGGAATGGCATGACGAGACGCCGCCCGAAGCCAGCAAGGAAGAATGAAAGCCGAAAGGCGTCTCGAAAGACAAAGAGGGGTAAAGAACCGTGCCGGACACAAAACCAGACAGGACGTTCACCAAGTCGCGCCTCATAAAGGAACTGTCGTGGACCTGCCAACTGCCGCAGACGAAGATCAAGGAGCTGATGGAGAATCTCCTCGCCATAGCGAAGCGCGAGGCAAAGACGACTTTCGTCATCCCGGGGCTCTGCAAGTTCGAGGTGGTGCGCCGCAAGCCGCGCAAAGTGCGCAATCCGCGCACCGGCGAGACGTTCATGCTGCCTGAGCGCGAAGCCCTCCGCATAACCGCGCCCCGCTCGCTGAAGATGGTCTTCGCCAAGCCAGTCGAGCCAGAACCCGCCGTAGCAGAGCCAGCGCCCCCGCAGGCTGCCGAACCGCCGGCACCGCAGGCAGCGGATCAGCCCCCTGCCGCGCAGGTCGCCCCAGCAGCGGGACCCGCTGCGGCCGAAACGCCAGCGCCTGCGGTTGAAACACCTGCGCCTGCTGCGGAAACGCCAGCCGCTGCGGCCGAAACGCCAGCGCCTACGACCGAAACGCCTGCGCCTGCGGCCGAAACACCTGTGCCTGCCGCGGAAGCACCAGAACCGCCGCCTGCGCTGGGTCCAGACGACCTGATTTCATTCCGCTGCCCGCGCTGTCGCCAAGAAGTCGAGGCCACCGGCGACATGGTCGGCTTCGAGACCGAATGCCCGACCTGCGGCAATCCGATAACCGTGCCGGCCAGGTCTGAGCCTGGCACCCTGCACGCCGACAGCGCCTCAGCCGACGAGCCGCCGGTGCTCCGCACGCCGGTCGTCTCGTCCCAGGAAGCGGAGTCGATGAGCCCCGAGAAGCTAAAGGGCCTCACCATTCGCATCGACGTCGACGCGCTCGGACTGGGGGGGCAGAAGCCGTCCGAAGACCCGCCGCCCGAGATGATGGTGTCGTTCATATGCCCCACCTGCAAGCAGGAAATCGAGGCGTCGCGCGACATGGTGGGAGAGACGACGGCGTGTCCGAACTGCGGCTCCCCCCTGCTGGTGCCGGCCGAATCGGCGTCGAACACGCTGCATGGGTCGCCAAACGCCGACCCGAAGGTCATCCAGGCCATGAAAGGCCGCACGATGCGCATCGAAATGGGCGAAGACTTCTTCCGGAGTGCGTGCGTCACGATGAAACTCTGGTTCTCGAAGGAAAA
>JAFRBA010000016.1 GCA_017405115.1 Kiritimatiellia bacterium
GCAACCAGGCGACACGACAGAGTGAATGCGAGTCCCCGCTTCGCGGGCAGTCGCATTCACTCTGTCTTCTCACCATCTGGAAATCACTCGTCCGCGCTGCCCGTGCTTTTGGTATAATATCAGTCAGAGAGCGAATGACGAATGAGAGGCAGATCGACAGATAGCGCGTTAAAGCGCGACATACTGGAATGGAACGTTCCAGAAGAGGCGCTTGCGGTTCTGCTGAGTGAATCAACAAATTGCATACGGTGTACGCTTCATTGGCTAGAGGTGTAAGCTGGAAAACCTATCGGTGTAAGCTGGTCGCCTCGCAAGTGTAAGCAGTTGTCTTGCCGCCAAGTTTTATTGTTTTGCCACCGAATTAGTGTTTATTCGGCGGCAAATATTTAGTATAATGGCGGCAAGTTTCAACTGAGCACAGGAGAAGGACGGCATTTCACATGCAGTCCGTCCCTCTAACACGATGAACAAAGGAGAAAAACGCATGCAGACGCGCACAAAGATCAAGGCGGTCATCCGCGAGAAGGATGCCGCAGGAAAGTTCCAGACCAACCTGACGCCGAACGACACGTTCAAGGGAAAGAATCTCATAAGGCGATGGGCGGACTATTCCCGCCTTAACCTTGCGCAGGCCGAAGTGACGCTGACGTTGCTGAGAGGATTCATCCTTGACGAGCTTGCAAAGGGCAATAAGCTCGACTTCGAGCTGGTGTCGTTCTATCCAAGGCTTTCCGCCGCGCTTCCCAACCGCGATTCGTCGCCCGATGCCGAAGGACTCTATGTGCGCGGAGCGGTAAAGGCCAGACGGCCCCTGATGAACGAGTTGAAGGACAAGCTGGAGGCGGTGAACGACCTGTCCAGCGTCCATTCGCATATCTTCAACGTCTTCGACAAGACGGCAAACCGCTTTGACGTGCTTGCCACCGGCCATGTCCTGAGCGTTGCTGGGTACGATATCCCCGTGGATGCCGCCAAGGAAGACGAGGGTGTGTGGCTTGAGAAGCGGACACACAAGGGCTACGAGCGTGTGGCGAAGGGAAGAGTTGTCAACTACGTGACAGATTTCACGGAAGTCGTCTTCGACGAGGCGGTTACGCCTGGTGTGTACGTGCTGGCCGTCTATACGCGCTGCGGGCATGGCGACGGCTACCGCGTCGTTCGCGTAAGCCGCAAAATCCGCGCGGTAGTACCGTGAAAATTTGGTATAATATCGCCCAGAGAGCGAATGACGAATGAGAGGCGAATCGACAGATAGCGCGTTAAAGCGCGACATTCTGGAATGGGACGTTCCGGAAGTGTGTGTGCATGTCATTCGAAAGGGAGGAAAGAGTTTGAGTATGACAAGACAGAATAAAACTGTACGTGCGCCTAAAGCCGCTTGCACCTCCCAAGCCCACGAACGGAGGCGGGGCGGAGAATGAACTTCCCCTGTTCGCCCGTTGAATTTGATATAATATTGTTATCGTAATTGAGGGCTGAGATGTCAAAGATATTCGACAACATTGAGACGAAGTTTGAAGAGGGGCTGCATGCGATTCCCGGATCGGCGGATCGCATGTGGCTTCTCAAGGTCGGGGACTCGACTGTCAAGACGCCTAAGAAGGTGTCCGAACTGGCGGTTTGCGGGTCGATCTATGTGCATCCCGCGCTGGGTAAATTATGATAAAATATACAAAGTAGATTGCGACAGGGTTTGAAAGGGAATTCAATGTTTCACGAAATGATAAAGCACAAGCGTGACGCGTGGATCGCGAGGCCGGATTGTCCGGTGCGCGAGACAATCCAGTACATGCTTGAGCGGTCGAAATCAGGGGCGGGATTGCGTGAGATTCAGGTTGATGCCATTAAGACCTATTTGTTCCTTAAAATTGCGTGTGGCAACAGGCCGTTAGCGAAGTTGTTTTCCGAGGGGGCGTTTAGTTCTTTGGACTTGAATGCAGTACCGCTTTCATCTACAACGCGCACCTATCTTGCGACGCATCCCGCATCTGCTGCGCTTTTGGAATTCGCCCTACAGAAGGAAGAGGATGCCAAGGATGTTCTTGCGCCTGATCTGGCGAAGGTTCTGAAGGAGTCGCCCGAGAGGATCAATGCGGAGGATGTATTCGATCAAATCTTCTATCGCGTTTCCTATCCAGACTATTTGTTTTCGCTGCCGATGGGAGCTGGCAAAACCTATCTGATGGCGGCGTTCATGTATCTTGATTTGATGTATGCGCAACAGGAACCGGAGAATCCCGCCTTCGCGCACAACTTCATCGTGCTGGCGCCGTCTGGAACGAAATCATCTATTGTTCCGAGCTTGCGTACGATTGAGGCGTTTAATCCGGCGTGGGTGATTCCCGACCCGTTGGCGTCAAACCTGAAGCAACTCATCAAGTTTGAGATTCTTGATTCCGAGACGACTTCATCCAAGTCCAATCAGGTGCGGAATCCGAATGTGCAGAAGATTGCGCGGTTTCAGCCTTATCAGGAAATGTTTGGCGTTGTCTTGGTCACCAATGCCGAAAAGGTCATCCTTGACAGGGTGGCATTGGATGAGAGCGGCATGCTCCTTCGTCTGACGGACGATGAAAAGGCGGAGCGGGCCAATGAACTGCGGGCCACGATTGGAAAGATTCCGTCGCTTGCCATTTTGATTGACGAGGCGCATCATACGGCATCTCAAACTGACAAGTCGGACGAGGTGAAGTTACGGGCGGTGGTCAACAACTGGGCGGCTGGTGGAGTTGGTATCAATTCCGTCTTGGGTTTTTCGGGTACGCCTTATCTTGACAAGGCCGAAAAGGTGGAATTGGGCGCAGGCATTGCGTTTAAGACGGAGGAGATCGCCAGCACTGTCTACTATTATCCGTTGGTGCGTGGTGTCGGTGATTTCCTCAAGAAGCCGACTGTGACTGTGGTGAGCGGGGCCACCCAGCCACTTTCCATTGTGCGTCGTGGCGTCAAGGAGTTCTTTGAGAAGTTCGGTCGCAAGAAATATGCGAACGGCTGTTTCGCCAAGCTGGCCATTTACTGCGGAGGGGTGGATCGGCTGGAGGAAGAGGTCTATCCCGAGGTCGCGAAGATCGTCAAAGGCTGCGGACTCGATCCGGCGACTGCAATCCTCAAATATCACCGGGGCAATTCCAAGTATAAGGAACCCGAGGGTGCGCAGCTTGAATTTGAGCAGCTTGATTTTGCCTTTTCAAAGAAGCGCGTCATTTTGCTTGTTCAAATCGGCAAGGAGGGCTGGGATTGTCGTAGTCTCGCCGGGGTCGTTCTTTCGCAGGACGGCGATTGTCCGCGCAAGATGGTCTTGCAGACGTCCTGCCGATGCATGCGAGAGGTTGAGAATGCAGCGGAAGAGTCGGCCTCGATCTATCTGAACGCATCTAACGGCAAGCATCTTGAAGACCAGTTGGCGCAACAGCAGCACACGACTCTTCAGGCCTTCCAATCTGGTGTGACGGACGGTATTCTCATCAAGCGCTATGATCGCATGGCGAAGCTCGATCTGCCTACATTGCCGTTCTACCAGCTGAAGGTCAGCTATGGGGATGATGTGGTCGTGGAGAAGGTTCCGGTTGCAGAACGTCTCAAGGCCCTGAAGCGCAAGTTGAAGGATTTTCGCACTACGGAAACCATCACCACCGGCGATTTCAAGGACACGAAAAAGGACATTTCCACGACACATGGCTCTTATGCTGATCGTTCGTTCGCCATGTCCTATTCGGCTTGGCTTTCGGAGGTCAGCAAGGAGAGCTTTGGCGTACTTAAGCTTGCGGAATTGAAAGCCGAGGACAAGATTCTCCGTGAGATATTCAAGTTGATTTCGGCCAAGGATTCGGATGGTGATAGCGTCCTTTCCGCATCCTATCGCCAAGACGAAATTCGGGCGGCAATTCGCCGCGCCTATTGGCCGAGCCGCAAGCTGACGGTCAACGAGGAGGAGATTCCGACCGATGCGAAACTGTTGGATGTGCAGTATCTGAATGAGCATCGCGAGGAGCTTGTCGCTGACGAAAAGGCCTATATCCCCAACCAAAAGGAATGTGCGCAGATCATTCGCGATGACGAGAAGGGCATTTCCACGGCTGCAACGAATCCGAATGTCGAGAAGTGGCGCCTGCGGCTGGAAGAGGCTATTGCAGAGGAGGATGAGGATGCGGCAGCACTGTATCGGGAGAAGATCGCTCGCGCAGAGTCCGGCGCAAACGCCAAGGATTATTCTTACCACTATCTGCCCTACAAGACCGACAGCGGCTTTGAGCGGGACTTCTTCAAGCGGGCGATTGCCACGGCCGAGCTGAAATCAAAGCATCTTGAGATTTACTACAACGGTGATGCGCCGTTTACCGAGTTCCGCATCCGCTGTTATCGCAAGATCGGCGGCATCCAGCAGTCCGTCGGACAGTATACGCCTGATTTCCTGATCATCCAGCGGGGCAAGGCGCGTAAGAAGATCGTCAAGTGCTTGATTGTCGAAACCAAGGGCGAACTTTACGCCAATGATCCCGCATTCAAGTCACGCAAGGCGTTTATGCAGACGACCTTCCTTGCGCAGAACAAGGGCGGCAAAGGATTTCCTGAATACGATTACCTCTATCTGCAAGAAGATAAGGGTGGTCAGTGGCAGGGATTGCTGGTGGATGAGATCAACAAGTTCTTCAAGGAGTAAACAATGAGTGACAATCTGCTGCGTTTGACAAAGTTGGAAATGTCCAATTTCCGGTGTTTCCGCAAGATGGACAAGCCGATAGAGTTTGATCCGAACTTAACGGTCATTGTTGCAAAGAACGGCTGCGGAAAGACGGCGGTTTTGGATGCCATTCGAATCTCGCTCGGAACGTTTACCAAAGGCATGGACCATTCACAAGCTGGGATCAGATGGCAAGACGCTTCGCTCACCCCATTGCGTGCAGGTCTGAAAGGTCAGGATTATCCAGTGTCCATAAAGGTCGATGGCATGGTAGATTCACGGCTGTGCCACTGGGAGCGTGTGCGTGGGTCTCAGGATGGGCGCACGACGACAAAAGATGCGCAGGTTATTTCCGATTTCGGCTCCCGTTTGCGAGAGGGCGTGATTTCGGATGGATGCGAAATGCCGGAACTTCCGATTCTTGCCTTCTATGGGACGGGGCGGCTCTGGAAAGGTGAAGCGGAGCGTATAAAGGAACGGATGCAAGACAAACCTGCGCCGGCTTTTGAAAGCTGTTTTGCCGGTTACGAGGATGCTCTCACGGCAAATTCAATTTACGCTCAAGTCAAGCACTGGATGAAGGGGGCAGATTTGTGTAGGAATAATCCGGCGGAGCAGGAGACTGCGCTTGGGCGTTCGACGGCGGCGCAGTACAAGGCGGTTGAAAGCGCCGTAGAAATGGTTTTGGAGGCCACGAAAACCCAGCTGGGGAAATTGAGGACTCCTCATTACAACTCTCAATATGATGAAATGGCGCTTATTGATGGGCGTCGAGGGAATGATTCCGCGATTGCCGTACCGATATCTTGGACTAGTGATGGTGTAAAGGCTGCGTTCTCGCTCGTTGCCGACATCGCCTATCGGTGTGCGCGCCTTAACCCCGCTTTCGGCGAGGAAGCCTGCCAAAAGACGCAGGGCATTGTGATGATCGATGAGGTCGATTTGTTCCTCCATCCCGCGTGGCAGCAACGCATTTTGCCGGATCTGCGGCGGATTTTCCCGAGGATCCAGTTCGTTGTCACGACGCATAGTCCGCAGGTCGTCTCGTCGGTTCCGCCAGAATGCATTAGAATTGTCGATGACAATGGCAAGGCCGAACCGGCACGAACATGGACGGAGGGCGTGGAATCGTCGCGAATCCTCAAGGATGTCTTTGGCGCCGATCCTTATGCGCCAAAGACGTTGAATAATCTGAGACAACGAGTAGATGCGTTTGTCGACGCGGTTAACGCTGGTCGTTGGAATGATCCCGAGATCAAAGAAGAAGGCGAGAAGCTGGGCAGAATGTATACCGGCGTGGATTCCAATTTCGACATGGCTCGCTTTCGTATAGAGGAAGAAGACTGGGAGCGCGACCATGCCTCGCATTGAACGGTCAAA
>JAFRBA010000168.1 GCA_017405115.1 Kiritimatiellia bacterium
CGGAGGAATAGGCTCCATGACAGCGCCTTTACGTCGTTCGTCGTCGCGGCCGCGGACTCAACCGCGTCGCCGGTCTCGCAGTTGACGATGCGCCACCCGCCGCAGTCCCAGCCGACTGCCATGTCCGTCTCGTCGGCGGCGAGGACGCCGTCGGAGTCCAGGTCGCGCCCGAAGGCGAGCTGCACGTTGTTCGACAGCGTGCCGACGAGACAGAGCTCGAAGTCAAAGTTCTTGACGCCAGCGCGCGCGAAGGCCAGCGGCACGTTGGTTGATGTTTCCGTGTCGGCGTAGCCGCACTCCGGCAACTGTCCGAGGCTGAGGTCCGCCGCGGCGACTGCGGCTGCGAGGCACGAGGCCAGCAAGAGCATGTGTTTCATTTCGTCTGGTTGCCCCTTTGGTTTTGAGATTCGGGACAATATACCAAACGAAGTTCAAATTAAGTTCAAATTTGAAAAAAGATTTTGAGGACCCCTCTGAAACTGCGTCACGGGCCGGACATTCTCCACTGGCTTGTTCATTCGCGGTCGACTCTCTACTGTTTTACACTCGACATCTCCTGCTGCGCGTCATGATCATCCAATCACCTCCCAATGCCCGCCCTTGTCGGGACCGACGCGGCTAAGACGCTGCGCGTCCTTGAGTCGTTCGATATGCTTCTGAATCGCGCTGCGGGAAATGCCGGTCGAGGAAACCATTCCCGCAAATGTGATCTTCGGATCGCTGCGGATTAGATCCAACAGCCGGTCGGCTGTTTTCTTACCACCTTCTCTTACCACCTTTTTCTTACCACCTTGCGACACGCCTCTAGCCTTCAGCGTCCGAAGGATCATGTCGAGCATGAAATCGACGAAGGCGCGGGCGTCACCAGACTCCTGGGCGAAATGAAGCTTCTGGTAGTATCGGCGCTGGTGGCAAAGCACCATGTTCTCACATCCACCACTATCCCGTTTCTCGGCTCTGCCCCTGCGCATTATGCCATAGCCCTTAAGGCATAGGCGGCCGCGTTGCGACCGGCGATCTCGGAGTCGCGGCTCACCCAGTCCACAAGGTCGTAGACGCGGACCACGTTGCCGCCCGCAAACACGCCAGGCGCACTAGTCGCCATCGTCTTGGGATCCACCTTCGGGCCGCGCGTCTTCGGGTCCATCTCGATCCCGGCCTTGCGCGTGAGCTCGTTCTCGGGGATGAGCCCGCAGGAAAGGACGAGCGTGTCGCAGTCGAAGTGCATCTCCGTCCCCGGGATCGGCTTGAGGTCGTCGTCCACCTTCGAGACCTTGACGCCCGTCACGTGCTCGCGCCCCTCGACGTCCGTCACCGTGTGCGACAGGAGAAGCGGTATGTCGTAGTCGTTGAGGCACTGCACGACGTTGCGCATAAGGCCGGACGACTTCTTCATGATCTCCACGCAGGCGAGCACCTTGGCGCCCGAGAACGTGAGGCGGCGCGCCATGATGAGCCCGATGTCTCCGGAACCGAGTATGACGACGCGCTTGCCCGGCATTATGCCGTCCATGTTGACAAGCCTCTGCACGGTGCCCGCCGTGTAGACGCCGGCGGGGCGCGTCCCCGGCGTCATCAGGGCGCCGCGCGGACGCTCCCTGCAGCCCATCGCGAGGACCACCGCCTTCGCATGGTATGTCTTGAGCCCGCCCCTGGGGCTCATCGCCGTCACGGTCGTGCCCCGCGTTCCGTCCGCCGCAGGGGATATTTCCAGGACCATCGTGCCGCATACGGTCCTGACGCCGCGCTCGTTCGCCATGTCGACGTACCGCTGCGCGTATTCGGGGCCCGTCAGCTCCTCCTTGAACCGGTGGAGCCCGAATCCGTTGTGGATGCACTGCTGGAGGATGCCGCCGGGCGCGTCGTCGCGCTCTAGCACTAGGACCTCCCCCGCGCCCGCGTCCTTCGCGGCGCATGCGGCGGCAAGCCCGGCCGGGCCTGCGCCCACTACCAACACGTCCAATGCCTCTACGGTGTTTCCGGAGAATCCGGAATTTCGCGAGACACGCGACGCGAGCGCCTTTGGCGCCGTCTTGCGCGAAAGCAGGAACGACTCCGGCGGGAGACCGAGCTCCGCGCCAAGGATCTCGATGAGCCGCGGGGTGCAGAATCCGCCCTGGCACCTCCCCATGCCGGAACGCGTGCGCCGCTTGATGCCGTCGAGCGTGCGCGCGCCCACGCGCGCACGAATCGCCGCGCGAATCTCGCCTTCCGTGACGCTTTCGCAGCGGCAAACGACCCGCCCGAAGGATGGGTCGCGCTCGACGAGCTCGGCGAGGTCCTCCGGCTTCATCTCGCGCGTCTTCGGCCACCAGCTGACGTCCTTCGAGATGAGCGAGGGGTTCTTCTGCGATGCCCCTAGGCGCGCGGAGACCCTCTCCGCCATCCATGCGCCGATCGCAGGCGCGCTCGTGAGACCCGGCGACTCGACGCCGACCGCGTTGAAGAAGAACGGGGCGTCGGGGGCCTCGCCCAGTATGAAGTCGCCCACTGTCGTCTCGTGCGCACGGAGCCCCGAGAACTCCGTGATAACCTTACCGAGCGGCAGGTTCGGGTACGTGCGCCGCGCGCCCGCCTTCACCTTCTCAAGCCCGGCGTAGGTCGTCGCCTTGTCCTCCTTGTCGGGGATGTCCTCAGCCGTGGGGCCGACGATGACAGTGCCGTCGACCGTCGGCGAAACGAGGATGCCCTTGCCCATCTTCGAGGGAACCTGGAACATCGTCGCGGCGAACGCGCCGTCCTCGTCGCGGTCGAGCATGAGGTATTCGCCGCGGCGGGCCTCTATGCAGTACTTGGTGGCGCTCACAAGGTTGTTGAGCTCGTCAGAGTGGATGCCGGCGCAGTTCACGACGGCCCTGGCCCCGAACTCGCGGCCGTCGGCGCACATGACCTTCCACTCCCCTTCGCTGCGAATCCCCGTGACCTTCGCGTCGAACACGAACTCGACCCCGTTCGCGGCGGCGTTCTCGGCGGTACGGAAGGTCAGTTCGTACGGACAGCATATGCCGCCCGTCGGCGCCCACAGCGCGGCGGTCGCGTCCGGAGAGACGTTCGGCTCGCGGCGGCGCAGCTCGTCACGCCCGATCACCTCCACCGGCACGTCGTTCTTCGCCGCCTTCTCCACCAGCTCCTGCAGCGCCTTCTCCTCCTCCGCGCCGAATGCGAGGACGAGCGAGCCGTTGCGCCTGAACGGGACCCTCAGCTCCCGGCATGTGTCCTCGAACATCCTGTTGCCAAGCACGTTGAACTTCGCCTTGTTGGTGCCCGGCTTCGCGTCGAAGCCGGCGTGGACTATCGCGGAATTCGCCTTGCTTGCGCCCTCCGCGACGTCGCTGCCAGCCTCGAGCACAACGACGTTAAGGTTGTAGCGCGACAGCGAACGCGCGACCGAACAGCCGACCACGCCCGCTCCAATGACAATTACATCTGTTTTCATTGCCTCTTATTATCTCACATCTGCGTCAGCGGTTCAATGACAAAAATTGCCGGATGGACGTTCACGTGGAGGCCCTGCCATCCGAGATCCTGGCGATCTCGTCGCGGTTCAGCACCTCTATGAAGTACGGGGCGTGGCCTCCGCGGCAGAAAAGTCCGTGCACGGCGTCCACACCCTCCGCCGCTATCACGTCCTTCACCAGCTTCACCATCGCCTTGGTGATGCGCAGACCCGGTATAAACACCGGAACGCCGGGCGGATACGGCACCACGAACTGGGACGCCACCCTGCCGACGGACTCCTCCAGCGTGACCAGTTCGCCGTCGCAGAGCGCCGCGTCGTGCGGCAGGACCTCCGTCTGCCCGGAGACCGCCTCGACGACCACCCTGCCGTTGCCGCCGGCCGCCGGGCCTATGAGCGACTTGTGCTGCCTGCAGACGCGGAACAGGTACTCGAAGTGTTCCTCCGCCGTGCCGGCCGTGACAAGGAAGAGGATTGTCGTCGAACTGGACTTCTCCCACTGTATGTGGGCCTTGAGCAGCGCCTTCCTGAACAATTGGCAGGCCCGCGCCGAGCGGAGCTGGAGCACTATTTTCAGGGGATCCTTCATGTAGCCAGACATTCGCCAGTCGACGCCGTGGCCAGCGATCTCCTCAAGGCCCGCGAAGCACTGGTTCTCCGGACGCCCGCACTCGTCGGCGACCCGTTTGCGGAAGGCCGCGGTCCAGCGTATGCGCTCGTCGATGAGCTTCATGCCCTCCAGCCGCATCTGCACGCCCGCGACGTCCAGCGCGGCGAGGAACGGATATAGCGGCGAGGTGGAGTGCCAGTAGCGGAGGAACTCGTGGAGGTCGTGCGAGAACTTCTCGTAGCTGCCGCGGCCGTGGAAGGCGAAGCGCTTCCTCAGCCAGCGGAACTGCGGCGACGCATCCTCCTCGAGGAGCTGCTTGAATCGGGTGGAGACGTGTACCATCGACGCCTGCGAGAATGCGGCGAGCGTCTTGTGCGTGGACTGCACCGAGAAGTGCGCGCCGCACGTCTCGTTCACGGCGGCGTAGCGGACCGTGTCGCCCTTGCCGCGCCCGAACGTGTAGTACGGATGGAAGTTGAGATACGCCGCCCACGCCTCGTCGGCGTAGAACAGGACTCCCGCCTTCTCGCACTCCCGCGCTATCTCCCAGATCGGATACAGCACGCCCTCGTACGTGCACGTCGTGAGCACGAGGAGCCTCGGCCGCTCCGTCCCGGCGCTGCGGAGCGCCCTGCGGATGTCGTCCAGCGAAACGGGCCCCCACACGCCGAGCGATGAGTTCCAGCGAGCCGGCAGGTAGCGCGGCACGGCGGCGGACGTGACGATGGCGTGGTGTACGCTCTTGTGGCAGTTACGGTCCACAAGGACGGTCTCCCCGGGCCGCAGCAGCGTCATCAGCATCGCCTTGTTGGAAGTAGACGTGCCGTTCGTGACGTAGCGGCTCTGCGCAGTGCCGAATATCTCGCTGGTGAGCTTCTGCGCCTCGGAGAGCGGGGTGTGGCCCTCCGGGCTCGAGAGATCGCCCAGCGATTCCACCGAAACCGAGAGGTCGGTGCGGAATATCATGTCGCCGTAGGCTTGGTGGAATCCGCGCAGGAACGGGGAGTTCGCGAAGGCCCGCCCGCCGTTGTGGCCCGGCGTGTGCCAGTTGGTGCCGGCCTTCTGCGTAACGTACTGCTTCAGCGCCGTGCAGAAGCGCGGCATCCAGAAGCTCTTGAAGAGGTGGACGAGCCTCTCGTGGTAGCGGTCTGGATGCTCGAATACGAGAGCGGCCTTCTTCGTCCACCGCCGCGCGGGGAGCGTGACCGCCGGATGGCCGGGGCGCGTCATCACCACCTTCGGCACAGCCGGGAAGAACAGCTTGAGCCAGCTCCTGAGCGAAAGGCCCTCCAGCTCGGAGTCAAGCAGGGAGTCGTCGATGAGGAAAAGGCAGCACGCGCGGCCAAGCTCGGTGAGCACGCCGCGCGGCCCGCCGCTCGTGAAGAGCGCCTTCGCCAGCGACGGCGCGTCGGGCACCGTGACGAGCTTGAGCGGAGGGTAGTCGAGAGGGACGCGCGAGTCGAAAGTCTCGCGGCAGAAGTCGCGAAACGCGTCGGTGAGCCCGTATTCGACTACGGAGAGCCGCTTCGCGTCGAATCGGCAGGCCTTGTGCAGGTAGAATACGGTGAGCGTCCTTATCATTTGAGGAAGATTATACCATTTCCGCCTGCGGACGAGCCACCCGCCGCAGTCATTTTGTGGAACGAGCGACCCTGCGCGTCGACACGAGCACGCGGGCGTCCGCAGACGAAGGGTCGGTGCACGAAACCACGACGTCCGCGCCTGCGTCCAACACGGGGAGCGGATGCTCCAGGACGCCCGTCGCGAGCGTGCGCCGCTTCCCGTCGCGCAGCAGCCATTCCCTGCCGTCCCGGCAGAGGAGCCTGTCCCCCTTCCGCATCGTGACCGGGAACGTCGCGGACACCCCGCCGGCGGAGACGACCGGCCGGTCGATCGCGCCGAGCATCTCCAGGCGGAGCTGCCGCCTCTCGCCCGAGGCGACCGCGACGCGCACCGGCTCGCTGAACCCGCGCGACGGCGCGAAGAGACTGGGCGTCTCGAACATGTACTCCGGCGTCGCGGCGCCCGGCTTCAGCGCGTCGACCTCATCGCACAACGCCGTGACGGACACCTCCGCCCGCACGGGCGAACGCCACTCCACGCAGGTCTCTCCGGACGAGAGCGAAAGCGCCGGGCCCTTCGCGCGGGCAATCGGATCGCTCATCTCCGAGTAGTGCGTCCAGAAGCCGCCCTCAAGCTCCGCGAACTCCCCGTGCTCCAGCCTGAACGGCACCACGACGTCCCTCCCGTCGAATGCGAGAACCGGATGGTCCGCCGCTGTCTTCCGCGTCGGGAACGCCCTGACCTCGCCGATCTCTAGCGGCGGCGCGCCGGCGTCCCCGCCGTCCCACGCGAAGGAGACCTCGGAGAGGTGGTCGAGGCGGAGCGCGCATCGATAGACGGCGTAGCGCTTGATGTACGGCATCCCAGGCGCCGCGTCGCGCTCGCGCGCAAGCACCGTGATCCGACGCCAGCCGGTGAAGTCGACCTTCACGCGGTGCTCCGACGTGGCGGCGGTGAACTCGCGCGGGGACTTGACCGTCATGACGAGGGTGCGCCCCGACCCGTCGCCCTTCACGTCGAACACGAACGCTCCCATGCCCTTCGCGTCGAAGTACGGGTAGTCCCACGTCTTCTTCGGGAACTTCCCGGCCGGAAGAAGCACGACGGAGTCGCCCGATTCGTCAGCGGCTCCGAGAGCCTCCACCCGAAGGGCCGCCGGGCGCGCCGCGTCAGAGCGGACGCTCCATTTGCCAGTGCCCTCCCCCGACACGCGATGGACGGTGCGCTCGACGCGCCGAAGGCGCCACACGCCTTCGGCGGACCGGCGGAGCCGGTACTCGGCCCCTGGCACCGAAAGCCGCGCCAGTGCGTCCGCCGAGAATGCGCGGGCTGTACGCAGCCCCTCGTACCAGCCCAGGATGGTGAGCTGCTCCATCGGCATCCATGCCGGGGGGCCGAACGCCTCCTCGACGCCGGCGATGGCGAAAGACGCGTCCAGCGCGGCCGTCTTGCCGGCGCAGTACTCCATCTCCTCGCGAAGATGCCCGCGGGCGCAGGCACGCGCCCTGAGTGGCGCCCACCACCCCATCTGGGGCATGATGAGGTCGGCCTTGCGGACTGATGAGTTGATCTTCACGTGCAGGTCGTTGAACGCGTTCAGGTTCCAGCTGGGGTAGTCCCACGCGTTGATGCGCGAGTGGAAATACCAGTTGTGAGCGTTGTTGCAGCTCGCCTCCACGTATAGCGAGCGCCCGAAGCCGCGGAAGAGTCGGTTGCGCATCCAGTCCACGTTGTAGCGCGTCCCCATCCCCTCGGATCCGTCGAAGTACACCTGGTCGGCATGGCATGCGTTGAGGGCGCGCACGATGGAGTCGGCCACTTCGTCGGCGAGCGCCGAACCCGGCTCGGGGTAGAACGAGAGGTACCTCTGCCTCAGGTAGTCGACGCTTTCCCCGGCCTTGTGGGCCCCGCCCCTGGAGCCGAGCCAGCGGCGCTTCAGCCCCTTGAACACATACGGCGGCTCGGTCGTGAAGTCGTCGTACTGCACGAGCTCGCTTCCTATCCTGAGGACATTGCCGTTGCCGGAGTACGTCATGACGCGGTCGTGCCGCAGGTCGGGCTTCTCGCGGACGGTCATCTCGGCGGCGTCCGGCGCGAGGTCGGCCGCGAGCGTATAGCGCGCGATGTGCTGAAGGTCGCGCACGGAGTCCGTGGCCAGGCACGGGTCCTTGAAGTCGATGCAGCCCGAGAGGGTGTGCATCCCGACCTTCAGCCCTGCGGCGTGCACCTTCTTCGCGGAGGCGACGAGATCGGCGAACCCGCCCGGGAAGTAGTTTGTGTTCACGGGGTAGTGCCCTAGCGAAGACCACCAGTCGTGGAAGTGCAATATGCCCTGCCCGCCGCGGCGCGCGAGCTCTATGTAGTCCTCGCAAGACGCCGTGGTCACCTCGGCGAACATGTACGAAAGGCGCGCGCCCTCGGACGACAGCGCAAGTGGGCCGCCATTGTCGCTCATCGTCGCCCCGTGCGCGCGCCCCGCCGCGGCGAAACGCCCGGCCAGCGTCTCGCGCGGGCCCTCGATCACGCTCGCCGTGGCGCCGGCCCTTCCGCCCTTCACAACGACCTTGAGCTCGCCGTCCTCCTGCACCATCTCGTCGCGGAGGTCCCACGCCCGCACCCCTACGCCGTATTCGTCGTCGGAGTACATGTTGGCCATCTGGCTCGCGTACTTCGTGCACTTCGGACGAACCGACACGAGCGTCACGTCACCGGGGCCGTCGGACGAGACCAGCGTATAGTCCGCCCCCCACGGCTTCCTCTCGACCTTGATCACCGGCTCCGCGCAGGCGACAAGCGCACACTGCGCGGCAACCAACACCATTGCATGGCACATCTTCATCACTGACGTCTCCTTTCTCGTTTGCAAATTCATGCGGTGCGGCCGCGCACCCCGGACCATTCGGCGAAGCGCTTCGCGGCAAGGGCCTTGTACTTTGCGCCCGTCCCGCCGTTGACGAACGGGTCGATGGATATCCCGCCGCGCGCGGCGAACTTCCCGACGACCTCCATGTACTTTGGGCGCAGCAGCCTGGACAGGTCGTCGTAGACCACGTTCACCACGTCCTCGTGGAAGTCTCCGTGGTTGCGGAAGCCGAAGAGGTACAGCTTAAGCGACTTCGACTCGACGAGCTTCTTCGCCGGGATGTAGCGAATCGTCAGCTCCGCGAAGTCCGGCTGGCCGGTCTTCGGGCACAGCGTCGTGAACTCCGGGGCCGTGAACGTCACCCAGTAGTCCCGGTCGGGATACCTGTTGCCGAACGCCTCCAGCACGGAGGGGTCGTACGACGTCGGCACATCCGTCCTTCTGCCGAGCGTCTTCAGTTCGTCCAAGTCGCTTCTCATGCGCTGACTACCGCCTTTCTGCCTTGACTCTGTTTATGACCGCAATCTTTCCACGTCTGCTACTTGGCCTTCATCTGCAGCCAGGCCTCTATGAACGGCTGGATGTGCCCGTCCATCACCCCGTTCACGTCGCTTGTCTCATACTCGGTGCGGAGGTCCTTGACCATCGTGTACGGGCAGAACACATAGCTGCGGATCTGGCTGCCCCAGCCGTTCTCGCTCTTCGCGCCGTAGAAGCGGTCCATCTCCGCCCGCTTCTGGTCCTCGTAGTACTCGTAGAGCTGGGCGCGCAGCATGTTCATCGCCTTCTCCTTGTTCATGTGCTGCGAGCGCTCCTTCTGGCACGCAACGACGATGCCAGTGGGCAGGTGCGTCAGGCGCACGGCCGAGTCGGTCTTGTTGACGTGCTGGCCGCCCGCGCCGCCGGACCTGTAGGTGTCCACGCGCAGGTCCTCGTCCTTGATCTCCACGTCGATGTCGTCGTCTATCTCCGCCACAGTCTCCATCGAGGCGAAGCTCGTCTGCCGGCGCTTGTTCGCGTCGAACGGCGATATGCGCACAAGACGGTGTATCCCGCGCTCGGCCTTGAGCATCCCGAACGCGTACGCGCCCTCGACGCGGAAGTAGACGTCCTTGTACCCGGCCTCCTCACCGGGCTGCACGTCGTACTCCTCCACCTTCCACCCCTGCGACTCCGCGTAGCGCTGGTACATGCGGTAGAGCATCGCCACCCAGTCGCACGCCTCGGTGCCCCCCTGCCCGGCGTGGAGCTTCACGAACACGTTGCACTGGTCGAACTTGCCGCCGAGAAGGGACTGCAGGCGCAGCTTCCCGAAGTGCACGTCCGCCCTCGCGCACTCCGCGAGCGCGTCCTTCAGCGCCCCCTGCCGGGCCTCGCCCTCCTCCATCTCCGCCAGCTCCAGCATCACGCCGGCGTCCTCCACCGTCTTCACGAGCATGTCGTAGGGCACGGTGTACGCGCGCTCCGCGTTCGTAGCCGCGATCACCTCGCGAGCCTTCGACTGGTTGCTCCAGAAGTCCGCCGACGCCTGCTGCGCCTCGAGCTCCGCGAGCCTCGCCCGCCGCTCCGCGACCCTTATGTAGTCGGCCATCTCGGCGACCTTCGCCTTAAGCTCGCCGACGCGCTGGCGCACCTCCTCGGCCTCCAGCAGCTTCTCTTTGCTCTCTTCGCCCATCACCGCGTATTATACCACATTCGCCGCTCACCGCAGGATGGCGGCTGCGGCGGCCTCTCCGACGCGCCCGCCCACGTTGCCAAGAAACGCCGACCCCGCCGCGCCCGCCGCAGTCGCGACGACTCCCTTGATGCGGGTCTTCCAGCTGTTCTGGTCCTGGACGACCGCCTGCTGCTCCACGGCGGCGAGCTTCTGCGCATGCGCCTGCAGCGCGGCCGCCTCCGCCGTCGCCGCCGCCTGCTTCTGTGCATTGTACTCGTCGTCCGCAATGCGCCGCTGCTCGGCGACCTGCGCCATCCCGACCTCGGCGTCCTTGAGCGCCTTTTCGCGGCGCTTCTTGCGCGCCGCGCCGAACGTCCCGAGAACGCTTCCGCCGTCGTCCGGCGCCTCGATGAACGGACCCGGCGCCGCCTCCGCGTCGCGCAGCGAGTTGCGCTTCCTCTTGGTCGTCTTGGCGGACGCTGGACGAGAGACGTTGGACGAGGGCATCTTTGCGTCGCGCTCTAGCCAGGCGACGAGCGGCAGCGTCTCACCCTTCTCCCGCAGCCTCAGCCACGACTGCACGTCTCCAAGAAACTTCCCGGCGGAGGCGAAGTCCTGCGCGAGCTCGCCCTTCGTGACGGCGTCGCGCAGCGAGGCGTAGTCGGCGGGGTTCGCGTTTGCCGCATCCACGAACGCGGCAAGCTCCTTCCGCGCCTCGTCGGGATTCGCGAACGCCGCGAGAAGCCGTTCCCTCGCCACGCCCATCAGCACGTCTCGGTGGCGCTCGGCGGCGGCGACGACCTCCTTCATGTTCGACATCTTCTGCGCTTCGGCCACGACATGCCCGGAGAGCTCCATGCGCATGAGAGCGCACATCATCGCCCGCTCCTGCTCGGGCGATGCGGCGAAGAGCGAAAGAACGAATGCAAAAGTGCAAAGTGTAAAGTGTAAAGTGTAAAGTGTAAAATTGCGGAATCGCTTCGCGCCCTTGCTGCTTTTCGTTTTCATTTCACTTTCCACTTTCCATTTTCCACTTTTCATTTTCCACTTTCCACTTTCCATTTTCCACTTTCCATTTTCCATTTTCCACTCTTCCACTTTCACTCCTCCGCCTCAACCACCCGCAGGCTCAGCACGGCGGGCTTGATCTCGACCACCTGTACCTTGAGCCCCTCCGGCGGATTGAGAACCAGCTCCTCGGCGAGCTCCTCCGACGGTATGGACGATTCGACGCGGAAGATCGCGGCGCCCTGCGAGTAGCTCTTCTGCTGGACGCCCGAGACCGCCTTCATGCCCTTGAGCCGAACGCGCGTCTCCTTGAGCTTCCACACCTGGTCCATGCCGCCGACGGTGATCTCTATCCCCACCTTCGCGTTCGCCGCGGCGGACGCGTCGCCGGGACTGTTCCACTTGGCGATGAGCGCGGGGATCACGGCGTCGAGGGCCTTCTCGCCAGCCGCCCTCAGCGCCTTGGACGAACCGGTTATGTCGTCCATCGCGATCACGGTGGCGTACTCGGACGCCGACGCGACGTTCACAGAGTTGTCGACGCGCACCGCGCGGAACATGACCGACGCCATGTATGAGTGGAGGTTGGAGTCGCCGATCTTCGTGGCGTTCGGCTTGGAGACCGCCTCGCCGATCAGCATCACGTCCGCGCCGAACTCGCGCCCCAGCACGGCGGAGGCCCTGCTGTCGCCCGCGCCCCGGAGCGCCTTCTGGATGCGCTCGAGGTTGGCCTGCACCATGCTCTGGTCCACCGTCTCGACGCCCTTCTCGGCGAGCTTCCTCACCGCCATCGTCTCGATCTCCGAAGTGGAGACGGAACCAAGGGCCTTCTCGTCGACCATCACCAGCACCTTCGGCATCGCCGCGCCGGCGGCAAGCGAAGCGGCGCACAGCGAAATTGCGATCATCTTGGTCTTCATGTTTGTCTTTCTCCTCTGTTGCTTGACTTGTCACTGCTTTTACTTGTTATTCAATCCAATCGCCATGATGGTCTCGGTGTCCGCATTTCTCGCATTTCCAGTAAACCCAATAATTACCGTCATCTCCATCTTCATAGACATGCCCCCCGCAGCCTTTGTGTCGAGGGCCATGATACTCTTCGGCCTTCTGCGTGGACGTATTGTCGTCTTTCTTCTCTCCGCCGTGGACATTCCGCCCGAGGCAGTCATAGCAGACCCAGCCGACCTTGTCCTTGTCCCATTCAAGCGAGTCCTTTATCTTGTGACAGCTAATGCACTTCTTGGATCCGTGAGGATCGCTCGAAGTGGTGGAGTCGTCTTTACTCTTTCCGCTTTTCGACGTATTCTTCTTGCCGCCGGACTTCTTCGAACTGCCGCTCTTGGAGACCTTTTTGCCGGACTTCTTTGAACTGCCGCCCTTCGAGACATTCTTGCCGCCGTTCTTCTTGCCACCGCCCTTGGTGACGTTGCCGCCGCCATGGCCGCCGCCGGAATCCGGCCCGAACAGGTCGCTGTCGTCAGGGTTGTCGAAGTCCGTGTCCAAGTCGCCGGAATCACCGGACTCGCCGGATTTCCCGGAATCTCCGGTATTTCCGGAATCCCCGGACTCTCCGGATTCCCCAGAATCGCCGGAGCCCTTGTCGGAGCCGTGGTGCTTTCCCTCGATCCCCTTCACAAGCTCGTTGGCGACGTGGTCGCCTATCTTGCCTGCGAAACCCGTGCCCGCCGCGTTAAGCCCCGCCGAAATGCTCTGCTGCACGGCGTCCGAGAGATGCTTTCCCCAGCTGTTCTCGTCCTGCGCGTTGGCCGTCGTGTTCGCGGAGTCGGTGGAAATCTGCTGCGCGGTCTGTCCGCCCTGGTTGACTGTCTGCTGCGCGTTCTGCTCGGCGATTGCGTTCTTCATCGCCTGCTCGTATTCCTTCCACGTGTACTGGTTCAGGTTGTTGTTCTCGAGGAACTTCTGTCCATGTTCCGTCAGCCACTTCTCCAGAAAGCCCGGCAGCGACGGGCCGGCCGGACCTTGGGGAATCTGGCTGCCCTCGCCCGTGGGGTCGCCGGAAACAGGCTCGTTCCTGCCAAGGTCGCTGTCCTTGCCGGTGCCGGACGTCTCGCCGTCGCTGTCCGTATCGTCGTCGTCCGACGAAGGATCACTGGGCGCAGGGCCCTTGCCTTCCTTCTCCTTTTCTTTGTCCTTGGGCTTCCGCTGCGTGCCTGCGTCGGCCTTCTGGACATCGGCGGCGTTGCCGTTCGATATCTTCTCGCCAGTGTCCTTGTCCACAAGGCGGCCCTGGTTTTTCAGTTTGTTCTTCAGGTCCGAGATCGCATTGGAGGCTTTGCCCGGGTTGTTCGCCTTGTCGGACAGATACTGATTTGCGGCGGCTTCCGCCTCATCCTTCGTCGCGCCCTGCTTGGTGAGGGAATCGACGATGTGGTCGTGGATTGTCGATTTGGTGTCCTTGCCAAACCAGCTCTTGACCTCTTCGGCAGCATCGTTGAAGTTGTCCTTCACCGTGTTCCACGCGACCTCCGCGCCGGCCGCGATGTTGTCGGCACCCATGTTCTCCTTGACCACCTTGACCGTCTCCTTGGCGACGCCCTTCTCCGTCATGCCCACGGCAATCTCACCGGCGTTGCCGACGCCCTTTCCGACCTTGACAACGCCTTCGCCGATGCCTACGGCGGCGTCCTTGATTGTTTCGCTGGTGGCAGACGCCGTGTCCTTGCCCAGCTCTCCCCATGTCCGCCCCACGTGGTCTCCATCGGGGATGTCCTTACCGTTCTTGCTGTAGGCGTCCTTCACCTTGGATATCGAATTCTTGTCTCCGTTGACGTAGCCGGAGGCGGCGGCGCTCGCGTCTGCGTCGCTGTAGCCGTCCCTGCGGAGCTGCTGGTAGATGAGCTGCTCGGTGATCCGCTTGTTCGCCGCGTTCTTCTCGTTCAGGTATCCAACGCCCTCCTTGCCGGCCTGGTAGACGTTCTTTCCCGCGCTTACCGCGCCGAGCGTGATGTCGTCGGCGACGTTCACGGCAAGGTCGTTCATGGCTTTCTTGGTTCCGTCGTAGTCGCCCTTCGCGGCCGCGTCCGACATGTCGATGCCGATGGCGCCGTAGTTGATCACGTTCGCAAGCTTGCCGGCGTCCTCCAGGTTCTTGGACGTCTTCGTCTGCGTCTTCTTGCCGACGTCGGTCTTCTTGAATTTGTCCAGGTCCGCCTGCTTGGTTTCGACGACCTTCGTCTTCTCTTTGAACTTCACCTCGGCGTCGGTCCTGGTCTTCGTGGCCTTGTTGGCGGCGGACGTCTTCTGGGAGATTATGTCGTCCTGCGCGGTCGACTTCGCCTTCCAGTCGTTCGCTTCGACCTGCTTGGCCTTCTGGAGGGACTCCGTCTCGGTGGCGCGCTGGTTCATGGTGTTGGCGTTCTTCTGGAACTTGTCGGCCATCGCGTCGTTGCCCTGCGCCCTGTACGTGTCCGCCTGCCGCTGGAATTCGTTCGCCGAGTTGCGCTGGCTCTGCGCCTTCTGCCCGAGGCTGTTCGCCTCCTTCTGGGACACGCTGGCGTTGGCGTCGTACGTCCGCTTGGTCGCCTTGGCGTCCTTCAACTCGGCGTTGGCGCGGGTCTCCGTCGTCTTCGCCTTGTTGAGGTCGCCCTGCGCCTCCTTCTGGGCCACCTTCGCCTCGTCGACGTCGAACTGGCGCTTGGCGGTCTCGCGCATGTTGTCGTTCTGCGCCTTGTCGGTGGCCGTGATGCCCTGCTTAGCCTCCTTGTCGGTGGGCTTGTACTTCGAATTGGCCTCGATGGCCTTGCTGTCGGACGCCTTCTGGTCGATGATCTTCTGGGCGGTCTGGTTGACGCCGTCGACGAGCTTGCCGACGCTGTTCGCGGCTCCTCCGCCGCTCTCGTCCTCATCTCCGAACACGGCCGCCGCCGCGACGAGTACGGCGCAGGCGACCGCAAGGCGCGTCATGGGGAATCGGCACCTCATTGCCCCACCGTCACCTTCCCGGACTTTCCGGACTCGAGCCCGCACTCGTCCACCGCCGTCACGACGTAGTCCGCCGTCTCTCCCGCGGGCGGCGCCTCCACCGTAGCCTCGGGCGTCTTCACGGTCTTGACGAGCTCGTCGCCCATGAGCTTGCTGCGGTAGACCTTGAACGCCGTCATCCCCTCGCGCGGCGGCGTGAACGTGAGCCTGTACCCGACGTCGCCGCGCACCGCCTTAACATCGCGCGGCGGATCGGGGAGCGGACGTGACGAGCCCTCGACGACTTCGGACCATTCGCTCTCGTGGGTGTTCGCGTCGACCGCCTTCACGCGGTAGCTGCGCGAAGTTCCGTTGCCGAGATCCTCCTCGACCGCCTCGAGCGCGTCCTTCTTCACCTTGGCGAGAGACCGCCACATGAGCCCGCCCATCGACTTCACCTCGATCCAGTACTCCACGATGTCCGGCTCTGGGTTCCTGCTCCACGAAACCTTGATCTTGCCGACGACGTCCTTCGTCGCCGCGACGCCAGACGGCGTCTTGGGCGCAGGCTTCGTGACGGCGCGCACCGGCTCCGACGGCTTCGACTTCGCATCGGCCGTGTTGACCGCCGTCACCCTGTAGAGATAGGCCGTGCCGTCCTTCAGCTTGCCGGTGATTGCATCCTCGTCGGCGCCGTCCCTGTCGTACAGCGAGACGGTCTCGCGGCTGCCGATCTTCGCGACCTTGCTCCACGACCCGTCGCCGCCCTCGGAGCGCTCGACGACGTAGCCGACAACCTTCTCGTCGGGCGAGACGTCCCACTTCACCTTCACCGACCGCGGCAGGCCGCCCTCCGCCGCGACGCCCTGCGGCGCCGGCGGCACCGGACGCGTCCGCACAG
>JAFRBA010000169.1 GCA_017405115.1 Kiritimatiellia bacterium
CCGCCGTCGCGGCCGCGCTGCTGCTGTTGCTGCTGCTGTTGGCCGCCCTTCCTGCCGCGGCCCCCGCGCTTGCGCGGCTTGCCGCCGCCTTGCTGCTGTTGCTGCTGCGGCTTCTTGCCCGTCAGCACCGCAGCTATCTTCTTCAGAAATCCAAAAGCCATAGCTTAACCAGAAATGCCCTGAATGCCATGAGAGCGGGAACGGCGGCACCTCGGCCGCCGTTCCACACGCCCTGTCCTGCGAATTAACGCTTCGAGAACTGGAAGCGCTTGCGAGCTCCGGGCTGGCCGGGCTTCTTGCGCTCCTTCATGCGGCTGTCGCGAGTAAGGCAGCCGGCCTTCTTGAGGGCCGCGCGGTACTCGCTTTCCTCGCGTTCGGGTTCGCCGTTCGCAGCCGGAATCGTGATCTTCGCGCCCGCCGCCTCGATTGCGCGGGCGAGCCCGTGGCGGATCGCGCCGGCCTGGCCGGAGATTCCGCCGCCCTTCGCGAACACGACGACGTCGACCTTCTCCATGTCGTAGCCGGAGATCGCGACGGGCTGGCGCAGGTAGTCGCGCAGCGCCTCGGACGGCAGATACGTCTCGAGCGCCACGCCGTTGACGGTCCACTTGCCGGTGCCTTCCACGAGATTCACACGCGCGGTCGCCGTCTTGCGGCGGCCCGTTCCCGCAGAGATAGCCTTCTTAGTAGCCATTTCCCAAATCCTCCTTAGAGCTTGATTTCGACCGGCTTCTGCGCCGCGAGCATCCCCTTGTCGGCCTCCGCCGCGAAGACCTTCAGGCGCGTCATCATCTTGCGCGCGATGTTGTTCTTCGGCAGCATCCCCCAGACCGCCTCCTTGATCATGCGGTCGGGATGCGACGCGCGCATCTCGGCGGCCGTGAAGTGCTTCAGGCCGTCCCGGTACCCGGAGTAGCGCTGGTAGTCCTTCTGCGACTCCTTCTTGCCGGTCAGCCGGACGAGCGCTGCATTCGTGACGACCACGAACGCGCCGGCGTCCACCGAAGGATCAAACGTAGGCAGGTCCTTCGCGCGGAGCTTGTTTGCGATTACGACTGCGAGGCGCCCGAGCGGACGGTCCTTCGCGTCGATCAGGAACCACTGGCGTTTGTCGCCCGGGTTCGGAGCACGATAGCTCTTCTGCATCTTTCTCTTTTCCTTCTTGCTGCGGATTTGTGCCCTTTGTCCGGGGTTTTGTCCGCGGTTTTACCATGGCCACCGGTTAGCCCCCGATGACGAATTTCGAAATAGTATACCAAAAACGCCCCCCGGTGCGCAAGTGCCCCTCGGCAGAATTCCGCCGAAGTGTGCTTTGCCAGAGTGAACGCAACTTTAGATTTTGTTTAGTTGGTCAAAGGTAGAGGTTGGATGAGTGGTTGATCGAGGTAGCGTGTTCCTCTTGTTCCTACCCTCCCATGGGAGGGACTTGCGTTTACTTTGTCAGAGCGGCCTCGGGTGGGAGGTCCGCCTCGTCGAACGCGTCGACTCCGCGCTTTCGCGCTCTCGACGCTCGGGATTCGCGACACTGACCGGAACGCGCCGCAGTACAAGCCGCGCTTAGGTCGCTCATCACGTCGCCGAGCCGGCCTCCCGCCCTCCGCCGCTCACACAGCCTACAGCAATTATGCTACAATATCCACGCTACTATTGCGCCGATCAGGACATGTCCTTTGTGCGAAGTCCTCTGAACGCAACCACACATGTAGGCCGGCGCAAAGAAAGATCCTTCAAACCACGCCATTGCCAAAGCAACCGCAAGTTCCTAAGCAGCAGCGGGGTAGGTTGGAATTGCACCTATTTCCGGCGCGGTTGTGCACGTCGGCGAGAGGCGGAGGCCAGGCGGTCGCCCTGCCGACGTGATGAGCGACCTAAGCGCGGCCCGCACCGCGACGCGTCTCGCGCAGTGTCGCGAATCCCGAGCGCGAAGAACTCATGAGTTCGCGCGTTCGGCAGGACGAGCCGCCCGGACGGAGCCGACCACGCCAGACAGCCAAACTTAACGCAATGCCGACGGCAAACGAACGGCTAAACTTTCGTTTACCCTTTCTAAGTTTCGTTTACTTTGGCAACCCGCCGAATTCCGCCGAAGACCATGTGCACACAAGCGCGGCGACCATCCTCAAATCCTACTTGGCAGGGTGGCATTCTATTATGTTCTTGCAGCTCATCATTTTATCTATTGCAGTTTTACATTGCCTTGTCAACGAAACATGGCAAGTCGGTTGCGGAAGATGCGAAGGTACTCCTTTTTCGCATCCTCGGAAAGATGCGACTCTCCCACCATCGTCTCGACCTGCGGCAAACGCTCGGCAAACTCGCCGACGATTCCACGCACGGATTTCTCATCCAGGCCATACGCCCTCCCAAGCGCCACGAAGTCTGGCATGGAATAGTATCCAAGCCTCTCAAACTCCGGCGTCATGAAGTCCGGATCCCTGAAGAGCGACAGCGCCATGAACGTAAGATCGCCTGGATAGTGCAGGAGTGTGTTGAGAAGATCGTACGCCGGCGTCATGACGTAGTCGCCAAGCTCGCTCTCGTATACGGAGAAGTTCTTGAGGTGCGCGTCACCGTTGGCAAAAAGGTAGTCGAAGACGATCTGCCGAAATACCTTGGGCAGTTCCACGCGTGCAGCGGGACAGGCCATGCGGATGACATCGGCCATTTCCTCGTAACTGAAGTCGTACTTGTATGACTCGCCGTGCGTCTCTTCGCTTCGCCCTGCTATCTGGCAGAGGTCCTCCTGGCGAACCGACTTGCCGTCCCTTCGGTCAAACCTGCACGTGAGGTACGCAAGCTCGCCGTCCGCGAAGCGGACACACTTGTTCTCGGCCGTGCGGATCCTGAACAGGCGTGTGGCAATCTGCATCGTCAGGTTTTCATTCGCGGGGATGTCCGCGGCGAAGCGCGAGAGCGAATCCTCGGGCACCGGCTTTAGGATGAAGTCGCCGCCTTTATCCACAACGGAGAACTTGCCGTCGACAATCGACAAAAGGACCTTCGACTGCACTCCCGAAATCGAGTTGCGCTGTCCCTTGCGGACCGTCATCGGCAGCCGCAAATCAGCCTTGGTGAAAGGCAGCACGTCCGGCACTCTATCGCGGGAGGACATAGACGGCTCCTATCGCGCCTTCACGGCAAGTCTCGGCAAGCCGCGTGAAATGGTCGTTTTCGTCGATCCGCATGGTGCGGCACTGCATGCGCTTCTGCGCGCCTTCCGCGAGAAGTCCGTAGAAAAACGGGAACAGTACATTGGACCGGTGCACGGCCTTTCGCTTTGGAATCGAGAACGCCACCGAAGGACGCGGACTTTCGCGGTACGCGCGGGTATAGCGGAATTCATACCCGCCCTGCCTGAAGCGAGCCAGCACCCCCGCCTCGACGCCCTTCACATAGACTGTCACGCACTTCATGTCGCCTCCATGTCCATGACGACAAGCTTCAGTTCAAGACCCAGCGCATCCGCCACCGAATCGACAAGTCGCATCGTCGGATTGCCGGTGCCACGCTCCAGATTGCAAAGCGCATGCTCGGAGACGCCGCAAAGCAAAGCCAATTCCCGTTGATTGACCTTCAGCGCCTTGCGTCGTTTGGCAATAAACAATCCTATCTCGTCAATTTTCATTTCAATGAAGTTTATCATATTTCCCTGCCCTCGGTCAAGCTGCAGACAGCATATTTCTTCATTATATTGAAAACTCTATTAATTGTTCATCGCCCATCTTGCGAGGTGGCGGAGGATGAAGGCGAAGGTCTTTTCTCGCTCCTTGGCAGTCTTGAGGGTGCACTCCCAGATTACGATGAGATCCCAGCCATCTCCGGCAGCGTGTCACGCGAGTGTATCGCCGCCATCACCTTCGACCGCTGCTCTGGAGTTGTCGTGTCCATTCTCATGTTGCAGCGACAGGAATCGTCGGCCTATTCCTGCCCGGGGCAGTGTATCTTGACCATGCGCGTCTGGGCGAGCTGGCGGACGGCCAGCACGAGGTCCCGCTTCCCCTTGATCTTCGAGGCGAAGTCCTTCGCGTCCGAAACCGCCTCCCCGTTCACCTCGGTGACGAGCTCGAACGGCTTCAGCCCGGCGACCGCCGCGGGGGAGCCGGGCTTCACCTTCGCTATCACGACGCCCGGCGCCTTCTCGTCGAAGTTGAAGAACCGCCGCACCTCGAACGTCATGTCCCGCACCGAAAGGCCGAGCGCGCGGTTCCTCGCCTTGGGGGCGTTCCGGTAGTGGACCGGCGCGGGCTTCAGGGCAACCTGCGTCTCGTGGCGCTGCCCGTCGCGCGCGTAGACGAGCGTCACCGTCGCCCCGGCGCCGAACTGGGTGAAGAGCTTGTTCAGCGCGTTCTCGACGTTCGGCCACGGCGTGAAGTCGTTCCTGTCAAAGATGGCGTAGTCGCTCGAGAAGAACATACCCCAGTCGCGCGTCGAATGGTCCCGCTCGGCCTCTAGCGCGCGTTCCGCCTCGTTTCCGCGCCTCACGGCCAGGAGGACGTCGCCTATCTTTATTCCGGACGCCTCCGCAGGCGATCCGGCGTAGACCTCCGTGACGTATGGCGGGCGCGAGTAGCTGTTAAGGAAGCTCTGCGCCCTGCGTTCGCGGGCGAGCGCGTCGGTGAGCTGCACCGTCTCTACGCCAAGCCACACGAGGCGGTTTCGATCCTCCTCGCGGCGCGGCATGAACTCGGGGTTCACCCCCTCGCCGGCGACAAAGCGCGCGAGGTCGGCCGTCGCCACGCACTCGCGGCTCGGACGAGACCATCGCTCGGCCTTGAAACGCCGCGCAAGGCTGAACGACGCAATCCTGCCGGAGGCGTCGAGCACGAAGGATCCTATGCCGCCTGTCGCATGCGGGGCGAAGACCGCGCCCCGCAGAAAGTCTGCGCCGGCAAAACGCCCGCGCTTGGCGTCCGCGACGACGCTCCCGTTCTCGTTCTCGACCGTCACGGACCACGCGACTGCGTTGTCGAAGTCGTCCGCCGCGCCCTTGGCGATTTCGAGAGGGCGCACCTTCGACCTGAAGCCGTCCGGAATGTCGAACACGATTGCATTCCATTCCGCAAGCGCGCCGACGAACACGAGGTTGGTGGACGTGCCGTCGGGGAACGTCGCCTCGGCCTTCTGGAGGCGGGCGATCTTGTCGCCGCCGATGTCGCACGGGACAATCACCCTCTCGCCGATGGCGTATCCGACCGCGTCAATCTCGTTCTTGCTCTCGTTGTCTCCGCCCATGTAGACGATACGTATGGACTGGCGGCCGTCCTTCTCTTCCGCCTCGAGGCGCAGCAGCACGCCGAGCGACGCGGCGACGACGTTAGTCTCGATCGCGGCGGCGGCCTTCTCGAACGCGTCCGCACCCAGGCGCGTCCACTCCGTCGGCGGAACGTACTCGAACCTGTCTCCGGACACCTCCATGCGCGAGCCAAAGTCGAGCCACACGGGCCTGCGGTCTTTGTCGAGATACAGCGCATTGGCCTCGCCGCGACGAAAGACCCGCCCGGTGGCAGCCATCACCTCCGTCATGGTGTTCGTGCCGACGTCGGACGCCCTGACCGACATCGCGGAGCGGCGCCACGTCCAGACCTGCTTCTCGACGGGGTCGCCCCTGGAAAACGCGAGGGGCGAAATCCCCTTCACCGCGCGGGAGGCCTTGAGGACCACGGCCTCCGGGCATTCGATGCGCGCGACCTCCCTTGCCGGGACCTTTTCGCCACGGAACCATATCTCGATTCGGTCGAGGTGCCTGGCGCGCACGAATGGATCCGCGACCAGGAACGTGTCCTCGCCGACGGCGAACGCCGGAAAGCGCCGGGGCTTGGCTTCCTCCGATATGTTGTCGCCCTTCCCGCGCTCGTCTTTCCTGTACCAGTATGCCGCCGCCGCGACGGACGAAAGGTTGTCCGCCGGAATCGCCGCCGCAAGAAGAACCGCCACTGCCGCCGACAACATGTCTCAGTCCTCCTTCTCGGTGTCTTCCGTGTAGTCCAGGACGAGCGTCGTGCGGCGTCCGTTGCGCAGCACGACGATCGGGATACGCGACTTGTCGGGAAGCCCGGCGAGCGCCTTCTCGTACTCGGCCTTCACTTCGGCGACCGTCTTGACGTCCCTGCCGCCGACGGAGGCGATGATGTCCTTCTCGCGGAAGCCGCAGTTCTCCGCGTTCCCGTCCCACGCGAGGCCGGAGACGTAGACGCCTCCCTCCGGCGCGAAGAAGACCAGGTCGGGGTTGTAGAACCGGTTGATCTCCTTCGCCGTGAGTCCCCAGCGCTCGCACGCGAACTCCTCGCCCTCGACCCTGCCCTTCTCGGTCGGCGCGACGGAGATCTCGAGCCGCCGGCCCCCGCGCACGACCGCGAAGGCGCACGGCTTGCCGAACGCCTTCCTGCCGAGCCTGCGCTCAATGGCGGGGACGTCCTCCCAGAAGCGCGCCGTCACGCTCTCGCCGTCAACGGAGACAAGCAGGTCGTTGGGCTTGAGCCCGGCCTTCTCCGCGGGCGAGCCCTGCTCGACGTCCGCGACGATCGCGCCTTCCTTGGCGTCGAAGCGTATGTTGCGCTTGAAGTCCTCTATCGGCTGGATCTTGAACCCGAACCACGCCCAGTGCGCCTCGCCGTACTTCCGGAGGTCGGGCAGGACCTCGAGGATCGTCTCCGAGGGGATCGTGAAGCCCTGCGCGCCCATCATGTTGCCTCTCGCATTGAGGCCGACCACGAGACCGTCCGTGTCCACGAGGGGCCCGCCGGAGTTGCCTGGCGAGATCGCGGCGTCCGTCTGGTACCAGAGCGTGTAGTCGCCGCAGTCCTCGAGGAAGCGGTCGTTGCACGACACGATGCCCATCGACACCGACCGCGCGAGCCCCCACGGCGCGCCCATCGCCAGCACGACCTCTCCGACCGCGAGCCTGCGGGACGAAAGCGTCGCGGCCGGCGGCGGCGCGGCGCCTTCGGGGAGGTCGAGCTTCAGGAGCGCGATGTCCATGTCCTTGTCCATGCCGAGCACCTTCGCGGGGAAGGACCGCCCGTCGGCGAGCTGGCAGCGTATCTCGCTCGTCTTGTCGACGACGTGGTGGTTGGTGAGGACCTCGCCGTCGGACGATATGACGACGCCCGACCCCGAGGCGACTCCCTTGCGGTTTCTACCCGACCCCGTGTCGTTGTAGATGACGCGTATGAACACCACCGACGGCGCGACGGCCGCCTTGGCCTCCGACACGACCTGACGGAAGTCGGGGACCCGCGTCGCGCATCCAAGCAGGAAAACCGCAATTGCCGCGGCCGCGACGCCATTCGTGAATCTGCACAGGCCCATTATTCCGGTCTCCCTGTCCACGTGCATCGTCATACAGACACAAGAACGCCCCGCCCGCGGGCGGCTATATGGCGAGCGAGGTCTTCGACCACGGCTCCTTGCCGGCGAGAAGCGACGGCGTCGTCATCTCGGGCGGAACGGGTATGCCAAGCATCTGCAGGGCCGTCGGCGCGACGGCCGAAAGCTTCGCGAGCGGCGTGAGGCGCACCCCTGCGGCGTCGTTTGCGACATAAAAGCAGTCGACGAGGTTGAGGGTGTGCGAAGTCTTCGTAAGGCCGGACTTGTAGTCGACCATCTGCTCGGCGTTTCCGTGATCCGCGAATATGAGCACGTGCGCGTCGAGCTCAAGCAGGCGGGGTAGGACCTTGCCGATGCATTCGTCGGTGACCTCCACGGCCTTCGTCGCCGCCGCCTGATCGCCCGTGTGGCCGACCATGTCGCAGTTCGCGTAGTTCACCACGACGAAGCCGTAGGGGTTGTTTTCCAGCCGCTTCATCAGCTCGTCCGTTACGTTGTAGGCGTCCATCTCGGGATGGGACGCGAAGGTCGCCGGGTCGAAGCGGCTCTTCACCTCCACCTGGTCCTCGCCTTCGCTCGGGGTCGTGGACTTTCCGTTGAAGAAGCTGGTGACATGGCGGAACTTCTGCGTTTCGGCGATGCGCAGCTGCCTGATGCCGGCCTTCGAGACGACCTCTCCGAGGAGGTTGTCCATGCCGCCGCCCGCACCCATCGCACCGAGCAGGTAGTCCCCGAACTCGTCCCAATAGCGGGTGAAGCCGAGGAACGCCACCTTCGGCCGGGCAGAGCGCTCACCGGGATAGTCGTCGCAGACAAACGCCTGCGTAAGCTGGATGGCGCGGTCCTGGCGGTAGTTGGTGTGCATCACGACGTCGCCGTCCTTCATGCCGGCGTAGTCGCCGATCACGCAGCACGGAATGTACTCGTCCGTCATCGGGGTGCCGTCCGGGGTCTTGCCGGCGTCGTACTCGGACTTAACGAACTCCTCGACCGTCGCGGACCTCTTGCCCTTGCAGCTGACGATGCAGTCGTACGCCTCGCTGGTGAGCTTCCAGTTCTTGACGCGGTCCATGCCGTAGTAGCGCCCCATGGCCGTGCCGATGACGGCGTTGCCGACCGCCGCGAGCTCCTGCCTCAGGCGCGCGACGTACTCCAGGGTCGAGCGCGGCGGGGTGTCGCGTCCGTCGAGGAACGGATGGACCACGATGCGCCCTTCGGGGAACTCCTTCCGCGCGCGGCGCATCAGCTTGAAGAGGTGCTCCTGGTGGGCATGGACGCCCTCGTCCTGAAGGAGCCCGAAGAAGTGGAACTGCGAGTTGTTAGCCTTCCACTGCTCAATGAGGTTCGTCCACTTCGGGCTCTTGAACAGCTCGCCGGAGGAGAGCCCGTCGTCGATGCGCTTCAGCTCCTGCACGACGATGCGCCCCGCGCCCATGTTGAGGTGGCCGACCTCGGAGGAGCCCTGGTAGCCGTCGGGCAGGCCGACGGCCTCGCCGCAGCAGTCCAGCAGGCAGTGCGGGAAGCGCGCGCGTATCTGGTCTATGACGGGTGTCTTCGCCCCATAGACGGAATTGCCGTCCGCGCGCGGGTTCACGCCCCATCCGTCGCGGATGATGAAAACTACTGGTCTCATTTTCTGTTGCTCCAATCTTGACTTGCCGTTTTTTGCCATGCGCCCGCGCCTTGGGCGGCAAGCAACCATGGCGGACGATTTTCCGGCATATTATACCAAACCATGCATGAGCCAACAAGCGGCACTTTCACCCCGGCACTTTCACCCTGACCCCCGTCGGGGACAGCACGAATCACCGTCGGGCGGAGCTGCTGTAGGCCCGTTTGACGAGGTGCTCGGTCGCGAGGTGGACAAGCATGACTTCAAAGTACTTCTTGTCGTAGTTGATCTCGAAGACCATCGTGCCCGTGTCGCTTTCGCGACTGGCAAGGTTCAAGTATCAGTTATTGCAGGTGGAACATTAAACCGTGGTTGGTGGCCGTGACGTGGAACTGCTCGCCGGATCGGACGTTTTCGCCGCGCCCAACGAGGCGCACCATGTTCCAGTCGACGGGGAACGCCCACGTCCGCGCCGCACCATGGAGCATCGGGAAGAGAGCCGCCACGCCATCGCGGAATGCGATCTCCCTCACGTGACCCCCCGTGCGGAGGCGAATCGTTCCAACGAGACAGTGCGCCCCCTCCGCCGCCGAAGCCATTGCACGCTCGCCTGTCGCGGAGTTCATCACGAACCACTCACCGCAGTCCCATCCGGCGGAAAATCCGATCTCATCGACCGAAAGAGCGCCATCGCCGTCGGCGTCCGCGCCAAACGCGATTTCAACGTTGTTCGACGCCGTGCCCGAAAACGTCAGCTCGAAGGCGTATTCTCGCGACCCCTGCGCCGAAACCGCAACGTTCGTCACCACCTCCGTGTCGAGGTGGTGAACAGGCGGAAGAACTGGCCGCATATCTGTCGCGGTAGCGACGGATGAAAGAATGATTGCAGACAGAAGCACAACCATCATGAATTCTAGATTCTTTATCATCGCATACTTCCTTTGTTGAGGACTTCTTCACTTGCGTTCAAGATTAGTGTCATTTGGCGTCGGGTTGAAAGAATAGGATAACAGCATCTCTCCTTTTCCCTTCCGCGATCCTTCCACGGCAATCCAACTTATCACTGAATAATTAGCTTTCTTTAGTATGCCTTCTTGATCACAAACACATCGACTACGAAGTACAAGTAATTTTGAGTGCGGCAAACCTTCCTTTACAATACGGCCTTCCTTCTGAGCTGTCTGGCAAGAAAATACTTGTTGAAGAACCTGATTTGTCGATGCCGTATACACGCCACGGAAACGGCTCTCCTTTATCAAGTCAGCATAGTAGAATCCACCTTTTGGTTCAATTGCTCTGAAATGCAATTTCAGCAACTTTGAATCTTGTGACGGATGGCCATCCCATTCAAGGAATACTTCAAAATCAGATATGCCCCCCTTGTGCCCCGAGAGCACCCAATCCGCCTGCTTCATATCAAAGCCTATCCATTTGTTTGTCTCTGGAACGTAATAGCCGTTTACATCGCCTACAAGTGCAATTGGATTGCGAATTGCACGCAACTTCAATTGAAGTTCCATACCCCATGGTTGCCACCTCCCATTTATAACGTCATGCTCATGTCCCATCGTTATAAAACACAGTTTATCCGATGTGCGATAGTAACCATCCTTTGTGACATCGATTTCAATCTCATTTCCTGTTGTCTTACCCGCAATGACGAACTTCCCGTTTACACCTGTTACACCATTGATGAAATATGCCCGCTCTCGGAAATTCATACCCATCAATACGCGCACCATGGCATTCGACACCGGCTGGCCATCGTCTCCGATTATCGAAAGCACAATACGTGTATCACCTCCGTTCCTTCTAGCCTTGAGATATTCAGGGTCTTTCTTCAGGGCAAAGGCCGGCATGACGATAGTCAACACAACCATCATGAATGCTAGCTTCTTTATCATCGCAGAATTCCTTTCTCTATCACTTTTTCGTAGAACTTGAAATTGTAGAAAAATGACACGTCCTTCATGTCAGAATGAAGCCAATGATTCCTCATGTCGTCAAACGATCCGTTTTGACGAACGGTCCAACCATTATGACGCAACACCCAATTTTGTTCTGTAATGTGTGAATTCAATTTCCACATCCTATCGTTCATATTGAGTGGCCCCCACTTCATCGCCCCATAAGCTTCACCCGATTTAGAATCTCAGAGTCTTCAAGGTTTGTGTCGTTGGGCGTAGGATTGAGCAAAAGAAACGGAATGTTCATCCCTCGAGGACCTACAAAGCACCAGGGTCCGTACAACACACCATAATTGGCTGACACCAGCCGCCCATTTTCATCGACCTTCGTCCGCGTTCTAAACACAAGATACTCATCCTC
>JAFRBA010000170.1 GCA_017405115.1 Kiritimatiellia bacterium
CCATGCGCCGAAGTCCACCATGTGCATCCCGAAGTCGGACCTCGCCCCGTGTTCGTGCAGGTGCCCGACGTATGCTGCGTTCGACGGCATGGAGAACGAGTGGCCCGTCTCGTTGGTCTCGGCTACGAGCCTGTATCCCCGCGCGACATCCTCCTGCGTCACCGCCGCAGGCGGATCGGGCTGCCCGCCCCCGCCGCTCCGCAGCTTGTCGGCGCTAAGCGTCGCCATCAGCGCAAGGGCGGCAAGAGCGCTTTGCACCATCTTGGGAAGCGACCTTATCTCCGAAGCCGCCCGGAGGAACGGACGCCCGAAGAACAGCGCCGCTAGGATCCCGCAGAACGCCGTCCCCGCCGCAAGCCCGATGAAATTCCAGTCAATTGCTATCACCTGCGCCCCCGTTGCCCCAACTTCCATCATCTGATGCGAATTGCGAAGCACCCGCGCTCGACCGTCGTCGTCACCGTCTCGCCGATGTACCCCAGTCCGCGCTTCACGACCTTGGCCATGTTCCAGGCTGGGTTGAAGCGTCTTGCCCTTATGGTCACGGTCGCAGGGGCGTCCGCCGACACTGCCCCGAACTCCATGTCTACGAAGTACCTCACGCCGTTTTCCATCCCGTACACTAAGGCCGCCTCGTCCGGCGAGAGGTCGCCGTCCGAATCCGCGTCGCATCCGACGGCCACAAGCACCTCGTTCGACGTGCAGCTCGCCGCGTCGATGGAAATGGAGAATCGCATGTTTCCGTCGTGCTGCACGTTGAGCGCGACGTTCGTGGAGACCTCCGTGTCCGGCAGCGTCCCTTCGGGAAGCTGCGGGAAGACGAGCTCCTCTCCGGCGCAGGCGACTAGCGCCAGGCTGGCGGCGGCAACCACGGCCACTATGCGCATCATGTTCTTCATGGCTCTGTTTCCCATATCCTCATGCCGTGTCATAGTATACCAAAAACTCCGCCCTCACTTGTCGCCTTTCAGTGCGTTGCACTCCAGAAATATGTCGTTTGGCGACGGCGCGGCAAACAAATAATATGGTATAATGCATTTCTAGTCGCGAAACGATTTTCCAGTGAAAGGACAACATGAAACGTGCGGGTGTTGACAAGCCTCTGATCATGGAATCTGGCCCGAAGGTCAGCTGTGTCCTCCTGGCGTTCGTTGCCTTTCTGATGGTCTCCGCGAACTCCTTCGGCGAGACGCACGATTCTACGGACGCCCGCGTCGGTCAGGACTGCTCCAAGGCGTTTGCAGACCCGGAATTCGAGGACCGCGCAACGCTGGGCAAGGTGCAGGACGGCGTGGAGCGGCTTCCGGGGTGCGGTCTGAACGGCTCTGGCGGCATCCGCCTGCACGTCGCCCCTGGCGCCAAGAACGTGTCGTACAGGTTCCCGTCGGACTTCAGGCCCAAGGCCGGGCGCAAGTACGTCTTCTCGATCTGCCGCAAGGTGCATGGCAATGCCAGGGTGGAGCTCTACTGGCAGTGCTGGGGCAAGGACGGGTGGTGCAGAAAGCAGAACTGGAACACGACGCTCGTCCCCCTCGACGGAAAGCCCTTCATGCCGCTTGGCTTCTACACGTCGCTCGGCAGCTCCGGCGGCGACCTGGACCACGCGCGCCGCGAACTGAAGAAGATATCCGACGCCGGCTTCAACACGATAATGGAATACTGGATTACGAGTTTCCAGGGCAAGGACAAGATAGCCAAGTTCTACTCGGCGTGCAGGGCGAACAACATCAAGGTGCTGTTCAACTTCTCGGGCGCGTACAAGACCCCGGACAAGATGGACGAGCACGTGGCCATGGCGAAGCGACAGCTCGACGCCGGCGCGCCCATCCTCGCCTGGTACACGCTGGACGAGGCGCCGTTCTCGCTCCTGCCGCCGATAAGGTCCCTGCGCCACACGCTCAACCGCTTCTCGCCGGGCATACCGACGTGGCAGGTAAACATCCGCGAGATCGAGCCGTACCTGGACGTTACCGACGTCCTGGGCGGCGACCACTACCTCATCGGGCGTCGGCAGGGCGTCTTGAAGCAGATGAACCAGTACATGGCCCTTGCGGCGTAGTGCCGCCCGGCGGCGATGTGGTACTGTCCGCAGTGCTTCAATTGGGCCACGTACGACAGCGAGGCCATGAAGAGCCGCGAGAAGTTCATCGCCAAGGACGACGAGCCGACGGTCAACGAAATGCTCGCCATAGCCTTTCTGCACGCATCCTACGGCACAAGGGGCTTTATATTCTACAAGTACGACGAAATCTTCAAGGGACCCGTGCCCGAGCTGTATGAAAAGCGCTGGGAGGACGTGAAGACCGTCGGCCGCGTCATGAGGGAGCTTGAGCCGTTCATCCTCGCGGGGCGTCTGATAGAGACGATAGACGTCGAGAACGTCCGCGGCCTCACGCGCGCCGTGAGGATGACCGACGGCAAGGGCGGGAACCGCATCCAGGTGATAGGGCTTGACTACAGCAACGAGGCCACGTTCCGCCTGCCCGACGGATGCGAAGGGCTGAAGCCGTCCTTTGGGAATGCGGAAGTCTCGGACGGCGTGTGCCGCTTCAAGACGGGCAGGCGCTCCTGCGAGCTATTCAGGTAGCGCAGCGCGAGCGCCATGTTCGGCATCATAATATGGTATAATGTCCACATGTGGAACAAGGCACTTTGTGGAGTGAAGAAATGCTGAAGGAAAAATTCGACTTGACCGGCAAGGTCGCCCTTGTCACGGGCTCTACACGCGGCATAGGCTTGGCCATCGGCGACGCTTTCGAGGAGTGCGGCGCGCGCGTGATCCGCCATAACACGAAGGTGTGCGACCTCGCCGACCCATCGGCAATCGACGCGTTCTTCGACAGGCTCGAGGCGGAAGGCTCGCTGCCGGACATCGTCGTCGCCAACGCATCCATCCAGGCGAAGATCCCGTGGGCGGATTTCCCGCGCGACGAGGCGTGCAGGGAGATCCAGGTGAACTTCCTCGCCACGCTCAGGATGTTCCAACGCGCGTATCCGAAGATGAAGGCGCAGAAGTGGGGGCGGCTCATAACCGTCGGCTCGGTGAACGAGAGGCGCCCGCATCCCGACATGTGCGTCTACGCGGCGACGAAATCCGCGCAGGAGAACCTGGTACGCGGGCTCGCGCGGCAGACCGCCGCGGAGGGGATCACCGTGAACAACATCGCGCCAGGAGTGT
This sequence comes from Kiritimatiellia bacterium, assembly GCA_017405115.1. The sequence continues at coordinate 3,179 of JAFRBA010000170.1, forward strand.
TCTACACCGACCGCAACAAGGAATGTCTTGCCGATCCAGTCTACGGCCCGAGGGTGACCGCTGCGATCCCGATGCACGACTACGCGATGCCGGAGGACGCCGCCGGCGCGGCGGTGCTGCTCGCGTCTGACGCGGGGCGCTACATCACCGGCGCGACGATAGCGGTAGACGGCGGGCTGTCTCTGCCGGGGTGAGTGCGACGGGGAGGTGGTAAGGAAGAAGGAAAAGGAGGAACGCTGTGTTCGAAAAGACCGTGGAGGCGCTGAAAAGAAGGGGATACGAGGCGGTCGCCGTCGCGACGAAGGAGGAGGCGAGGGCGATCGTGCTGAAAGAGGCCGAGGGCGCCTCGTCCGTCGGCTGGGGCGGCAGCGAGACGATCAAGGAGATCGGCGCGCGCGCGGCTCTCGAGGCGAGCGGCAAGGAGATACGCGACCACCAGACGCAGATGGACCTCTTCCTCCTGTCGGCGAACGCCATGACCGAGGACGGCGTAATCGTCAACATCGACGGCACCGGCAACCGCATTGCCGCGTCGATATACGGACCAAGGCGCGTCGTCTACGTGGTTGGGCGCAACAAGGTCGTGCCTGGCGGTGTTCTGGAGGCGATAGTGCGCGCCAAGAAGTTCGCGTGCGCGCCCAACTGCCGCCGGCTCTCGAAGAAGACCCCGTGCGCGGAACTGGGCACGTGCGCAGACTGCGACTCGCCCGACCGTATATGCAAGGTGACGGCGGTCTTCGACAGGTGCCCGACACATACGTCGACGCTTGTCGTGCTGGTCGACGAAGACCTTGGATACTGACGTGGCGGCTGCGCGCCACACCCCCGGAGTTTTGGTGCGGACTTTGTTTTTGTGGTTTTTGCTACAACATACGGCGTTTTTTTGCTACAATATTACGCACTGTGCATAGTCTCGATATAACTCACATGCCCGAAATAACCACTCCACGGAGTAGTGGCGTCCCATGCGCTGCTCTGCTTGTGCATGCACCTTCTTTCCTCGCGTGGCTCGCCACTGCCGCTATCCTGCTCTTTGCGCTGCCGTGCTTTGCGATGACTGTGCGTACCATGTCCGACATGCGTCTATGGAATGCCGTCGATGACAAATCTGCGCCCCTGTGCTGGCCGTGGAACGATGACGCGGATTCGGCGATGCTTCTCTTTTCCAACAGAATCACCGCAGCCGTCTCAACGGTCAATGTCGCGCGTGGCGCCGAGGAGACGCGCGGATCCTGCGCTCAGCCTTCGCAGGACCGAGAGACGATTGTGGACGTGTCGCTCGTGCAGAAGGCGGGCGGCGCGGAAGTCTCGCGAGAGACGGCGACGCTCGCGTATGTCGACGGCGCGGGGGGAGGTCCGATAACCGTGCGCGCGAATCCGGGAACCCGGGAATGGGAGCGTGTCCGCGATCCGCGTGTGTATGCGATTGACCCTGCATGGCGAGGTGAATCCGGCGAGTCGGGCTACGACATCGCCTGGCCGATAAACTTAGGATTGACGATCATCCTCAGGTAGATGACAAAGGAACGTAAAAGATGTATAAAGCGCTAACTGCATTGATTTTGTCCGTATCGTTTCCAGCGTTTGCGGAGACGGCGATTTCGCATATAGTCGTTAATCAGCGCTGGCCGTGGAGCGAGAAGGTGGATGTGGATTTTATCCTTTCCGGCGAGACGAACGACGTTGAGGTGACGGCGACGTGGGACGCGCATCCCGAGCCCTACCGCCTCGGCACGCTATTCGGCGTTGCGCCGGGGCAGCGCCGCCTTACGTGGGATCCGGCCAGCTCGCCTTTCAGGGGACAGACCCTCACGGGCTTCACCGTGTCCGTCTCGAATGCCGCCGCGTCAGCGCACACGTACCTCGTCGTCGATCTCGTAAACGGCGGCTACGAGTTCATGGCGGAGCCGCCCGCCGGCGGCTGGGCCGCCGAGCACAAGTCGTCGAAGATGGTCTTCAGGCGCATCCCCGCGGGGACGTACACGCTGGGGGAGGAGAAGGAGACATTCGAGCATTTTGGGCAATCGAGCCCAGACTACTACGCCGACATCCAGAATCGCCGGCAGGTGACGTTCACAAGCGATTTCTACGTGGGTATTTACAAGTACACGAAAGCGCAGCACGCATGCCTCACCACGGGAACTGCCGGTTCTGATTTTCAGCCGCAGGATAATTTGTCCTACGATGACCTGCGCGGCGCGAAGAACGCGGATGCGACTCTCAATGTCGATTGGCCCTTGACGGCGTACAAGGTGGCGTCGGAATCCATCGTCGCGAAGCTGCGCGTGAAGGCGGGACTCCTCGTGGATCTCTGCCAGGAGGACCAGTGGGAAGTCGCCGCGCGCGCCGGCACCACGACCTTCTGGCCGACGGGCGGCACGACAGGCGAAACCTTCGCGACGCATACGAACCAGGTGAATGGATTTGTGGCGTGGTATGGCAGTACGGGTTCGACGGCGCAGAGTACGGTTGGCACGAAACCTGACAACGGCTGGGGCCTCTATGACGTGATCGGTCTTGCCGGCGAGTGGACGCTCGACGCGACGGCCGGCACGACGACGATCCCGGCGAGGTACAAGTTGCCGGATGTGTACACCGATCCGGTCGGCGGAAGCGGTTGCACGCGGCGGGTTCTTCGAAGTGCATCGGGAAATGGCGCGGCGACGGGCTTGAACGAGCTTTTGCCGTGCCGGCGGCAGATTGCCGACCCTTCGTCGCGCAGCTACTCTACGCGCTTCTGCATCCACCTCAAGCCGCTCGTGAAGGAAGGCGGGCAGCCGTGATGGGGGACACGGGACATCTGGGACAGACGGGACGCCCGGGACAGACGGGACACCCGAGACAAGCAAGTCTCGGAAGTCCCGGTCGTCTCGGAAGTCCCGTTGGCTCTGCCAGCCCCGCCACTACCGCCCGCCCCGGTGCCGTGCCGCAAATCGTGCTGCCGCACGGCGGTTACAAGAAGCTCATCGTCTACCGAAAGAGCGATGTGATCTACCAGGGTACGGTTGCATTCTGCCGGAGGTTCCTCCCGGAGCATGGCAACCGCACGGTCGACCAGATGACGCAGGCCGCGCGCAGCTGCAAGCAGAACATTGCCGAGGGAAGCGCTGCATCGGGCACCTCGAAGGAAACGGAGATCAAGCTGACCAATGTCGCGCGCGCCACGCTCGACGAGCTGATGGAGGACTACCTCGACTGGCTCAAGACGCATGGGTTCGCCGAATGGCCGGCGGACGACCAGCGGCGGGTCGCCGCGCGCGACTACGCCCGGGAACACGCCGACTGGGAAGACTGGCAGAAGATATTCGAGACGCGTCCGGCGGAGACCGTGGCGAACCTCATGCTGACGCTCTGTCACCAGACGCGCTACATGCTCGACAAGATGATCGCCGCACAGGAAGCGGATTTCAAAAAACACGGCGGCGTACGCGAACGCATGCACGCCGCGCGCACGGCGGCGCGCGGCGAAGACTGGGACAAGGGCGTGTACTCCAGGCTCGATGCGGCGGCCGACGCCGCCGACCTCATGGCGCGCGCAAGCGAAATCAAGCGCAAGGTCGACCAGACCGTGTGGAGCATCAAGCGCAGAAAAGGCTGGCAATGAGACACATCGAACGACGGGGCAACCGAGACCAACGGGACTACCGGGACTTCCGAGGTTCTTGCCGCAGCAGGGCTTTTGCTGCCGCGATTGGTGCTGCAATTACCGTTTTTGCTGCCTCAGCGCTTCTGGCAGCCTCACCTCCACCGGCGCATCCGGCAACTTCTGCAATCCCACCCCCCTCAGCGTATCCGGTAGCTTCTGCACCCCCAACCCCCTCGGCGCATCCGGCAGCTTCTGCGATTCCAGGAATGGTCCCTGAAGTCTCGGTAGTCCCGGCTGTCTCGGAGGTCTCGTCTGTCTCGGTTGTCCCGTCGGTCATGATCGACCGCTCCTCCGAGATCGTTTTGCCGGCTGGAGCGCCCTCCGCCACGCGGCTCGCGGCGGAGGAGTTGAATTTCTTTTTGAAGGGCGTTCTCGGCGAGGCGTTGCCGGTCGTCGCGCAGCGGTCGGAGGGAAAGACGGCGATCGTGCTGGGCGGCGGCCCTGATTGGGAAAGCCGCCATCTTGGCGGCGTCCCGCGCGACCGCGACGGCTATGTAATCGATTCGCGCGATGGTGTCCTGTGCATCGTCGGCAACGACGACGATCCCCCCGATCCCGCCGCCACCGCGGCGCTGCCCGACGAGGCCCCGTGGCAGCCCTGCTTCCGGCGCGGCACGCTTTTCGGCGTGTACGCGTTTCTCGAGCGTTTCGCCGGCGTGCGGATGTACTTCCCCGGTGCGCTCGGCACATGCATTCCAAAAACGGAGCGCATCGTCGTGACAGAAGGGCGAGTTGAGGAATCGCCCGCTTTTTCAGTGCGGCGCTATGGTTACGAGGACGGGTCTGTCGCGAGAGAATTGTTGGACGACCTGGTAGGGCGCGATGCCCCCATCGCGCCGCAAATGAACGAAACCGATTTCAAGCGGCTCAACTGGTATCGGCTAAGGATGGAGACGTATCACCTTCGTTGCTGCCACGGCGCGAAGACGCATTGTCTCTCTCCGGAGACGTGGGACTCGCTGTACACCAACGCCTGCGCGGTCATTGCGGCCCTGCCGGCTGAGACTCCCGTCTTCGACGCCATGCCTAAGGACGGCTTCACCTGGCTAAGGCATTGCCATTGCGACTGGTGCGAGCGGAATATCCCGTTTTCAAAAACCGACATCGGCTTTGCCTCCGACCTCGTATGGCGGCGCACCGCCGAACTTGCCAATCGCCTCAAGACGAAATTCCCGCATGCCCGCGTCTCGCAGATGTCGTATATTCCATACGTGCGAATCCCGACGAACGAAATCCCTGAGAATGTCGACGTCTTTGTAGCGCGGCGCGGTCCGTGGGCGGAGGGCACGGCGATCGGCGCGCGGGAGAAGGGCGAAGTCGCCGCGTGGCACGACAAGCTCGGACGCAAGTTATCGCTTTGGAACTATCCGGACAAGGTGGACTGCTGGAACCTCGAGATGAAGGACATCCCGCAGCTTGCGCCGCGCGCCTGGGCGAGCTACTACCGCGCCGTCGCGCCGCACGTCACCGGCGCGTTTGCCGAAAGCGAGTCCGACCGCTGGATATACAACTACCTCAACTACTACGTCTTCTCGCGCGTCTGCTGGAACCCGGATGCCGACGTGGAGGCGATTCTCGCCGAGCACCACCGTCTCATGTTTGGTTCTGCCGCAAAGGAGATGGCGGAGTTCTTCGATACGCTTGAGCAGTGCTGGATGAAAGTCGTCGCAAAGCCGTATGACACGCCGCTCGGACCAGGCGTATGCGAAGCGCCGACGGACGATGAGCTGCGCCGGGAAATCTATTCGCCCCAAGTGCTTTCTCGTCTCTCGTCTCTCGTCTCGTTGGCGTCGTCTAAGGTCGCAGAAGGGTCGATTGAAGCGCGTCGCATCGCGCTCTTTGGGCGGGAGTACCTTGAACCGTTGTGCCGCAGGTTTGGCGGCGCGTTCGGTGATCGCGCCATACCGTGCGAACCGGTAGGGACGGCGCCCCGCGCCGTCCGCATCGGCCTTCTTGCCGACATCCACATCGGCGACGACAACGACAACTCGGATCTCAAGCGTGCGCTCCGGCTCTTCGACGCGAAGAAGGCCGACGCCGTGATTGCCGCGGGCGACCTGACCGACCTCGGGCTTCTCTCCGAACTGCGCGCGGTCGCCGCCGCGTGGAACGAGGTGTTCCCCGGCAGCCGCCGCTCCGACGGCGCGCCGGTGACGCGCCTCTTCCACTACGGCGACCACGACACCGCGCTCAACTTCAAGGTGCGCCAGCGCGAGGTCGTCGCCAAGGGACGGTGGCACGACTACATCCCGCACATCGGCCCCGCAGTCGCGTGGCAGCTCGCCTTCGGCGAGCCGTTCGAGCCGGTTGTCCGCCGCACGGTAAAGGGGTGCGAATTCACGCTCGTGCATTTCTTGCCATCGCCAGTCTCGCCCGTCCCGCCCGTCCCGCGCGGCCGCGCGCCGTGGTTGCACGTCTTTTCGCAGCACCGCGCGTATCGCGGGCTGTTCGCGCGGCCCGGCTGCGGAGACGAAGTCTCGTGGGACGACGATGCGTCGCTCGATTTCCTCACGAATACGCCGAATACTGTCGCCGTGTGCGGACACGCCCACATTTCCGCCGTCAATGCAACGTCGTTCGTGGCGGGCGGCGGTCGCGGGGCGACCGCCCTACCGGATGGCTTCGCCGCGATTGCGATACCATCGCTCTTCTACCAGATCGAGACATGGCTGCCGCAGCCGAAGGGCGACCACGGTTCGCACCAGGCGCTTTTCATGATCGCCACGCCGGACGGCATCGCCGTCGAGCGCCTTGACGTGCGCACGGGTGCGAAGGTTGCCCCAGACATCGAATGGGGCATTCATAGTTCAAAACAGGCTTTGCGGCCTTTGTGATCTTTGCGGCTCAAAAATCCAGAGTAATCAAGATGAACAGCGACTTTCTTGAGAACTTTCACTACACGCCCGACGGGGCGACTACGCGAGCGGACGCGCTGTGCGGATTCATCAAGGACGAAATCGCCTACGGGAGGCTCAAGGCGGGTGATACGATCCCGACGATCAAGGAACTGTCGGAGGCGTGCGGTCTGACGTTCCGCGTAGCGCGCGGCGTCGTGGAGCAGCTTGCGCGCGAAGGGTACGTGCGCTCGCGTCCGCGCGTCGGGACGGTCGTCCTTCCGCGCGACGCCACGGCGCTGCGCGGACGCATCCTCTTCGTCCTTCCCGACGTCGATGCGTGCAGCTACCATGTGACGATGATAGCCGACGCGCTCCGCCGTCGGCTGGGCGCCGCGGGATACGCGTTCTCCACTGTCGTCTTCTCGCAGGACAGGCAGATAGGCCTTTCGTTCCTGAAGCACGAGCTTGTCCGCACGCCGGACGTCGCAATCGCGATCTACAGCACGAAGCCCGTCCGGAAGTGCCTGCGCGAGGCCGGAGTGAAGAGTGTGTTCATCTACGGCGACGAACCTGCCAAGGAGGAGGGGCGCTGGATCCGCTTCTCGGCGGAGGAGGCCATCGGGAACTTCGTCCGGCACTGCGTCCGCACCGGCGTAAAGCGCGTGCTGCAGGTGCGCTTCGAAGGAAACGACACGCCGGACGCGAAGGAGGCGCTTGCGGAGAAGGGGATAAAGTCCGGGTGGCTGGCGGTCCCGCGCATGGACGAACTCGGACGCTACGAGGGCATCGAGCGCGCGGCCTACAATGCGTTCATGGACCTCCCGCGTTCCGCCTTGCCCGATGTCGTTCTCTTTTGGGACGATTTTGTCGCGCAGGGCGCGCTTACTGCGTTCCTCGAGCGAGGGCTGAAGATCCCGCACGACGTCAAGGTGGTGACGCTTTCGAACCGCGGGCTCGGTCCCGTCTATTCCGAAGCCCTCACGCGCTTCGAGTGCGATGCCACGGAGACGGGCGAGAAGGTCGCCGCATACGTGCTTGGGCTCCTTGCGAAGGGCAGGACGCCGCCTCCGCCTGTAGTTTCGCCGCACTACGTATTCGGGCGGACGTTCCCGTACTAGCCCCCGCCTCATAGTTTTCCATTGCCACTCCCTCATTCCTCCGCTCCCCCACTGTGCCCATTTTGCCCATTTTGCCAAAAATTCTCGATTTTTCCCCACTTCACAAGTGCGAAAGTCTTTGCTATAGTTGTAGCCGTATAAGGACCTAATAGGGAGGATCAAAGAGATGAAAACAACGGCGAAAACAGCGTTTGCGCTCTTGGCGATGCTGGCGGCGTCCACTCTGTGGGCGGTCGAGGTGACCTCGGAGCAGGCGAAGACCGCGGTAGCAAACTGGATCTCCGCATCCTCGACGCGGCTGGAGTCGCAGTTCAAGTCCAGACAGGCCGAGTCGTCCAAGACGCACAAGACCGCATCCGGCCGCGCCGTCTACCACGCGGTGAACCTCAAGGGCGGCGGCTTCGTCGTCACTTCCGGCGACACGCGGCTCTCTCCGATCATCGCGTTTTCCGGCACGGGCCGATTCGTCGGCGACGAGGCCAGCCCGTTCCACGCGCTCCTCCGCAAGAACTTCGTCGGCGCGGTGACTGAGCTGGAGCGCGCGGACGGCGAGGCGTCGAAGGCCGCGAAGCAGGGTCTGTCGTACGGCCCGGCGCCCCGCACGGCCGCAGAGGCGGAGTGGGCGTCGCTTCTCTCCGAGCCGAAGTCGTATGCGACTGGCCGGACCTCCGTCTCAGACACTCGCGTCGGCATCATGCTAAAGACGAAGTGGGGGCAGGACGGTGGCTATGCCGACGGCGGCTGGGGCGAGTATCTTCCCGCGCTCGACTACTACGTCTTCTACCCGAACCTTCCGAACGACAAACTGCAGCGAGGCATCCTTCCATGCGGATGCGTCGCCACCGCCGGCGCGCAGCTGATGTACTTCTGGAAGTACCCGACGGCCTCCATACCCCAGTTCTCCAACCAGTGTACCCTCGACGGCAAGCCGTTCACCGCAAGGTCCATCGAAGGCACATTCGACTGGGGCAACATGTTCGAGACCTGGAAATACGGCGTCGATCCCGATCCCACGCTGACCCAGAGAAAGGCCGTCGGCAAGCTGGCCTGGAACCTCTGCGTCGCGCTGTATACGGACTGGGACACGGAGAACCATTCCGGAGGGGCGGGTCCGTCATATCTCGCGGGTGCGCTGTCCGAAGTGTTCGGCTACGCGTCGGCGAGGTACATCAACTACAGCATGGACATGGCGGACAAGCCGGCCGACTTCAGCAAGAGAATGGCCGACTTCAACAACGCGCTCTACGCCAGCCTTGACGCGAAGATGCCCGTGTACCTGTCTCTTGGCGGTCCCACGGGAGACCATACGCTCGTAGCCGACGGATATGGCTATGTGTCCGGCAAGAGGTATGCGCACCTGAACTTCGGCTGGTGGGAGGATGGCGACGCCTGGTACTACATGGACGACAAGGACATCACCCCCTCAGACACTCCGTATACCTTCACGGTCTTCAATGGCATAGGCTTCAACATCCATCCGACGGCTACGGGCGACGTGGTCTCCGGCCGAGTGCTGGACGCCTCCGGCGCCCCGGTCTCCGGGGCCTCGGTGAAGCTCTACGACTCCTCCAACAAGCTGAAGAAGACCGTGACCACGGGCTCGAAGGGGATCTTCGCGTTCAGGATCACGGCAAAGGGGACATACAGGATAGACGCTTCCCACTCGTCGACGACGGAGACGGCGTCGAAGTCCGTCACCATCGCCGCGCTCACCAAGGATGGGTGGTGGAGCAACGGCAACGTAGGCACGGGCAACATGTGGGGGGAGGACGTCAGCTTCCCGACTTGGACGCCGCCGGTCAGCAGAACCCTCACCCTCACGCCGAACAACAAGAGCTACGGCACCGTGAGCGGCGGCGGAAAGTACGCGGCCGGCACGGTCGTGAAGCTCAATGCCTCCGCGAAGAGCGGCTATGCGTTCGCCGGCTGGTTCACCGACAAGGCGTGCACGGCGAAGCTGAACCCGACGGGGTACGACAACCGCAGCCCGGAGGTGCAGGTCGCGATGCCATCCGCGAACACGACGATATACTCGAAGTTCATTACGAAGGCCGATGCGAAGAAGTCGCTTAAGTTCACCTCGTCCACCAAGGCTCTCGCGACGACTCCCAAGAAGAGCATGTCCGGCTACGAGTTCAGCCTCTCCCTCGGCGCGTCGTCCGCCACGCTCGTCACGTTCTCGGCCAAGGGGCTGCCGTACGGGCTCAAGCTCGATCCGGCGACAGGAAAGATCACCGGCACGCCGGTGAAGCCCGGCTACTACGACGTGACGATCACGGTGAAGGACGCCGCCGGCAACAAGATAACCCAGATCGTGAAGTTGACGCTCGGAGTGCTCTCCTGGTCGAAGGGCGACTACTACGGCACGGCCTATCCCTTCGGAAAGGGCGGCCGTCCGGGGTACTTCACCTTCAACGTCGCGGCGAACGGCAAGGTGTCCGGCAAGGTGACGTACAAGGGCAAGGCGTATTCGTTCAAGTCCGAGTGCAACTACAGCTCGAAGCTGAGGCTCCTGTTCAAGCCCCAGATCACGATCGGCAAAAAGACGTTCGAGCCCGGGTACATCACGATTGCGCAGAGGACCCTGGCGCTTGGCGGCGTCGTCGTTGAGGAGGGCAATGACGACAACGGCCTCGTGCTCGTCCAGAGGCCGACGGGCGTCGTGACGGAGACCGGGCAGCTCGCCGAGCTGATCGGCCAGGAGTTCGTCTTGACGAAAGACTCGAACTACACCCCCAATCTCATTGACGGCGACGAAATCATCGTACGCGTCGTGGACAACGACGCCGTCTTCATGAGGGGCACGATCCAAGGAAAGACTCTCTACGGGACTTCTGTTCCATTGCGCGTCGAGAACTACCTCAAACGGGGCAACGGAAACTGCTATATCCTTTCCGCCTATCTCTTCGATGAAAGCCTGAACTACTACAGGACGATCAGGATCCAGGCGACGCTGTATCTACAATGGAGCGAGGAGAGAGGAACGTATTGGGTGTTAAATCCGAGCTGCTACATCATGGAGGAAGAGTAAGCCAATGAAAGGTTGAAAGGTTGAAAAGTTGAAAAGTTGAAAGGTTCCATGACGACTTATACTCGTTTACATTCGCGTGCGCAGCGTGGGCGACAAACAAAGGATTCTGGTAGGGTCACGCGTCCTGCGTGACCGCAACAAACAAAAACATCATGGTAGGGGCGCGCCCCGTCGCGCCCGCAGCAAACAAGTAACCAAAAGAACAAACAAGTAGCCAAAAGAAAGGACAAACTGATGAAGCAACTCAAAAAACTTGCATTCGCCCTCGCGGCTGTTGCCACGACGGCCGGAGCATGGGCAGCGTCCGAATATGCCAATGGGTATGAGTGGGTCTACCAAGACATGGGCAGCTATGCATTAATCGGAAATGGCTATGGGTGCGTCGCCTCGCCCGAGCCCAAGGGCGCGGTGACGATACCCTCCACCCTTGGTGGTCTGCCGGTGCAGGTTCTCGGGGCGGATTCACTGGCAGATTGCACCGGCATCACGAGCGTGACGATACCCGAAGGCTTGCTTACTATCGGGAATCGTGCGTTAAGTGGCTGCACTGCTCTTAAGAAAGTGACGATACCGGACAGCGTGAAGATAGTTGGGGAAGAGGCATTCATCAACTGCAACGCTTCGCTCTATGACACGACGACGATTCCCGGCGTGTCGCTGGTGGATGGATGGGCCGTAGACTACGCCTCTTCGCTCTCGGGCGTACTGAATTTGAAAGGCGCCCGCGGCATCGCGAATGGCTTGTTCGACGGTAACGAAAAAATTACGAGTGTGAAGATACCCTCTACCATGACAGAGATCGGCTACAACGCATTTCAGCTGAGCTACGTCAAGAGTGTGACGATACCGAGCAGCGTGAAGAAAATCTATCGCGATGCGTTTTCGTATAGCAGACTCACGACGGTGTATGTTGACAAGGGCGACACGGAACGCGTGCGGCAGATGCTTCTGGATTCTGACTTCGGCAATTCAAAAGTGGACAGTTTGATGTTCGTTGAGGCGGGAGCAGCTTGCAAGCTCACGGTGAAGTCCGCTAACACGAGCTACGGCACCGTGAGCGGCAGCGGAACGTACGCGCCCGGCGCGATGGTGACGATAAAGGCGAAGGCCAAGAGCGGCTACGTGTTCGCCGGGTGGTACGCCGACAAGGCGTGCAAGACGAAGCTGAACCCCCCGGGCTACGACAACCGCAAGCCGACGGTGAAGATCGAGATGCCGCCGCAGAAGACTGCCGTCTACGCCAGGTTCGTCACGAAGGCCGCGGACAAGAGCAAGCTCGGCCTCACGTCCGCCACGAAGAAGCTCGCGACGACGGCCGCGAAGGCGACGGCTGGCAAGAATTTCGAGCTCAAGCTCGGGATATATTCCTACTCGCTGATGACCGTTACGGCCAAGAGCCTGCCGAAGGGGCTCTCGATCGACAAGACGACCGGCACGATATCCGGCACGCCGACCAAGCCCGGCTCCTACACGGCGACGGTCACCGTTGCGACCGCGGCCGGCAACAAGCTTACGTTCAAGGTCAAGGTGAAGGTCTCGATCTATACGTGGTCCAAGGGCACGTTCAACGGCTACGCCTTCCCCGACGGAGGCGACAAGCTCGGTGGATACCTCACGTTCACGGTCGGCTCCACCGGCAAGATATCCGGAAAGGTCACGTACAAGGGCAAGGCGTACCCGTTCACCTCGCAGTACTCGTCCTGCTCCTCGAGCAAGGCGAAGTTCAAGCTCCCGGCCATGAAGCTCGGCTCCAAGTCGGTCGCCGCGGTCTACTTGACGGTCACGCCGAAGCAGGCCCGGATAGAGGGCGAGTCCGTCGTCGAGGCGACGGACTCAGGCGCCATATACGTCGCGCAGAAGGCGTTCAGGCTCGTCGAGGATATGTACGGAAAGTCGTACAGCTTCGACAGCGCCGACACCGGCTCGGGGCTCAAGAATGGCGACTCGATCAAGGTCACGTGGAAGGACAACGTGGTGAAGATCAGCGGCAAGGTCAACGGCAAGAGCCTCGCAGTCGGCTCCGTGCCGCTGTTCCTCTCCAGCAAAGAGGTTGTGGACTGGGACAGCAGCTACAAGTTCAGCGTCTACATCTGCGACAGCGCGTCGGGCTACAGTGCCTGGCTGTTCTTCTTCTTGGAGACGGACTCCCTTGGCGATCTGGTTTCGGACAAGGCCATTCTGCAGAAATAGGGAAAGAACGGCCGCGACGGGGCGCGCCCCGTCGCGCCCGCAGCAAATAAGTAACCAATAAAGAAACCAAAAGAAAGGACAACAACTGATGAAGCAACTCAAAAAACTTGCATTCGCCCTCGCGGCTGTTGCCGCGACGGCCGGAGCATGGGCAGAGCCGTCCGTACCGGGCGGTGATCCGATAGACGACGATCCGGACTGGTACGAGGACACGATTGAAGGATACACCTGGCAGTACGTCATCGAGAGCGGTGATTACAATGGCGCGATGATTGTCGGCATCGAACCTTCGCCGACGGGCCCGCTGGTGATACCCGACAGCGTCAGCTTGCCCCAGACGGGCGACAGCCTGACGGTTGTCGGCGTGGGGAACGAAGCATTCAGGGGCTGCAGCGGGATTACAAGCGTGACGATCCCGGAGACCTTCCAGAGGATTGGAGCGTCGGCGTTCCTTGACTGCACCAGCCTTGCGACGGTGGATCTTGGCAACGCCACGCCTGATATTAACTTCAGTGCGTTTTCTGGCTGCAACAGTCTGAAGACCTTTACGGTGTCCAGCGACAACCCCGTGTACAAAGTCGTGTCAAAGATGCTTGTGACGAAGCAGATCGACGTGCTCACGTGCGGCGTGAACGGCGCCGTGACGATTCCAAGCGGCGTGGAGACGATCGGCCGAGGGGCATTCTGGGGTCGCGGCGGCCTTACGAGCGTGAAGATACCCAGCGGCGTGACGGCCATAGACATGGATGCGTTCCGTGACTGCACCGCCCTTACGAGCGTGACGATACCCGGCGGCGTGGCGGCCATCGGGGAATGCGCGTTCTATAAATGCAGCGGGCTTTCTAGCGTGACGATACCCGACAGCGTGACGAGCATCGGGGCATCTGCGTTCAAAGGCTGCAAGAGCTCGCTTTTCGACACAAAGACGATCCCCGGCGTCAAGCTGGTGGACGGCTGGGCCGTGGACTACACCTCCTCGCTATCGGGCGCATTGGACCTGACCGGCGTCCGCGGCATCGCGGAGGGAGCCTTCGCCGACTGCACCGCGATTACGAGCGTGAAACTGCCGAATGGCCTTACGGCCATTCCGGACTATGTGTTCGAATTTTGCGACAATCTTACGACTGTGACTATACCGAAAAGCGTTTTGGACATTTCGAAGGATGCGTTCCCGCGGAATGTGATCAGAACGGTCTGGACGGAGAAGGGCGACACGGAGCGCGTGAAGTCGCTTTTGGAGGATGCGTGGATTGACACGGACAAGATCACGTTCAAGGAGATAGGAACGTCTTTCAAGCTTACGGTCAAGTCCAGCAACACGAGCTACGGCACGGTGAGCGGGAGCGGCACCTACGACGAAGGCACGAAGGTGACGATACAGGCATCTGCCAAGAGCGGCTATGGCTTCGCCGGCTGGTACACCGACAATGCTTGCACGAAGGCGCTGAACCCCAAGGGCTACGACAACCGGAAGCCGGCCGTCAAGGTCGTGATGCCGTCCAAGAACACGGCGATCTACGCGAAGTTCATCACGAAGGCCGAAGACAAGGCCGCGCTCAAGGTCACGTCCGCCACCAAGGAACTCGCGACGACGCCCTTTACGTCGACGGCGGGCTACAGTCTCTCGCTGCAGCTCGGCGTGAAATCCGCCACGCTTCTTTCGTTTTCGTCGAAGACCGTGCCGGCGGGCCTGACGCTGGAGACGCGGACGGGCAAGATATCCGGCATTCCCACCGTGCCCGGCTCCTACACGATGTCGGTGACGGTGAAGACGGCGGCCGGCAACAGCACGACGCTTAAGGTGAAGATCAAAATCCTGGCGCCGAAGTGGGCGCAGGGCACCTTCTGGGGCTACGTCTTCCCTGAAGGGCTCAGCAAGCCCGGCGGGACCCTCACGTTCAAGGTCGGCTCCACCGGCAAGATCTCCGGCAAAGTCACATACAAGGGCAAGGCGTACTCGTTCACCTCGAATTACACGGACTGCGACTTTGTCAATGCCGAGTTCACGCCTCCATCGCTGAAGCTGGGTTCGAAGACCTTCAAGCTGGGCCGCGTGACGGTTACGGATGAAGAGCTAAAGTTCGAAGGGAACGGCGGGCTGTTCTACGTGGCGTCGAATGCCGGCGGCACGTTCTTCGCGCAGAAGCCGTTCAAGTTCATCACCTCCAGCGGCTACCTCGCTTCTATCTACAAGTGGTCCAAGAAGTTCACCAGCACGACCTCCGGTTCGGGGCTGTCCGGCAACGACTGGCTGAAAGTCACTCTGATGGACGACGTTGCGGTGGTCAAAGGAAAGGTGGGAGGGAAGAGCTTCTCCTTGTCCGCGCCGCTAAACTACACCCGCAAGAAGATTGCGAGCAACGGGTTCACCACCTACGAGTTCCGCGCCTACGTCTACGACGCCAAGACGGGCTACCGCAAGTGGCTGCAGTTCACTGCGCTTGCGGAGGATGACAGGAAGGGCAGCGATGTCCAGCGCATCACGACCAAGTTCAAGAATTAGGGAGAAAGAACGGCCGCGACGGGGCGCGCCCCGTCGCGCCCGCAGCAAATAACCGAAGGAGAAACAGATGAAGCAACTGGGAAAGATGGCGTTCGCCCTCGCGGCGGCGGTGATCGCGTCGACGACGTGGGCTAAGTCCTACAAGCTGACGCTGAAGTCCGACAACACCAAGCACGGCACGGTGAGCGGCGGCGGAAAGTACTCGGAGGGCAAGAGGGTGACCATCAAGGCCTCTGCCAAGAAAGGATACGTGTTCGCCGGATGGTACTCCGACGAGGCGTGCAAAAAACGCGACGAACACCTGATATACAAGGGGCATTATCAGGATCCCAAGGTGACGGTGGAGATTCCGGACTACAGCTCCACGCTATACGCCAAGTTCATCACCGTGGCCAAGGACAAGAAGTCGCTCAAGCTCACCGGCCTCAAGAAGTACGAGACAGAGGCGTACGTGGGCACATACGAATCCTTCGGCTCCCTGCTTACGGGCGCCAAGTCTGCATCGCGCGCGACGCTGACGTTCAAGAACCTTCCCAAGGGGCTGGAGCTTCTCGGCAACGACATCCTGGAGGGCCGTCCGCGCAGGCCTGGAAAGTACGTTGTCAGGGCCACGCTCACGAGCGCGGCCGGGAACTCGATCACGCAGAAGTTCAAGATCTACGTGAAGGCGCCGAAATGGGCGACCCGCACGTTCAACGGCGCGGTGTCCATAAGCGGCAAGGTCATGGAGGCATACGTCCAATACTCCTCGGACTCCTACGGCCTCGTGAGCGGCACCCTCCTGTACAAGACCAACTCCTATCCGTTCAAGACGTCGCTCTCGTATTGCTCCGACAAGAAGTCCAAGTTCTCCCCGACGATCACGATGGGACGGAAGACCTACAAGATGGGCACCGTGGTCTCTCGGCCTCTCGAGCTGCCGAACGGCACTGTCATAGGGGTTGCCGACACGTCGTCCGGCAACTGGATTGCCCAGACAACTGCGAATCTGCTGAAGAAGGGCGGTACGCTCGACTTCCTCCTCGACAAGACCTATGCGTTCGATCACACGGTCCCGAACAGCGGGCTCAGGAAGGGCGACGAGCTGCACTTCGACTTCTACCTCGGGAACGTCGGCGACGTCGTGGAAGTGTCCGGCACTGCAAACGGCAAGAAGCTCAGGCCCGTGGCCGTTCCGCTGATCATTGTCTCCGCCACCGGAGACAACTCCTATGGCTTTGAGATCATCATCGCCAGCGCCCTGACGAAATACTACAAGCGAATGGTTTTGAAGGCAGATAGGGACGGGACGGTCAACTGGGAGTTCATCCCCGACTACGTGTTCGAATAGCAGGTGCGCGGCCCTCCCGCAACTGCGAGAGCATTGTGCGGGAGGGACATTCCGGGAGGGGCGCGCCCCGTCGCGCCCGCAACAAATAACCAAAGGAGAGACAGATGAAGCAACTGGGAAAGATGGCGTTCGCCCTCGCGGCGGTCGCGCTTTCGTGCACGGCGCAGGCGGGCTCGCTTAAGTGGACCAAGGGCGCCAACGCCGACACCGTCATTGCAAAGGCGAAGAAGGCCGGGAAGCCGATCTTTATGATTGGTGGCCGCGAGACGTGCGTCAACACGACGACAACCCGCGACCAGTCCTGCGAGAATGCGTCTGTGCGAGCCGCTCTCGGCGACTACTTCCTGTGGTTCTGCAACTGCGACGAACAGCGTGACGACTTCTGGTACTACGCCACTCCATACAGTGACCCAGACAATGGTATCATGCTGCCGCTCTGCGCCGTGATAAACCCGAACAAGCCGGACGTCTGTGCAGCAGCGACTTCAGGTCGCCAGGGCCCGTCTGACCTGCTGTCTCTTCTCGACAAGGCGGAGAAGAAGGTCTTCAAGACGGTGACGTTCAACGCGAACGGCGGCACTGCTGCGAAGTCGAAGGTCAAGGCACTCGTCAACGGCAAGGTCGGCACGCTGCCGAAGGCCACGCGGAAGGGCTACAGGCTCTCTGGCTGGTTTACCGCGAAGAGCGGCGGCACGCAGGTGACGGATGCGACGAAGGTGAAGAAGGACGTCACGTTCTACGCGCAGTGGAAGAGGAACAAGTACACGATCAAGTTCCACAAGAACGGCGGAACCGGCTCGATGGGCAGCATCACCGCGTCGTACGGCAAGACGGTCAAGCTTCCGGCGAACGCCTTCAAGAAGTCCGGCTACAAGTTCAAGGGCTGGGCGAAGAAGAAGAGCGGCACTGTTGCCTACAAGAACAAGGCCGAGGTGAAGAACCTCACCGACAAGAACGGCGAGACGGTAACGCTCTACGCGGTGTGGAAGAAGTAACAGCCGTCGGCGACGATGTTTCGACAACAAAGCCATCTTGGGCGGGGCGCGCCCCGTCGCGCCCTCAGCAAACAACAATACAACAGAAAGGAAACCACAAGATGAAAACCAAGTTTCTGAGGACGGCGGTCAAGGCCATCGCATGCGCGGCGGTCGCTCTTTCGTGCGCGGCGGACGCGTCGGCGGCAGTCGCGAAGAATGCCGCCACGAAGACGAAGATCTCGTTCACGTCCGCAACGAAGAAACTCGCAACGACGCCCGCCAAGGCGACGGCCGGCAAGTCGTTCTCGCTGAAGATCGGCGTGAAGCCGGCCACATCCGGCCTGAAGTTCATAGTCAGCGGTCTGCCCAAGGGGCTTTCGATCGACAAGACTACGGGCGAGATCACCGGCAAGCCCACCAAGCCCGGCAACTTCACCGCGTCAGTGACGGTGCGGGCGGGCTCCAAGGTCACCCCGATAACCCAGCGTGTGAAGTTCAAGGTGTCGGTTCCGTCCTGGGCGAAGGGCACGTTCAACGGCTACGCCTTCCCCGACGGAGGCAACAAGCCGGGCGGCTACCTGGCGTTCACGGTCGGCTCCACCGGCAAGGTCTCCGGCAAGGTCACGTACAAGGGCGTTGCGTACCCGTTTACCTCGAAGTACACCTACTGCTCCGCGAAAAAGGCCAAGTTCACGCCGGAGAAGATGAAGCTCGGCACCAAGACGCTTGATCCTGGCCTGATCACTGTCAAGGTGGTGGACGACTTCGGAAGGATAAGGGATGTTTCCGTCGTCGAGGCGGTGAACGTGACCAGCACCTACATCGCGCAAAAGCCGGCTGGGCTGGTCTGCCCTGGCGGGGTGTTCGAGAGCTTCAACGGCTACAAGTACACCTTCAAGGCGCGGGACGAGGGCTCCGGTCTTGGCAGCGACGATTCGCTGAAGATCAAGATGGAGAACGACGCGGTCATGGTCAGCGGCTTTTTCGGTGGCAAGAAGATCGCCGCCACCAGCATTCCGCTGTTTGTGACCTCCTTTAGGAAGTCCAGTTCGGGCGACTTCGTATCCTCCCTGTGCATATACATCTACGACCACAAGGTAAAATACCGCAAGTGGCTGTTCTTCGACATAACGGTCAACGGCGACAAGCTGATGAACTTCGATACCCGGTTCAGCGACTGAGCTGAGGAGGCGTCTCCGCAAAATGGCCACGGTCGCGACGGCGGCCGTGGCTTTTTCTGTATAACGGCCCCGGCGGACGCCTCATAGCCTGAAACGCGACGGGGCGCGTCCCTCCCTAGATTTGGAATTGTCCCATATGTTCGCTGTTGCTTTCGCGCGCGGAATTTAGTATAATTGTCTCCATCATGAGGCAGATGCTATCAGCAGTTTTTGTGTTTGCGGCCTTGTCGTCGATGCGCGTCTCCGCGGAGGAGGCCGCTCCCGCCGAGGAGCCGAAGGAGAACCCCGAGCTCGAGGCGGAGGTTAGCTACGTCGAGGCGCTCGTCAACTACGGGTACCCCGACTTTGCCGGCCCGATCATCGAGGAGACCAAGAAGAAATGGCCCGAGACCGAGGTCCGGTTCTTCGCGATCGAGGTCCGCGGGCTGCTGGCCCTCGGCAAGTTCGAGGAGGCCGAGAAGAAGATCGCCGCGCTTCCCGACAGGAAGTCCACCAAGTACTGGGCGGCGAGGCTCGAAGTCGCGAACAACTACTTCGGGCGCGGCCAGAAGGCCGAGTGCATGAAGATATACGACGAGTTCTTCAAGGTCTTCCAGAAGCCGCCGGCCGACATCCGCAAGTTCTACATGGACGCATGCTACGCCTACGGCCAGCTCCTCGTCGGCGACAAGCAGTACGCGAAGGCGGCGGCCCGCTACGAGGCGCTCCTGTCGCAGCTCCGCGAGGGCGACGAGCTTTGGTGCAACCTCGGCTGCGAGACGGTCGAGATATACCTGCGCCTTGCCGAACAGACGGCCGACCCCAAGCAGAAGAAGGCGCGCGACGGCTACCTCAAGGCGGCCACCAAGATAGTCGACAAGCTCCTCTGGCAGCTCTCGAAGCCCGTCTTCTTCGGCCGCGCCGTGTCGATGAAGGCGCACATCGAGCAGATGAAGGGCGACGTCGACCGCGCCGCCGAGATCATCGACGAGTACAAGCCCCAGCTCCAGGAGCTGCACGACCAGATCGTGGAGTTCGACCCCGAGGGCAAGCAGGGCCTGCTGCGCCTGTCGCCCCTTCCGGAGTGCATGTACCTTCAGGCGAAGATGCGGTGGGACGAGGCGAAGGCCGAGGCCAAGAAGACGAAGCGCGACGACGACCGCATAAAGGACCTCATGTTCGGGCCCAAGGGCAAGAACGGCAAGCGCGTCGGCTCGAAGGGCGCGTTCAACATGGCCGTCAACGTGTTCCTCAACTACGAGTCGAGCGCGTGGGCGCCGGCGGCCGGCGACCTCTCCGAGGAGATCAAGGCGTTCGCCGAAAAGCAGTACAACGCCAAGATCAAGACGAAGGTGACCGCAGAGCAGATCGCGAAGGTCCGCGCGGCGCAGTTCAAGACGGCGAACGAGAAGTACACCGAGGGCAAGTACCTCGAGGCGATCGAGGCGTACCTCTCCGTCCTCTCAAAGTATCCCGAGGTTCAGGAGTCCGTCGCCGCCGTGGAGCACGTGGCCTCCGCCTACCTCGACCTCATACTCGAGGCGAAGCAGGCGAAGGACGAGAAGAAGGCCGCCGACTACCGGCTCGACGCGGACGCGGTGGAGGGCTATCTCGCGGAGCGGTTCTCCGAGTCTAGGCAGAAGCTCATCATGATGTCGGCGGGCGACGCGGTGGCCAGGCTTGCGGCGAAGGAGGCCGAGCGGCACAACGCGGCCGAGGCGGACCGGCTCTACATGATGTTCGTGGAGAACTACCGTCGGCACGGCAACGCACCGAACGTCGCGGCGGCAAGGGCGAACGAGCTTCAGAAGGCCGAGAAGTACGCCGACGCCGCGAAGTACTGGAACGTGGTCGCGACCGTGTACACCAACTCGTCGTCCTACGCGCTGTCATTCCTCCAGCTGAGCACATGCAGCGGAAAGCTCGGCGACTCTGCGGGCGAGATCGCGTACATGACGAAGTACCTTGAAGTCGAGAAACTGCCGATCCGCCGTCTGCAGGCGCAGTTCAAGCTGGCCCAGATGTACCAGCGCGCCGGCCTCGACATGCTGGCGTCCGCCAGGGGGTCGGCCGAGACCAACGCAGCCCCCGAGGACGTGGAGGCGGAGGAGAGGCGCGGCACGGCGCAGATCGTCCGCGCCATAAAGACATTCAGCGGGTTCACCGCCGCCGCGGACGCCGCGCTGAAGGACCCCACGACGTCCAAGGAGGACGCGGGCAAGTACAAGGAGCTCCGCGAGGCGGCGATGTTCATGGTCGGCGAATGCTGGAGCCGAATGAACCGTCCCGAGGACAAGATCGAGGCGTACCGCAAGCGCGCGGCGGCCAGCTACGAGGCGTACCTCGCCGAGTATCCCGACGGGCAGTACGCCAAGGCCGGCTACGTGAAGCTCGGCACGATCTACACCGCCCTCAACGACATGGAGAAGTCGAAGGACGCGCTCGACCGCCTGTCCAAGAAGTTCCCCGACTCCGACGAGGCGAAGAACGCGAAGCCGCGTCTCGCGAAGAGCCTCATCGAGATGGGCCTGAAGAAGGAGGGAGCGGAGATCTACGCGGAGATGCTGCGCACGGACGGCGCCTACAAGCCCTGGCAGTTCCTGAACGCCGGCGAGGCCCTCGTCGAGGCGAAGGACTGGGACTTGGCGAACCAGGCGTTCGAGAAGGCGATCCGCCTCGCCGGCACGAACACGCCGGTGACGGTCGCGCGGGCGCGGCTCGGCCAGGCGAAGTGCTCGTGGCGGCAGGGGTCGCTCGCGGAGGCGCGCGAGGCGCTCGACCGCTTCCTTGGCGATCCTGACATGGCCAAGATGGCGATCGCGGCGGACGCGAACTTCATGCTCGTCGAGGTGGCCTCCGAGCAGGGCCGCACGGAGAAGGACCCGATCATGCGCGGCAAGTACTTCGGCGCGGCGGTCGGCGCCATAAGGAAGGTCCGCCAGTACTGGTCGAAGAAGCCGCTGTGGGAGCAGGACACGATAGATCTGATGTCGGGCGACGTCCTCGTGCGGCGCATGAAGGCCGAGGAGGCGATGGGCCTGAAGGAGGAGTCGCGGGAGACGTGCGGCCGCGCGGCGTCTACCTTCCAGGCGTTCATCCAGTCGCACGGCGTAAACGAGCAGAATCCGATCGACAAGATGGAGGAAGGCGCGGTCGCCAACCTGGATCGCGCGTACTCCACCATGATACCGCTGTTCTCGAAGCTTGGGGCCGACGTGGCCGATTTGGTGATGAAGTACGGGCAGCAGTACCTCGACCTCTTCCCGAACGGGAAGGCCAGGACCGAAATCGAGAACTGCATGAACAAGGCCAAGGCCGACCTTCCGGCCAAACCCGCAAACTGACTTAAGGAGTAACGAACGATGACGAAGAAAACGCTGATTCTGTCGCTCGCGGCGCTTGCCGTGCCGGAGCTGTTCGCCATTCCGGGGACGATCTCGACCGACGCCGAGACGTTCGCCGGCGACATCAAGTGGCATGCCCGCGAAAAGAAGTACATCGTCGAGAAGGGCAAGATCACCAAGGAGTTCAAGCTCGCCGACGTCACGGGGATCGACGTCGCCAAGCCCGCCGGGTTCGACAAGGCGGTCCAGCTGGTGCAGGACGGGCAGGGCGCGTCCGCCATCGGCACCTTGACGAAGATCGTCTCCGACTACCGCATGCTCAAGTGGGACAAGCCGGCGGGCCGGTACCTCGCAATGGCCCATCTCGCGGCCGGCAATGCGCAGAAGGCGTACGACGCATGCCAGGCGATCGTCTCCGAGGACAAGAGCGCGGCCTACAGCGGCGACCTCGCCGCGGCCTACTGGCAGGCGCTCCTTAAGCTCGGCAAGAACGAGCAGCTGGAGGGCCTGCTGAAGAAGGCTTCCGCCGCTGGCGACCGCCAGTCGTCCGCCGCCGCCCTCGTGATGCGCGGCGACATAATCGTCGCGGGCTCCAACGACAAGCCCGACGAGCTTCGCCGCGCGCTGCGCGATGGATACCTTCGCGTCGTCCTGATGTATCAAGACGCCCCGTGTGCGCGCGAGCGCGCGGAGGCGTGCCTGAAGGCGGCGCAGTGCTTCGACAAGCTCGGCCAGTCGGCCCGCGCCGAGCAGCTCCGCGCGCAGGCGAAGGGAGCGTAGGGGGAAGGAAGAAGTAAAAAGGAAGAAGGAAGAAGTTTGTAAGTAAAAAGCAAGAAGTAAAAACAGGCAATTTCTGAAAAACAAAGGAACAACCAAATGAACAAGATCAAGAAGTCTCTTCTCGCGGCGTCGGTTCTCGTCGGAACGTGCGTCGCGCCAATGGCAGCCTTTCAGTCGCTCGGGCAGGAGCTCACCGACGCCGAGGGCAACAAGGTCGAGGCCAACGCGACGGTGAGCAAGAAGTCCGGCGGCGGCTTCTACGACATCGTCTTCGGCTCTGGCATCGTCGGCATGATACTCTGGTTCGCGCTGTTCGGCGACGGAGCGCTCGCGATCTACTTCTCCATCGACTCCTCCATCCTCATCAAGCCCGAGAAGCTGATGCCCAAGAAGCTCCTCGACGGCGTGCAGGCCGCCATGGCGGAGGGCGACGTCGTGAAGGCGATGGAGGTCTGCCAGCAGAATCCGTCGGCGATGAGCTCGATTGTGCTTGCCGCGTTCCAGCACATCGAGGAGGGCTTCGAGGCCATCCAGGAGGCCGTCACCGCGGCGTCCGACCTGGAGCAGGAGAAGATACAGCAGCGCCTGAACTGGATTTCGGTCTGCGGCAACCTGGGCCCGTCGCTCGGACTGCTCGGCACCGTGCAAGGCATGATCTTGACGTTCCAGGCGCTCGCCTCGGGCGGCGCCGGCGACGCGTCCGCGCTGGCGAGCTCCATCGGCCAGGCGCTCTGGACGACGGCCGGCGGCCTTATCGTGTCCATCCCGTCCATCACGGTGTTCTACTCGCTCCGCAACAAGGCCAACCGACTCATCCTCAAGATGACGGCCATGACGATGGAGATTCTGAACGGCCTCAGGAACGTCTCTGTGGATCCGGGCGCGGAGGCCGTCGACGGGGAGGCCCAGGCCTGACCTAAGGGCTGAGAGATGGCCAAGAAAAACCAGCATAATCCGCAGCTCGACATGACGCCGATGATCGACGTCGTGTTCGAGCTCATCATCTTCTTCGTCGTAACGCTCGTGGAGGCGCAGCGCAAGGACGAGTCGATCGAGCTCGAGGACGGACGCCACGGCATCGTGCTGACGCCGGAGGAGCTGCCCCCGACGCACATGATGATCGACATCGGCCTCCGCAAGGGCAAGCCGCGCATCTCGATGGGCGACCGGGACATATCGCCGGAGGAGATCGGCCGCCGCGTCAAGGACAAGATGCGCAGGGTCGGCGAGTTTCCGGTGCTGATCCGCGCCGACTACGCCGTGCCGCACTACGCCGTCGCGCGCGTCATGAACGCCTGCACCGCCGCCGGGATATGGAAGATATCCTTCGTCGCGGTGCAGGAGGACAAGACGTACAAGGACGACGCCGGGCTTCGCGCCAAGCTGCGGAAGATCAACGAGGGCATTACCGTCAAGGGCGGCCCGCGTGCGCGCCTGCTGACGAAGTTCCCCAACCAGAAGCCCAAAAAGGGAAAGTGAGGCGGTCGGAATGGCGAGAAAGCCGCAGGACAATCCGCAGCTCGACATGACGCCGATGATCGACGTCGTGTTCGAACTCATCATCTTCTTTGTTGTCACGATCCAGCAGGAGGACGTGTTATCGAAGCTGAACGCGAACCGTCCCGCGCCGTCGAGCGGAAAGAGCGAAAGCGAGTCCGACACGACGGTCACGATCGAGATCGGCCGCGGCCACGACGCGAACGGTCTTCTCGTGTACAACAGGCGCGAAGTCCGCCGGTCCGAGCTGGACCAGAACCTCCGCGAGGTCGCCCGCACGTCGAAGAAGACCCCGATAATCATCAAGTGCGCGGAGGACTCGCCACACAAGGCCCTTGTCGACGCACTTGACATATGCTATCGCAACCAGCTGTTCAGCGTGAGCATCTTCACGATGTAGGAAGGCGGAGCGAAATGTCCGACGAGACGAACTTTGGAGAAGAGGAACTGGGCGAGGAGGCCCCGCTGTCGGCGGAGGAGCTCTTCGAGCTGCACAAGGCAGAGATCGAGGCCGCATTCGAGGAGAAGGGCTTCTTCCGGCGTCTCTCCGACATGTTCAAGGGGCTCGGTAAGCCGCGCAGCTCCGCCGAGTACAAGCTCGCGCGGACCGAGCTTCAGCGCCTGGTGGCGCCGATCTGCGCGATACTGCTGCCGACGCTGGGGGTCATAGTACTCATCGTCGTGACCGCCGTCACCGGGCAGAACCGCGAGACGATCCAGGTCGACATCGCGCGCGCCCAGGACGAGGAGGAGGAGCTCAAGGAGGAGCAGGAGCCCGAGGAGATCGAGGAGCAGACGCCCCCCGAAGAGGTGGTGGACGTGCAGGTCGACACGCCGAACGTGTCGCAGGTCGACGTGACGACCCCGACTCCGGTCCAGAACGAGCCGGTCTCCGTGAAGCCCGCCACGCAGGACTCCGTGGCGCTCATCAAGTCTCCTATCACGATGCGTACCATGGCCGGTTCGCGCACTCCTGGTTCGCGCGGCAAGTACCTGGGCGGCGGCAACAGCTACGGCGACGCCCAGACCGAGGGAGCGGTGCTCAAGGCCCTGCGCTGGCTCAAGAAGACGCAGAACTCCAACGGAAGCTGGTCGCCCTCGCCGATATCCAACACCGGCCTCGCCATCCTCGCGTTCCTCGCCCACGGCGAAACGCCCGACTCGAAGGAGTTCGGCTACACGGTGCAGAAGGCGATGCAGTACCTCATCGACTCGCTGACCACCAAGACGGACAAGACGGGCAACAAGGTCGTGACCTTCAAGGGGACGGACGGCAACGAGTACGCCACCCTGATCGCGACGTACGCGCTCTGCGAGGCGTACGGCATGACCCGCAACCCCAACACGAAGATCGTGGCCGAGCAGACGCTGCAGCGCATCGTCGACAACCAGAGCCCGACCGGCGGCTGGGACTACGGAATGAACAAGACGTCCACCCGCGACGACATGTCCTACGCCGGGTGGGCCCTACAGGCGCTCAAGGCCGGCAAGATGGCCGGCATGCACCCGAAGGGGCTCGACGAGTGCATCAAGAAGGCGATAAAGTGCCTCAAGACGCGCAACTTCAAGAACGGCGGCTTCAACTACACCGCAGGCGGCAACCCGACCGGACTCACTGCAACCGGCTGCCTTGCCATGCAGCTGCTCGGCTACATGAACGAGAAGGAGGTCAAGGAGGCGCTTGAGACGATGCGCGCCTGGAAGCCGTCCTTCACCGGCGAGAAGGGCAAGCTCAACGAGGCGCTGCCGACGCACAACCCGCAGTACTACTGCTACTACGCCTCCCAGTGCAAGTACCAGGCCGGCATGTGCCAGGGCGCCACCCCCGCGAACGTCAAGACCTGGCAGGACTGGAACGTCGCGATGAAGGCCCTCTATCCGCGCACCATCATAACGCTGCCCGAGACGATCGAGGGGCCGGACGGCAAGCCGCGCAAGATCGGCTACTGGAAGATGGTCGCCGAGGAGACCTGCAAGGGCGGCGGCGACACTATGGCAACCTGCCTCTGCGCGCTGCAGCTCATGGTCTACTACCGCTACCTGCCGACGATGCAGACCAAGGCGGCCAAGGCGATCACCGAGCCCACCGAGGAAGAAACGACCAAGAAGAAGTCCAACGACGTCGACGTCGAGGTCGACATCTGACGGATCCGGTCTTCCGCCGCAGGTTTTTTGCTTAGCCACAAAGATCAGTAGAGACAGGAGATGTTTCTCTCCTCCTGTATACACCTGCTCTTTGTGGCCAGCATCATTCTAAAGCCGTTGTCCAAGAGAAGGAACTAAAAATGGGCCTTTCGTGGGGCCTGTTTGGTATTATATTGCTCGCCGCCGGACAAGGCGGTAATATTCGGGGTTGAAAGACTGCCGCGTATTGGAGTATGATACGGGACAGCAGGTGCCTGGTAAACACTTGCTGTGACGCATGGGAGACACCCGAGGGGACAGTGAGTCAAGCTGCGGCGCGAGCCGCGGCCCACACTCGAGGGTCTGTTTGGGCGCCGGCGGAACCACCTGCCTGGGGCAAAAGACCCCGAATACTTGTTTGCGACCTTGCAGAACCGCCTGCTCCAATACGTGGCAGCACATGAAAGGATAGCACAATGGGTGCTGGAATGCAACTGCGTTCGCGCAGCGCCGAGGACGAGCCGAGGTTCGTCGTCG